>JAAYYB010000193.1 GCA_012515615.1 Fibrobacter sp.
GAACCGTTGCGTCAGAGAGGCTAATCTTGATATGGATGTAACGAAAGGAGAAGATATTTCAATTGACAATTGCTATGGAGTGAGCTTAATTTAAATGAAAAGCGGACTTTAACTCAAAAGCGCACCGAAAGGATATGCAAAAATAGCATCTAAAGATGCTTTTATAAAATTACGTGTAACATCAATTCCATTCTTTATATTCAAAGGCACAGCATTTTCAATTTGCATCCATGGTATAAAACCATGTAAAGCATCTATTTAAACAAACTAATTTTCGGGGGGGGGGATCGGGAAAGATACATTCATGACCCAACCTATCACATTTAATTTGACACTATATAAGATTGATAACAGTTGTATATTTTCAGAACCACAACCTGAGAAAAGTTTAAATGGCACAGATCTCCCCCGCAAAAGAAAAAGCGCTTAAGTACCTTAAGCAGATGCTGGAAAAGTACTGGAAGCCCGGCGATTCTCTTCCAAGCATTAGTCAGCTGGCTGAGTCAGCCCGTGTCAGTATTGTACCGATGTGGAAGGCGGTGAACCAGCTTGCATCAGAGGGAACGCTGGAGGTTATTCAGGGGAGCGGCACGCGTGTAAGTATCAATTTTGAGGAACCGATAAATGCCCTGCGCAAAGGGTGGCTGGGGTTGAGGGACCGCATCCACAAGGATATCCTTACCGGCCGCTTCCCGTCAGGAACCCTGATGCCCACCTTAAAAGAGGTCAAGGCGCATTATGGCGTGAGTCATCAGACCCTTCGTAAGGCACTGGACAGCCTGGTAGTAGAAGGGATAATACAGCCGGAACACAGAACCTACAGGGTAATTTCTTTTTCTCCCGGTAAAACCCACTCATCAATCGTTCTTCTGGGCTGGTCGGATCCTGCTCTGGAACTTCAGACAAGGGCCCCATGGGGGGAGGAGTTCCTGAGGGTCTGCGAAAATTTATGCTCGCAGATGAAAGTGCGTCTGGATATCATAAGGTATACAAGGGTCAATGGGAAAGCGGTTTTTTCTGATCAGAACGGTAAAACTTTTGACCGCCTCAGGTCCGATGATTCGGTGCTTGGTTATCTTCTGTGGGCCGAGAGTCCAAATGAGCTTTATCTTGAAGTACTTTCCCAGATAGATCTTTTCAAGAAACCCATCGCGGTGCTTCAGGAGGGAACCCGTCTTCATATGGGCACCGCGGCAGGGAAGAACCGGGGGCTGAAGGTTTTTTCGATTGCTACGGGTTCCAATGCCGCCCGCAGCCTGGCATCGTACCTCCTTCAGCATGGCCACTCAAATGTGGCCTATATCTCTCCATTTCACAAATCAGACTGGTCAAGGGCACGTCTGTACGGATTGCAGGAGATATTTGACAGGCAGGGAAGCGGAGCCGCCGTACATCCTTTCACGCTCAGGGAGTTTGAGTATCCCTATGAGTTCAGGTATGCGCTGAAGCCCTCAGAGATTCTTCTTCAGGAGATCATGTCACCTCAGAGCTCCCATGGCCTGGCTCGTCGTGCCGCGGCCCGACTGCGGCCCCATCTTTCAAGGATTCTCAACGATGAGGCGATCAGGACCTTTATCCGTCCTCTGCTTGCAAAGGCGGCAAACTCCGATTGTTCAGCCTGGGTATGCGCAAATGATCTTGTGGCGTTTATGGCACTTGACTATCTAAAAGAGCACACTGGAAGAAGAATCGCGGTAGCCGGTTTTGATGATACATTCGAGGCTTTCCGGCGCGGATTGACATCATACAACTTCAACATACACGGTCTTGTCCAGCTCATGCTCTCTCACCTCGTAAACCCATCTTTCCACAAACACAGGAATCATGACTCAGTGGAGATAGAAGGGGTTCTGGTGGTGAGGAACACTACATTTGCAAAATAGAATTTTGCAAATGTAGTATTCTGTGTCAAGTTCACCTTCTGTCATCTGTCACATTAAGAAACGTCAAAAGGATGGATGCCCGATAAAACAACCCGGGCATGACGGATCAGAAGGTTAATGTAAAATGAAAAATTTCAAATTCCTGCTCTCTCCTGCAGCCACCGTTCCGCCTCGATTGCGGCCATACAGCCGCTTCCTGCGGCAACGATAGCCTGACGGTAGTGGGGGTCCTGCACATCGCCGGCCGCAAAGAGTCCCTCGATGCTGGTTTTTGTCGAGTCGGGAGCTGTTTTTATATACCCCTGTTCATCTTTTTGAAGCTGTCCTTTAAGAAACGATGTGTTGGGCTGATGACCGATTGCCTCAAATGCCCCGGTTACGGCTATCTCCGAGAATTCTCCGGTCACCGTATCTTTGAGCCGTAATCCGTTCAGGCGCGTCTCACCAAGGAACTCATCAACTGTCTTGTTCCAGAGGATAGAAATTTTAGGATGAGTGAGGACCCGTTTCTGCATCACTTTACTAGCCCGGAACTCATCTCTTCTGTGAATAATGTAGACTTTGGATCCAAATTGAGTCAGGTGCATCGCTTCTTCCAAAGCAGTGTCTCCGCCGCCGATAACCGCCAGCTCTTTATTTCTGAATACAGGAAGGGCTCCGTCACAAACCGCGCAGGCTGAAATTCCTCTTCCCCAGAACTTTACTTCAGATTCCAGCGGGAGTCTCTTTGCGGTGGCTCCAGAGGAAACGATCACTGAATCGGCTGTATAGATCTCCTCAGACATGGACAGAATTTTAAAAGGATAAGAGTTCAGATCTATTTCTAAAACATCCTCGGTTAAAAGACGGGCGCCGCTGTTGACGGCCTGCTGGCGCATGTTGGCCATGAGCTGCTGACCGAAAATTCCTTCAGGGAAGCCGGGAAAGTTTTCAACCATATTGGTGATCATCAGCTGTCCTCCGGGAATCCCGCCGCTCTGAAACCCTTCAAACAGAACAGGCTGCATATTTGCACGTGCAGCATAGATAGCGGCAGTCAGTCCTGCCGGACCCGAACCTATTATCACTAAACGCTCTGGCATGAATCCTCCTGATTTAGACGCTTTTTCCGTTTCCTCTATCAAATACCTGTCATCTTATAATAAAGTAACAGTAAATTCATCATAAAATAATATGAATACTGAAGAAAACCATTTTGCTCCCGCTCGTGAGATAGTTCTGTTTTTTAGCGGTCTTTCTGTCCAGGCCCGTGGTAATTTTCTCTGTAATATCGACCGTATCATGCCGGCGGCAGTTAGTTCCTTACTTAATCCGGCTCAGTCAGCCGCAAAGCCGGCCTTTTTGTAATTCTGAGGGTCCGCCATAAAAAACCGGGACTAATTATTAATTTTCATGTTGAAAAACTGAAAGATGGAGTTGAGCGGATAGTAAACGGTTTAATAGAAGAAATGAACCGGAAACAGGATCGGAATTTAAACGCAGAGTGCGCAAAGTTTGCAGAGAAAAAATAAATACAGGGCGCAAAGTATAAACGCTTTGCGTTTTAACTCTTATCCCGAAGTAGTAGACGGCTTTACAGAGTAATAGGCAGGAATAAAGAGCGGATTTAAACGCAGAGTGCGCAAAGTACGCAGAGGAAAAATCGCAAAGGTGAAAAATGAGGACACAAAGTATAAATGCTCTGCGTTTTAAAATCTTTATCTTGAATAATGGCAGAGATATAAACTATATGGAAATAATAAAGAGCTTGAGCGCATCCATGCGCATAAGACAATCGGTGGGAAAACAGGCTCTTTAAGAGCTGAATTCTTGAACTGAATGGTATAGGGCATTAAATGCCAAACTCCTTTTTGACATCATCCCATGAAACAATCTTATCTTTGCCGGATTTGAGGTCTTTTAAGGCTTTCAGTGCTTCCTTGAGATCTATTTCATCTTCCAATTCTTCGATTTCTTCAAGAATCTCAAGTTCTTTCATTGAAACCAATACCGCGACATCCTTGCCGTGCCTCTGCAGTGCAACACGTTCTCCGGCATATACCACCTTATTCAAGGTCTCCGCGATCTCATTTTTGAACTCACTAACAGGTATATGCACCATAAAAACCTCCAATTGTAACAATAAAACGAATTATGTGTATTATACCCAATATACGAATAATTCGCAATGATTATTTCATATGTTGCAATTATTGTGCAAAATAAAGTCTACCCGGGTAGAATTAAAAAACGGTTGATAAACCTCTTCCCCGCAGTTAGTTTAATTTAGTGAAGCCGCCATCAGAAAAACTGCTTAATGAATTTGCTCCATTGTCGCCTGTGAGTACATGCCCTGAAATACTGGTTTACCAGGCCCCGGATTTTTTCCGGTTCTGGGACGCTCTTGAACTGGAGCAGGGAAGCGAGTGCGATGTGCCGTTCTGGGCATCTGTATGGCCCGGAGCCAAATCACTTGCCAGGTATATTTTATCCAACAAAGATCTGGTCAGAGGGAAAAGAGTTCTGGATCTGGGATGCGGAAGCGGGGTTGTAAGTATCGCTGCACTGAAAGCCGGTGCCATGAATGTGGTTGCAAATGATATCGATCCCATTGCTCTCCATATTGCACAGAAGGATTTTTCGGCAAACGATGTTTCTCCTGAAATCGAGCAGAGCAACCTTCTTGAAAAGCCGACTGAAAAGATCTTTGACCTGATATTTGTAGTGGATATGTTTTATGAGCGCTCTAAATCTTCACCGATGCTTTCTCTTCTGCAGCGGTTTATAAGAGACGGCGCAGAGGTGATAATTGCCGATGGAAGCAGGCCCTTTGCACCGAAAGAAAATCTGGAAATCTTGTCAGATGAATGGATTGATGTCAACAGGGATCTTGAGGGGGTCCACAGCCGTGAGGTGAAGATTTTCAGGCTGGGAAACTGATATTCAATAAACTTCTGATCTGTCATGTCCTCAAATTACTTGCAATTTACCGGCTGGTCATTTTGGCCTGGACCGGCCATCCTGATGGTTAGCTACACCAATGAGTGGTAATGTAGCGCTGGAAAAAAAGGATGAAGATATATATACATATCTAATACCTGAGTCTATTAATTTAATGCATATGTAAGGCAAAAAGACCGTTAAGGACATGTAACGGTTAAGAAATTGAGCGCTTGATTTTTGCGGGAGACCAGTTGCCAACAGCAAAATCAATTCTCCTGTCAGCCCGCAGAACCGGCATGTCAACAAAAAACAAACAGGACATGAGGTGTTATGAATTCTTACCGTAAGCTGATTATTTATTATTGGCTTTCTCTATTTCTTCGAGCTCTTCCCATCTTTTATAGGCTGCTTCGATCTTCTCCTGAAGTTCCTTACTTAATCTGGCCGAGTCAGCTGCAAAGCCGGCCTTTTTGTAATTCTGAGGGTCCGCCATGCTGGAGGTTATTTCATTAAGCTGGTTTTCCCAGTTTTCAATCTGGCCTGGAAGGGCTTTAAACTCCTGTTCTTCCCGGAATGTCCGTTTCTGTTTGCGTTGAGACGGGGGGCTCTCTTTTTGGGGCTTCGCTTTTTTGAAAGTTTCGGCGGGTTTTTGTGTTGCAAGTTGTTCCTGAAGGTCATCGTAGCCGCCGATAAATTCTTTGAAAAACCCGTCTCCTTCGTACGCCAGCAGCGATGTCACCACGTTGTTGAGAAATTCGCGGTCATGGCTTACAACCAGAATAGTTCCTGAATATGAGCCCAGAAGATCTTCAAGCAGCTCCAGTGTTTCGGTGTCAAGGTCGTTTGTGGGCTCATCGAGAACAAGAAGGTTTGAGGGGGTGGTGAACATGCGGGCAAGCATCAGGCGGTTTCGCTCTCCTCCCGACAGTTGCTTTACAGGTGAATTGGCGCGGTCTGATGTAAAGAGAAAATCTCTCAGATACGAGATCACATGTCTGGGGGAATTGTTGACAAAGACAGTGTCTCCGCCGCCTGGAGCCACATTTTCCCATACCGTTTTTTGGGGATCAAGGACGGCTCGATGCTGATCAAAGTAGACTGTCTGAAGATTGGTTCCTCTCTCGATTGTCCCCTGGTCGGGCGAAATGTTTCCAAGGAGAAGATTCAGGAGAGTGGTTTTGCCGCATCCGTTGGGACCGATAATTCCGATTCTGTCGCCCCGGCTGATGGTGATGTTGAGATCTCTTATAATTGCCCTGTTTCCATAATAAAAAGAGGCCTGGCGTGCATCAAGAACTTTTACGCCGCTGCGCTGCGCTTCACTTATCTCCATGCTTGCGGTTGCGCTGCGCTGGCGCCGGAGGCTTCGTTCATGGCGCATCCTCTTAAGAGCCCTGACCCGGCCCTCGTTGCGTGTGCGCCGGGCTTTTATTCCTTTTCTAAGCCAGATCTCTTCCTGGGAGAGTTTTTTGTCAAACAGCTCCCAGGCCTTCTCTTCGGCATCAAGCAGAGCCTGTTTTCTCTCCAGGAAAGTGGCGTAATCGCAGGACCAGTCGAATATTATGCCTCTGTCAAGTTCAACAATTCTTGTGGCCAGCCTTTTTAAAAGTTTCCTGTCGTGAGTTACAAAGCAAAGGGTGATTCCTGAGCTCAGTATGAAAGACTCAAGCCATGATATCGACTCGATATCCAGGTGATTTGTAGGTTCATCAAGCAGAAGAAGATCAGGTTCTTTTACAAGCGCGCGGGCCAGGAACACCCTTCTTTTAATTCCGCCCGACAAAGAAGAATACTCAGCATGCCCGTCAAGTCCGCTCAGGCTTAAAACCCGCTCTATAACGTTTTGTACCTGCCATCCGTCAGCTTCAGAGATTGATTGGTGAAGCTGTGTTGTTTTTTCCCTTTCGCCGCTGCTTTGCAGGGAATTGAGTTCTGCCAGAAGTTCTCCGGCAGGGCCCGCGCCCCCTGCTACTGTCTGATAAACCGTTCCGGCAACATTTTCGGGAATCTCCTGGGGCAGATAGGCAATCCGTGTCCCGGTTTCTTTTATCACTTCTCCGGAATCCGGGGCGTTTATTCCCGCTATGATTTTCATCATAGTGGATTTCCCGGTGCCATTGCGTCCGAGGATACAGATTCTTTGTCCCTTATTGATTTCAAAGGAGATATTATCAAGCAGGGGAGTTCCACCGAATGCAATAGATATATTGTGCAGACTTAAAAGCGCCATCTGATCAAAATAATTTCCGGAGAGATGACTAAATCAGTTGCGAAGTATATCTTATTTACAAGCTGATCATAGTTAGTTGAATTTCAGCACACCGCGACACCTTCATGGGATTATATGAATGAGCTCTATCCCTATAATCCAGCTGTCAAAGTCACTGCAATCCCGGGCAGTTGTGCATGTAAACAGAAGGGTAACCGGAATGGGCTAAAACAGTGATGTGTAATATTCTACTTCATAACCTTTCACTGTATTTATTTTCTCTTATACCATTTATTGGTGGGTGGACATATGAAAAGACTATCTGTGCTTCTGCTGTTTACCGGGTTATGTTTCGCACAGTCTGGGCCTGTACGTTGGGAATTGACAACTCCCGGGTATGGCCCGTTTTATGCCGGTGATACATTATCATTTTATTTATGTAAAGACGCGGCTCATCTGGGTGATACTGTTTTTTTCTCAACTAATCTTTATAGTACACCACAATTTACCGTTCCTGTAGTTACCGTAGGTTCACAAAAAATTGAAATTGGACAGATGGATACTTCATGGCGTTATCTGAGTATCTTTGGTTGGGATAAACAATGTGATACAATTTCTTTTGTTGCTTTTTATGCACCATTTGACCAGGATTCGGCTTTTTTCATTAAATTCAAAGTAGGTGGTGGTGACACCGCGTCATTTGGTAAGTTCATTTTCATACTCCGTTCACATGACAATGGCGTAATAAGTAAGGCGGTGGGGTTTTCTGCTAATAAGCAGGTTGTAGGATCTGATGCTAGTTTTCAGTTGCTTGACATTTTGGGTAGATTAAATAAAAACCAGGTACATCAAAAGCAGGTGTCTGGTGCCGCAATTTACCAGAACAAATATATTATAAATCTGTCAGTTAGAAATCAGCGTTGATATGGAAAATGATAATCAGAACCCCCCTGTAGAAACGGACCTGCTTTCAACTGCCAACAGTTTACAAGTAAAAGAGCGCCAGGCGAGAACTGCCCGGGTGGTAAATCTTGGTCTGTGGGCAAATGCGGTTCTGGCAATTACAAAGCTTTCTACTGGAATACTGGGCCACAGCCAGGCACTTATAGCTGACGGTGTCAACTCGCTCTCCGATGTCATTTACTTTATCGTAGTGAGAATATTTGTAGCCTTTTCAGGGAAACCGGCTGACACTGAGCACCCCTACGGGCATCATCAGTTTGAGAGTATTGCCGCAGTTGTGGTGGGGGCGTTTGTGATCACTACCGGACTGGCAATATTCTGGGATTCTGTAAATACAGCGTTTGATCAATATACGGGGACAATTGAGATCAGCCCTGTCCGGGGATTCACTCTCGCGGTGGCTTTATTTACAATAGTCATTAAAACGGTTCTGATGTTCAATGCAAAAAGTGCGGAGGCTAAAACCGGAAGCATTGCGGTTTCTGCTCTTGCCCGCGACCATCGTAACGACATCTTTGCATCCACAGGTGTAAGCATAGGAATAGTCTTCGGGTTGGCAGGGATACCCTGGGTTGATCCACTGGCAGGAGCCATAGTGGCTGTTCTGGTTACCAAAACCGGTATTGACATCCTGCGGGAATCTTCAGCGGAATTGATGGATACAGTACCGAGTCATGAAATAGATGATAATATTCGCAGCAATCTCAAGGGTTTCCCGGGAATTAGGCAGGTAGAGTGTGTTCATGCTCACCGGTTCGGACCTTTTTTCATGGTAAATATCACAGTTTGTGTTGATGGAAACATAACTGTTTATAAGGGTGACAGAATTGCCCACGATATCGAGACTCATCTCCTCAATAGAATGGATATGGTTCGTAAAGTTTACGTGCATTATCACCCTGTTGATCACTTGTAGAGTGATGCTAATGTAAACCAGATTAAAATTTGATTCCGGGCGGCTGAAAATAATTCATTCAGCTCAAAACACCCTTTACATAGTTAACAATCCCTGAATACTCTCCTTTTTCCATAACCGGATACCCCGGTTTTTTAGCCAATACCTGGGATGTCTCTGCTGAAACAATGAGGCCTTTGAGCTCTCTGCTGATTCTTGTCGCCTTGTCCAGAAGCTCTATTCCGTTCATCTGGGGCATGCGGAAATCGGTGATAATCAGCCCCACGTTGCTGTCTTCAATGATATCTTTGAGGGCTTCTTCGGGATCATCGTAAGATTTGCAATTTGTATATCCATTGTCCCTGAGAATGTTCTCAATGACCTCGGTAAGCTGAATCATGTCATCTACTATGATGATTCGGGCTGCAGTCCGGGTCTTTTCCATTCAGGTATCTCTCTTTCCTTTGAGTTCATTGATGAATGCTTCAGGAGTACTTTGCCTGCGTTCGGCATTTTTCCAAAGCGTACCGGGATTCCCTTATTTACAACTGATTGACAGCTTTTGAGATCGGGCATTTTTTTGATCCATGGTACTTACATTTTTGCACGACATATCCGTTTAAATGGACTCCTCATCAGGATCAAACCGCTCATCAGGGACGGGGCGGACAACTTTTTTCTTTTTTGCTGAAATTATAAAAGTAGTCCGTCCACTCTGAACCTCTGGCGCGAAAATTGCATTAATGCATTTAGAAATAAAAGGTAGGTCGGCATGTTCTTCATAAACACCGGGGTATTTTATGAAAAAGGCATTGCTTTGTTTGGCCTGTGCTTTGGTTTTCAGCCAATCTGCTCTCGCACAGAGTAAGATCCCCAGGTTTGAGGCGGGGATTCTTCTGGGAGAACCGCTTGGATTAAGCGTAAAGCTCTGGTATAATCAGTTCAGCGCCGCAGATGCTTCGGTTGCGTGGTCATTTACAGAAAATGGGGTATTTGAGGTTCACGCCGACTACATCCTGCATTTTTTAAAGTTTGATTTTGAAAATGGAGTTCTACCCATATACATCGGATTAGGTCCTGCTTTACGCATCGGAAATGAATGGTTTATAGGCGGGCGGCTTCCTGTGGGCCTCTCCTATATTTTCGACAGGCTGCCAATAAGCCTTTTTGGCGAGATTGCACCTCAGTGGCAGCTTCTGCCCGGCAACAAATTTGTTCTAAGCGGCGGTGCGGGTATCAGGATTGCACTGGGGAGCGCAGATTAGGTGTGATTAGAAATCGTTGCAAAAAATAGGATTTTTGTGAAGGTGAGATCCCCAATACCAGAAATAATTAAGAACAAAGAGTTCTTGGAAGAGGGTGTCCCCAATACCATAAATAATAAAGAATAAAGAGTTTTTGGAAGAGGGTGCCTCTCTTTCGCTCCAGCCCGTCGAAGACGCCGGTCTTGCGCTATCACCCCTTGTTGACCACCAGTTGTGCTGGCAGGTATGTTTATCACATTTGCAAACGCCCTTGCGGCCGCAGTAGCGAACTGGTGGTAGATTAAAATTTTTTATAGCCTCCCGGAATCAGCACTGTGAGTCCGGTGAATATAACGTGTCTGGGTTGTGAATGAGAATAATGTTATTGCTTTATAATAGAAAACATCTGAAATGGTCATTTTTTCGATTGACCATTTTTGGTGCATGCTATTACGATACGTTCAATAAGTACATGTTCTCATTAAAATACGAATGTATCCTTTGTAACTCTTTACTTGCGACTCTATAGTACATGCTTGAATTCTTCCAGGCTACAACCCGTTTTAATCTACCTACAGTTCGTCAGTGCGGCTGTAGGGACGTTTGCAAATGAGATGAAATTACCTGCCTTCGCAACTGGTGGACAACAAGGGGTGATAGCGGAAGACCGGTTTCCTAACCGGGCTGGAGCGCAAGAGGGGGCGCCCTCTTCCAGAAACTCCTGATTCTTAAGAATTGCTTGTAATGGGGACGCCCTCTTCCATAAAATTTCTGAATTATCAATAAGGGAAAACAAAAACAAAACAAATACAGATCATATATAAGCTCACTATTTATTTTAATTATTTATGTAATGGAATGGAGGCTATATATGAAAAAGACACTCGAATACCTGTATTCAAAAAAAGTAAACAAAATCCCCATCACAATGCTGACCGCGTACGATTTTCCTACCGCACGGCTTGAGGATGAGGCCGGAATAGATTCTGTGCTGGTAGGAGACAGTGTAGGCACTAATATGCTGGGATATGCAAGTGAGCAGGAAGTCACCATGGGCGATATGCTTCATCACCTTGGTGCTGTCAGAAGGGGAGTAAAGGATGCCTATCTGATAGTCGATATGCCTTTTAAATCGGCGGATGATCCTTTTACGGCATGCCGGAATGCAGAGCTTTTCATCGATAAAGGTGCCGATTGTGTAAAGGTGGAGGGGTGGAGTGATAAAAAGAACGTCATTGCCTGTCTTACTGAAAGCGGCATCCCTGTATGTGCGCATATCGGTTATAACCCTCAGATTCACGGCAGCAAGCCTCAGGTTTTCGGAAAAGAACTGCAACAGGCATTAGATCTTGTAGAGAGTGCATCGGTACTGGAAGCAGCAGGGGCAGCGCTCTTTGTAGTTGAAAAAGTTCCCCGGGAGATAGCCGGGCTTATCGCTTCGAGGGTAAAAGTGCCGGTGATCGGGATCGGAAGCGGGGAATCGTGTGATGGGCAGGTGCTGGTGGTAAATGATATACTGGGAACCGATGAACGCACTTTCCGCCACGCCAGAAAGTTTGTGGACTTCAGAAATCTTACCCTGCAGGCGATTGCAGGGTATAAAACCGAAGTGGAGAAGAGGAACTTTCCTGCGGAAGAAAATTTCCAGCATGTGGAGCAGAAGGTTGTTGAGAGTGTAATGGCGAGCCTGGCCTTGTAATATCCCTTCAGTAAATAATAAGGATAAAAGATTTCTGTCTTCTGGAAGGGGGCCTTTTCAGGGCGTTGCCCTTTTCCAGGGCGTTGCCCTTCGCTGGGATAGATCAGCCTTTCAGGCTTCGCTGGCCCGAAGGGCTTACGTCTGTCAGCGCAAGATTTCCTACCTTGCGATAAAAAGTGCGTGAAATGTTCCGGTTCCCTATTTAACCGAATCTAACATTCTTGAATTCTTCCAGGCTACAATCCGTTTTAATCTACCTACAGTTCTTCAGTGCGGCCGCAAAGGTGTTTAGAAATGTGAAGACCATACCTGCCTTCACAATCGTGGACAACACGGGGTGATAGGTGCGTCAGGCTAAGGCGCAATGGTCAGATGGGTGTAAAAAACCGCGGAACTGCTTAGATTTTCATTTTCTTTCCTAAAAATTATCCGGAAACTATACTTAATTTATGTCTCAAATGACCGCTATTCATTCTACACAGAATTCTCAGCAGAAAGCCGGCAATACCGCTTCTGAGCCAAAGAAGTTTTCTACATTTGCCGGTGTCTTTACTCCATCGATACTTACCATTTTCGGCGTAATCATGTTCATGCGTGCCGGTTTTGTTGTGGGTCATGCCGGAATCATGCAGGCATTACTCATTCTGTTTGTTTCCAAAATGATAACGACAACAACCGGTCTGTCGATTTCCGCTATTGCGACCAATACAGATGTCAAAGGCGGTGGCGCCTATTTCCTTATATCAAGAACACTGGGGCCTGAATTCGGGGGGACGATCGGCCTGGCGCTGTTTCTTGCTCAGACACTTTCAGTACCATTTTATATACTGGGGTTTACTGAATCTCTCATAATGACGTTTCCTGCTCTTAAGCCATTTTATCTGTACATATCCCTTTTTATTGCTGTTGTACTGTTTATTATAACCAATAGAGGAGCTGATTGGGCCATAAAGGTTCAATATGTGATTATGGGAGCTCTTGGTCTTTCTATAGTTGCCTTTCTGGCCGGAGGAGCTCTTAAGTTTGATCATGCCCTCTTTGATGCCAACATGGCCAGGTTTAACGAAAGCAAGTTTTCATTCTGGCAGCTTTTTGCGATTTACTTCCCTGCAGCAACAGGAATCATGGCCGGGGTTAACATGTCTGGTGATCTTAAAAACCCCGCCCGCTCGATTCCTCTTGGTACACTGGGTGCAATAGGAGTTGCAGTAGCTGTCTATGTGGCTCAGATTCTGCTTCTTGGAGGATCGGTCTCTCGTGAAGCACTGATTGAAAAACCATATCAGAGCCTGATGTCCCTGGCTCCTTTTCATACCGGGTTTCTGATTGTACTGGGGGTTTTCTGCGCGACACTTTCAAGTGCGATCGGCTCGATGATGGGAGCGCCCAGGATCCTTCAGTCCCTTGGGCAGGATCGCCTGCTGAAACCTGCTAACTTTTTTGCAGAGGTTTCAAAATCAGGTGAACCGAAACGGGCCCTGTGGCTTACTCTGGTGATCTCTCTTATAGTGATTTACTTTGCGGGAAAAGGAAACGAGGGCGGGGCGCTAAACCTGGTTGCATCAATGGTCACCATGCTGTTTCTCTGGACTTACGGGATTACCAATCTGGCGGCCTTCATTGAATCTTTCAGCCGTAATCCCTCTTTCAGGCCCCGATTCAAACTGTTTCACTGGATACCCGCGCTTATAGGCGCTGTAAGCAGTTTTGCCGCCGCGTTTCTTGTTGATGCTCCTGCTGCTCTGGCTGCGGTGGCACTGGTTGTTGGCCTTTTCCTTTATGTCAGAAAATTCATACTGGTAGCATCATTCGGTGATGCACGCAGGGGATTTTTTTACTCCAGGACAAGGGATAACCTCCTTACCCTTGCCCAGTTGCCGGTGCATTCCAAGAACTGGCGTCCTACTATAATCGTTTTTTCCGGCAATCCGCAGAACAGATTGACACTTACAAGATACGCCGACTGGCTTGGAAGCGGGCGCGGAATCGTGACTATTGCCGGTGTGCTTTCCGGTAATTTACATGAGAAGATCAGGGAGCGACGGGCGTATATGGAAAACCTCGAGGAATTTATCAGGAAAAACCATATCAGAGCCTTTCCTGACGTGCTTGTCACTCCTGATTTTGATCTGGGTCTCAATCAGTTCCTTCAGGTTACTTCTATCGGGCCGATAAAACCCAATCTGGTGATGTTTGGGTGGTCGTCCGATCCAAACAGGGCCCCTGCGTTTGTACAGTCTTTACGGACTGCTAAACTGCTCAACATGAGTATTGTGCTGGTTCGAGATGGAGGATTGCCCGATCTTCAGCAGAAAAAACGAAAAATTGATGTCTGGTGGAGTGGTAAGAGAAATGGCTCTCTGATGGTCATCCTGGCATATCTGATCTCTCTGGATTCACAGTGGTCAGGTACTTCGATAAGGATCCTTAGAGCTGTCGAGAATGAATACATGAGAAAGAATGCAGAAGAAGAGTTGAAAAACCTCATAGAATCATCAAGGATGAACATCGCGATCCAGGTGATTCTCTCGGGTGACCCCCTGGAAAAGCTGATCCGTAGCCATTCATCAAATGCAAACGTTATCTTTCTGGGATTCGAGGTTCCGGAAGAGTCTGATGCGGTATCTTTTCAAAACAGAATCAGTTCACTTTCGGATGGCTTGCCGACCGTGCTTCTGGTCAGATCAACCGGTGAAGCAGACTTGACCTCCTAGAGCCGCAGATTGTTGTGGAATATGACATGAGAAAGATGTATAAAAACAGGGATATCTCCTTTATCCGTACTCTGTTTTTATCATGGGTTTGCTTTCTGCTTTTAAGTCACGAATCATATTCGTCAAACCATGTTGTCATAGTGGTAATGGATGGAGTTCGGTTAACTGAAACTCTGGGCGACAAAACAAATATTCCCAATATTGCCTCGCTGTCCTTGCAGGGTACCACGCTGACTGATTTTAGAACCGTTTTGCCCGGTTCGGCTCATGAATCCTTGACTGAAACAGTATCCGGGCACGCACGAATCACTACTGGTACAGATCAGTGTATTACCAATGATGGAAGCATGCTGCCAACCTCACCGTCTTTATTCCAGCATTATCGTAAGCAAACTGGCGCCGATTCAGGTTCATGCATGGTGCTATGCTGCAAAGAGAAATTGAATGTGCTTGGTAATACATCAGATCCTCTCTGGTCCGGGAAATATCTTCCAACCGTCGATTGCGGTGATGACGGTTTAAGGGCCGACAGCCTGACACATGCGATTGCGATCGAGAAACTCCTCAGAGATCACCCCTCACTTATGCTGATCAATTATGCGGGGCCTGATGCAATGGGGCATGCCGGGGACTCAAGCGGATACATAAATAAGATTAAAGAAATAGATGGTTATGTGGGAGATATATGGAGCGCGATTCTCAATGATCCGGTTCTAAGGGATTCCACTACGTTGTTTATTACAAACGATCACGGGCGCCATACACTGGACTTCAGTTCCCATGGCGATGCCTGCGAGGGATGCACTCATATCATGTGTGTGATCCGGGGGCCACAGGTAAAGGTTAATCACAAGTCAGCGCACAGACGGGAGCAGATTGACATTGCACCTACTATCGGACATCTGGCTGGATTTTCTTTACCGGAATCCGAAGGAAAGGTTATGGATGAAATTTTCCTGAATCCAGTGATCAGAATGGACGGCATAGTGAAAGGGCCTGTATTGAGGGGTGAAAGAATATTCAAAGGTATTCCTTCCGGAACTATTATAGAAAGATTTAATCTCTCAGGAAGACGAACTTATTTACAACACATAGTTCAACAGGATGGTGCCGATAAAATTAGCGTCGAACATATAAAAAGTAAAGCAGCAGGGATGTATCTTTATCGACTGAATTACAGGTAAGTCAATCAACATACTATATACTGTTAAGTACATGCTCTCATTAAAACACGAATGAATTCTTTGTAACTCTTGTCACTTGGCTTGCAACTTGTGACTTGCCACTTGTAACTTGCCAGTACATGCTTGAATTCTTCCAGGCTACAACCCGTTTTAATCTACCACCAGTTCGCTACTGCGGCCGCAATGACGTTTGAAAATGTGATAGCCATACCTGCCTCCACAACTGGTGGACAACAAGGGGTGATAGCACAGGACTGGCTCTTCGACAGGCTGGAGCGCAAGAGGGAACGCCCTCTTCCAGAAAATCTTTATCCTTGTTTATTACTTGTATTAGGGCACACTCTTCTAAAAGATCTTTTCATTATCGTTATAGGGGTCCCTTCTTTTAAAAGCGCCTAAGTCTTAATTTCTATTGCGCTCTTTCTGAGATAAAGTGAAAACTTAAATAGCAGATGCCGTTACAATGAATTCATGGTATAATAATTAATCACTGTGGTTGAATAAAACTTACCGCAAAACGGAGGTTAAAATGAAACGGTTGACAGCACTTCGAGCCTGCTTTTTAACAGGTGTCTTGTCTCTTATGTCTCTGGCTTATTCCGCAACCATCACGTCTACTGAAACGGGTGGAAACTGGAACGCCCCCCTTACCTGGTCGCAAAATCAGGTGCCGCAAGCCTCTGATAATGTTGTGATCAATGGAGTTGTGTCAGTTACTTCAAGTGCGACCTGTGCTTCACTGACTGTTTCATCCGGGGCAACACTGCAAAATGGAGGAAGCCTGGGATGGGTAGCTCTATCGGTCAGTGGAAAAATCAGCAATGATGGAACGATTAGAAACAACCCTTCGGGAAACGAGCTTTGGCTGGAATTGTTCGGTGATTTGCATAACAACGGAACCTGGAAACCGGCTCAGACCTA
>JAAYYB010000413.1 GCA_012515615.1 Fibrobacter sp.
GTATGGTATACCCAAGATTGTTTTGTGAATTGCTGTTCCATTCTGCTTGCCTGGCGTCTATACGAAAACTCGTGTGGCGGGGGGCAACCTCAACGCTAACCTGATCAAAAACATAAAACTCAAACTCGGGGCCCGTTTTCATAATATCGGCAATTCCGGTCTGCTTCATGTATTCCTGTGCTTTAAAAGCTACGGCACGGGGATCCTGTTCGAACCTTTCGTGCTTGTTGTTAATGACAAAAATATCACCGATCATGGACAAGGTTGGGTGTTGTGTGAGCGGTTCCAGAAAAGAGGATGACAAATCGGGAATAAAAATCATGTCGCTCTTTTCAACCGGAGCAAACCCATAGTTGGATCCGTCGAATCCGATACCGTTTTGCAGGGTTTCTTCAGTGAACCTTTCTGCTGGTATCGTCAGATGGCGCCACCTGCCCAAAAGATCAATCATTTTAAAGTCAATCAGCTGAATTTGGTTTTGAGTACAATAATTTTTGACCTGTTCAATTGTAGAAAACATCACAGTCCTCCATTGGCAATATTCTTTATGACAAAACATGACAATAAACCAATTTCTATTATAACAACGGAAGCGATTGTTTGCAATCGCAACACATAGGTTGCATAGGCGAGCAGCAAGCAAAGCTTGCGACCAGCCCCAGTTACAAGGTTCTTACCGCTATGCGGTAAGGTTCTTATAATCACATGTTCACAATTAATCAATTATCGATTTTCTGAATTGAAAAACGACATCGGTTCATTACTGTTCAGAGGCAAACAAGCGCAGCCTGTCATCCTGGAAGGATCTTCGCATTACTTCAGAGAAGATCCTTCGCTATGCTCAGGATGACATAGCTACGCTCAGGATAAAACACATACCTCTGAACCGCCCCCTTGTGTTCATTCCCTTGTGTTCCTTGAGTTCTCGCCCGCGGTAATGCGGTAAGTAGGCTACATAAGTTTTACCAGGGGACCTGTCCCCTGTGGTAATTTCCCCTGTGGTAAGTAAAAATAAAAATATTGAAATGCCTTCCACATATATGTATAATTATACAGAGTGAATTAATAATCTGAGGAGGGAAAATCATGACGGGTGACAGACTACAGATGCTCATTGCGATGGGCGCATATATGATCCTGGTGATACTAATAGGATTATACTATGCAAAACGAGCCAATGAAAGCAGCAGTAACTTTTTCCTGGGAGGAAGAACGATAGGGCCATGGTTTACAGCCTTAAGTGCAGAAGCATCGGACATGAGCGGCTGGCTTTTAATGGGGTTGCCAGGCGTTGCTTACTGGTTAGGGCTAAGTGATGCGATATGGACCGCCATCGGGCTGGCCGCGGGTACATATATCAACTGGCTGCTTGTGGCAAAAAGACTTCGCAACTATTCCGCCATCTCTGGCGATTCCATCACCATACCCGATTTCTTGAGCAATCGTTTTAAGGAAAAAAAGAAGATTATTATGATTGTTGCCGCTTTATTCATCCTGGTGTTCTTCGCCGTATATGCTTCAAGCTGTTTTGTAACAGTGGGTAAACTTTTCAGCACTTTGTTCGGCTTGAATTACCAGCTGATGATGATTTTGGGTGCAGTTTTTGTTATCTTTTATGTTATCATCGGAGGGTTTCTCGCAGAAAGCGCTTCCGACTTTATGCAAGCGCTGGTGATGATTTTTGCACTGGTAACCATTTTAGTGGTGGGTACGGTTTCAGCTGGAGGTATTGGCAACGTCGTCAATAATATTAAGCAAATCCCCGGGTTCTTTGATTTCTTCGGTATTGCATCTCCCAAGCTGGCAGACGGCGTTCAGATGGTAAATGCGCAGAACCAGCCCGTTTTTGGGGAAGCAGGAAAATATGGTTTCCTGACAATCCTTTCAACCATTTCATGGGGTCTGGGTTATTTCGGTATGCCCCAGGTTTTGCTTCGTTTTATGGCGATAAAAAACCCCTCCGAGCTTGGAAAGTCCAGAAGGATTGCAA
>JAAYYB010000194.1 GCA_012515615.1 Fibrobacter sp.
GGGAGGGTGTTGCCCTGCATGTCCGATTTCCATATACCATCCTTTTCTACGCCCGCCGGATTTTAAACTCACCAATAAATTAGTTTAATTAACGGAGGAAAACGGACTCGATCTCAGAAACGGGGGGGGTTTTCAGTGATAATTGTAGAATAGTAGAGCATGCTTTTTAGATTTCTTGTTGTCTTTGGGTATACTGGGTGCATAACATCCGGACCAGCAATAAAAAAACTATCTAAATAATCTCCCACTTTCTGCTTTTTTGTAGGTAAATTAAATGTTCCTTCTGGCCAGGAATTAAATCCATGCACAAAAAGGATCGGGTAAGGCCGGTACAGGTAATCATCACCAGAGTTGTTATCCACTTCAGCATCTGCATCTCCCCGACTTGCTGTAACTGTTTCACCCATAAGGTTCCATTCGAGGTCGCTTCCATCGAAATTCACAGTGAAAGCACCTGTTACTCTACCGCTCTCAAACCTTTCAGGCTGACCAAGACTCTGCCCGCCAGCTCCCTGGTAATAGAAGCAGTTGTCAACAGTTCCGGGCGTAATACTGTAAGCTCCTCCATGATTGTCATACCCGAATGATGCACTGTAAGTTCCATCTTTGTTATCAATGACTCTTTCCAGAACAGGTGTAATTGATGGGGGCATTTCAATATTGTGTGTAAAAAAACTGTGGTGAAACTCTCCATTCCCGGTAATTGTCTTTGCGATCAGGTTCCCATCTATATATCCGTAGTTGAACGAAACATTTGCACCAGGCGCAAGTATGCTCCCTCTGATACCTATACTGTTGACATCAAGGGTCAGGCATTCACTGAAATTGAACAGGATATCTTCGGGGGCATTGCAGTAAATGCTTTTTGAAGCGAATGTAACAGTGACACCTGCAATATTTACTATCGCAATAGCGTTGAGCGGCAATCTGAAATCCAGCGTATGCGCTGATAAAAGATCATTGCTGTTAATCGAGAAAAAGTTTACATCAGCACTGCCGTTGAAGATAATGCTTCCGTAACCGTCTTTCTGTATTGTCCCGTTTATATGTGAAGCCGCAAGCGTCCTGGATTGAGAAACCAATCTCTGTTCTTCGGCCGGGAAGTTAACAGGGCAGGTGCCCGGATCTCTGTTAATCACCTTTGTGTTCAAGTAAGCCTCAACTGTTGCGGTGCCCCCGGTAATAAAACTGCCATCGTATGTCCCGCCTGTTTGCTGCAGCAGGTTGTTTTTGGTTGCTATATCACCGTGAACAACCGCACTGTAAAGTTCAGTGTTGTTCCCTGAGTAAATTCCACCATTAGAAACAGAGCCATTTGTACACTTTACGCTGCCGTAACTTACAAGCGAGTATTGGGAAGGGGTAGCATATTTGCCCATACCATAGCTGTTTAGAGTAACATTTCCCATTCCGGCGATTCTTCCCCCGGCATCGGAATTTTCCATTGTTACCGGCCCAAACGCAAACGCGCTGTATTCATCTGCGATGCCAAGAAATGAAGCTGAAATCAAATTGGTGGAAAGAAAAACAACTACGGGTATTAAGAAATACCTTCTTTGTGAAAGCATGGGCTACTCCGTGTTAAAAAATTGTGAAATCTGTTTGCTTTATTTTAAAAAGGATTGATGTTTTTCTCCTTTATTCCCAGTTACGCCCCGATTGGAATATGGTATCCTGATAATCTCCATAAATTCCGCCTATGTAAACATCACCAGCACCATATGTATATATACCTGTGCTGAAAGTAACGTGAACTTGCTTCCCGAGATTCTTAAATATCTTTTGCTCCAGTGGATATACTGGATAGAGGTTCTTGTTTAGAAAACTACTGAAGCTGTAGTATGAAGGTGTCCATGAATCCAAGTTTACCAGATTTATAACGGTTTGGAAATCTGTCATATTACCAAACCATAAGCTGTCTGGAATAGTATAGATTGTATCGCAATTTTCCGGTGGGTTGCTGGTCAAATTGGACCTGACAACCCATTTTACTTTTGTGTTGAGTAAAGGGTCTATTGGTATAGTGAAAAGGTAAAAATCTGCATTTTCAGCCAGATAAATTACTGGGCTAAGTGGTACACTGTCAACGACCCTTTTTTCAGCAGTACTGTAGAAGTAAGTAGTCCCGGGAATTTTTCCGCCCTCAACTCTTTTATCACCTTTGTTATAAAACGCGTACTGCCCATCAGGGCTGAGGCCGCCGAAATAAAAGACACTGCTGGCAATCTTGATTTTTTCCCTCGTATTTATGTTGAAAAGGAAAATATCGACATCGTTTTCGTACATCATCCATGGACTACTGAAAGTTACGGTCATGGCCGGGCCCATTAACGAAGCCTTTGAACCGGAAGCTATACGGATGGATTTTGTTATTCTTTTCTGGGGGACAGAGTAAATCTCTAATGTCTGTTCTCCGTCAATATATTCTCCACCATCCCAGGCATTGGCGCTTTCCCTTTGAATATTCACTGTTTTAATAAAACCGACAGTAAGACTGTCAATAAGAAAGGAGCCGCCGTAGGTAGTTTCAGTGTATATTTCACCTCCACAACCGGTTAGAAGAAACATGGCTGCCGATATACAGATAAATGAATAAAAACAATCACTTTTAAATTTCATATCTCACAGCATCCGGAAAAATTTCTTCGATTTTCGTTTTATCTTCTTAAATTCATAAAAAATATGCGAAATACGGCCCAATGATCCCATTTCAGTATTGATCTCGCTTATCACCGGTTTTCCATCAAACTGGAAGAATTTATAATTGAATACCACTTTGCCGTATTGCGGGTTTTTCATCACGCTTTTCGAAACAACCCATGCAGTTGTGTCAAGAGTCAGTTCTATTTCGGTCTTTGTCTTGTTCTCGGTAAATGTCAAAGTGACAGCAATATCTTTTCCCTCGCTCTTTATCGAGCATTCTGATCTTTTCAACAGGTTAACAGGTGAAAAACTGCCACGCCATCCCGCGATCCCCTGGTTCTCTACTTTATCGAGAGTGTTTTTATTGGCCGTAACCGTTATGGTCCCATCCGCGGCCCTCATCCATGTTGTATCGCCGCAGGTTGAAGTCTCATTTTTTGATACCGATAATATTATGCGGTAGCAGGATGGAGGGGTGAATGTTACAAACCCGCTATCCTTTACCGCCATGCCCTGCACATAGGCTGCTGTGGTGAATTTCGCTTCATAAGCAGGCGGTTTATGATTCTCAGCCTGCTCCAGTCTGGAGATAATCTGCTCTTTGGTGAAAGAATGAGCCTGAAGAGTGAATATTAAGACAGGAAAAAGGATTCTGTATATAAGCGCATAAATATTGGCATTTGACATGAGAAGCCTGACGGGTGAAGATTAAAAGTGAAGTGGGCAGTTAACAGTAGAAATATAAAGTAAACGGGGCCTTAAGGCAAGCTGTATCTATTTATGCTCCCGCTGAGAAACCGGTTTGTCGTTTTCGGCTTATCCTGAGCCAGTCTATACTTTTCGGGAAAGGAAAGAAGAAATATCGACCACTGAATATCGAATCTTGAATATCGAAGTAAAAGGCAAAGAATCTCTGAACGGATACTGCTGAACTCAAATAAAAACGGGGTTTCCAATGAAGGAAACCCCCGTTTTAAAAATCAAAATATAGGACTCTGTCAGTCCATATAGAGATCATTAATGTTGCTCTTTATATCAGACTTGTTTTTATAGGCCATATACCAGTCGTAGTAGACTTTCTGCTGTGCCTGCTGGCTGAGTCTGTTCTTGATCTGTTCGATTTCAGGAGAATCCCACTGAACACTGTCTACGTCTTTTTTGTATAGTGTCTTTACAATGTAAAAATTGCCGTTGTATTCTATTACTCCGGAAACCTTCCCCTCGGGCATCGAAAAAGCTGTCGCCGCAACTTTACTGTTACTGCCTACACCTGCGATGTAATCTGAAACCGAAACAGTATCGGTGACTCCGGAAGTAACTCCTGATTCGACATTCTTGTAGGATGTTAGAGAATCACTGGCGTTTATCTTTTTCGCAAGGTCATCAGCATACTGTTTAGATGCATTCTTTCTCTGGTCGTTTGACAACTTTTCAACGATCTGCTGACGCACATCTTCAAGGGCAAGTGTACCCTTCTTTACTCTGCGCTTTACAGAAAACAGGAAGATCGCATCATTGTTCTCAAGTCTCTCAGATATCGCCATGTTCTCAGGTCCGAATGTAAACTGCCCTATTCCGGAAACAAAACCTACTCCGGGGATTGGGTCACCTTTCTTGAAAAGGCCTGTTGAATCGAGCTGGATATCTTTCTGTCCCTTTACAGCTTCAACAAAACCCTTTTCAAGCATATCGACTCTGAGGCTGTCGGCTTTTTCGGCAAGAAGATCCAGAGTTTCCATTGTAGGGGCTATCTTGCGGAGAATGTGACGGGCCTTGACCTTTAATTCACCGTCCTTCATCTCTTTGCCTTCAACCAGAATCAGATGATAGCCGAAATTCGTTTTAACAGGATCAGAGATTTTTCCGGTATCAGAGCTAAAAGCCACAGAATCGAACTCCGGAACCATAGCCCCTCTCTTAAACCAGCCAAGATCTCCACCCCTGACAGCACTTCCCGGATCATCAGACTCAACCTTTGCCTCTTCAGCAAATGCGTTCGCTACAGGACTGCCCGAAGTCAAGACTCTGTTCTTAAGATCAAGCATCTCCTGCTGGTAAATCATGTAGTCGTTTTCAGTTGCCTTTTTATCAAATTTTACAAAGTAGAGCTCTGCCTGCTCTTCAGTGGCAAAACTGTCTCTGTTAGCTTCATAGTAACCCTTTATTGCCGCTTCGTTGATTTTTGAAGTATCTACCTTGAAGGCACTGCTGTTCACTTTAAGATATTCGAATTTAAGTTTTCTGTGATCCTGACGATACTGATATTCAATTTCGGCTTTAGACGGAACTATTCCGGCATTCATGATTTTTTCAAGCTTTTGAGCAGGGACAATCACCTGTTCGGCATAAGATTCTATCTCACGAAGCCAGGGATAGTAGTCATAGTTTTCAGGGCTGTTCAGGAACTGAACATACTTGCTTGTATCATATGCACCATTTGTCTGGAATGCGGAAACAGTATCTATTCCAGGCAGTGGATTGTTCTTCAGATACTCAAAAACTTCATCTGCTGATGCACCAAGCTTCATTTTTGAGATCACTTCCTGCATCAGAACTCTGTTAACTTCTCTATCCCATACCTGCCCTGGTATCATCCTGTACTGATAAGGAGAAACTTCCCGCCCGTCTTCCTGAAGCTTTTGCCGTTCAAGGTTCACCTGGCGGTCAAAGTAAGTAAGAGGGACATCCTTGCCGTTTATTTTACCGGCAGATGTCATTGAGGACTTTCTTCCGGAAGCGTTCATACCCCAATCCAGAAAGATTGTTCCCCCAACGAAAGCGATTAGAATAATAAGCATGATTGTGGGAGCCATCTCCCGCATTTTGTGTATCATACATTCTCCTGTTGAAAATGCTTGTCGTTTATATTGCAAATTTAGCGGGTGTAAGACCGGGCTTCACTGAAGAAAAACAAGGAAGCAGAAAAGCTGTTCACACTGCAACAGCTACACAGCATATCACCCTGAATTTTACTCTTTTGTTTCAGCTTGTTTGATTGCTTTAGGATTCAGCAGTCCTGTGTAAGTATTCTGTTCTGCCAGCACTTTTATTGCTGTTTTCATCTGAGCATCGTCAGCAAGCCTGGAACGATAATATATTTCATGGTCTTGACCAAATTCTCTAATTACGAATGCTTCACGCAAAAGTTTCTTGATTTCCACCTCATTTTCTGAAAGTGACCTCTTGCTTTCAATGGCAAGGATAGAGTCGAGTCTGGTGGAGATTTTCTGAAGTTCTGTTAGCTCGGATTGTGACCATTTAGGTTTTTCCTGAAATCCCGAAAGGCTTTTTCCGGTCGAATCTGTCGTATCCTTTAATCCGGTACCCAGCTTGAACTCATCATACCTGAGCTGAGAGAGACTCTGGTAATTAAACTTAACAGAGTCGAGGTAGTTATAGAAATCTTTCATTATGTCAGGGGTAATCTGGAAATCTTTTTCTATTTTGACTTTTTTCTTTTTGAGTTTGGGATATTCGATATTCGCAAACTGAAAAAATGCATCTTTACCGTACAGTGCCCTTATAGGAAAAGCCGGTATCGGCTGCTCCACAACCGAATCAGGAATTACACCACCGCTTCCATAAACGATTCTTCCATTTTTTGTCTTGTACTGCGTTGTATCAATTTTTGACGAGGATGATTTGGAAGAGATAGAATCGACTCGTTCCTCAGAAGACTCCTCTTCCCCTTCCCCTTCAGACAAGCTGGCATCTGTGCCACGTACGGCGTTTTCCGGCCGGTTAATACAGCGACCCGAAGGTGTATAGTAGAAAGCAGTAGTAAGCTTTATATGGTGAGTTTTGTCCAGTGGAAGAATGCTCTGCACAGACCCTTTTCCAAAAGTGGTGTCACCAAGTACAACTCCTCTGTCCCAGTCCTGAATGGCACCAGCAACAATTTCTGATGCGCTTGCGCTGGCATAATTAACCAGCACTGCAAGCGGCAGCTCTTCTGGAAGAACAGGCTGACTGGCCGAATAAAACTCCTTATTCTGCCCCCTGACCCTTCCCCGGGTAGAAACAACCAGTACTTTCCTTGGTAAAAACTTCTCTGCAACCTCAATAGCCTGTGGAAGAAGTCCTCCGGGATTGTGACGCAGATCAAAAACCAATCCCTTTATGTTTTTCTTCAGAAGCTCTTTTATTGCCTTCTCAACCTCTGCTCCGGCTTCCTGAGAAAATGTCTGCAGATGAATATATCCGATATCATTTTCAAGCACCCCGTAGTAAGGGACTGACTTGATTGTAATCACTTCCCTTGCAATCGTATAATCTATGTCTTTTGCTTCACCCTTGCGACGGATCTGAATGGTAACCTTTGAACCCGGTTCGCCGCGAAGCTTTGAGACGGCCTGGTCTACTGTTATCCCGGCAGTTGATTTCCCGTCGATTTTTATTATCTGATCTCCAGACTGTATCCCGGCTCTTGATGCCGGTGTTCCGGTAATGGGTGTCATTACCGTAAGCACTTTATCTCTTATGGAGATCTGGATTCCCAAGCCTCCAAATTTACCCTCTGTATGGATTTTCAACTCCTCATACTGCTTTGCCTCAAAGTAGCTGGTGTGAGGATCAAGGATTTGAAGCATCCCTTTTATTGCATTGTCAATAAGGTCTTTAGATGGCATCTCCTCGACATAATTCTGATGTATTTTAGTTGCTACATTGTCAAGGCGAATTATATCTGAATAGAAACTGTCCCCGTCAGCCCGGGTAGAATCTACCACCAGCCCGGCAATGACTACTATCATTATTACAATACCGGTAAACGGTGCTTTGCCAATCAGGGCTTTTCTGGAATGTTCCTGCTTTCCCATTGCGTCTCCTGAACTAATCGTGTTAACATTATATCCCGGTATGATTTATACCATTTTTCACAAAAAATCACTACCGGCCCTGCGCCTTTATACCCTCAACTGATTTCAGGCTTAGGGAACAGTATCTGAAAATACATCAAGTAGCAATAACAGTTCCTGTTTTTGTTCACTTTAAGAGGGCCGATTTCAGAAATTTATTAATCTTTTTATACACAATCTCTGAGATCTCCCCGATCTCTCTACTTCCATCTATCAGTAAACAACCCTCTGGATCCTTTTCAGCAAGAATCCTGTATCCTTTACGTATTCTATCGAAAAAATCAGAACCGTTCTGCTCAAGCCGATCCCTCTTTTTACCCATCATCTCCATACGTCTGCAGGAGACTTCCGAGGGAACATCGAAAATAAAGGTACAATCAGGCATCAGGCCCCCGGTGGCAAAACCGTTAACCTTCTGCAGAAATTCCAGAGACATTCCTCTGCCAAATCCCTGATAAGCAAATGTCGCTTCCTGAAACCTGTCACAAAGGACAACCACACCTTTTTTTATAGCTGGTATAATTTTTTCCCTGACATGCTGGGCACGTGCGGCAAGGTATAAAAGAAGCTCACATTCGTTTACCATCTCCGAATTTTCGGGTGATATGAGTATTTCCCGAATCTTCTCTGCAATCTGTGTCCCGCCGGGTTCTCTTGTAACAAGAACCGGTATGCCATCTTTTTCCAGGTGCGAAGCGGCCTCTTTCAACTGTGTGCTTTTCCCGCACCCGTCAATACCTTCGAATGTAAAAAAGAATCCCCTCACTATGAACCACAACACTTCTTGAATTTTTTCCCGCTGCCGCACGGACATGGATCATTGCGGCCAACCTGAACAGCTGTCCTCACTACAGGGCCGGCTGACGTGGCACGGTTGGTAATCAGCTGAGGCTGAGCCGTGCGCACTGCCGGAGATCTGGCCGGTGCCCCTGATGCCGAGAAAACATCAAAATCACTGTGAACAGTCCTTGGACCATCTATCTGTCTTGGTGATTCCTGTTGAACCCGTTCAAGACGGAATATGTAATTTGAAACCTCTTTTGCAATGGCATTGCGCAACTCTCCGAAAAGCTTCAGTCCCTCTCTCTGGTACTCATAAAGCGGATTTTTCTGACCGAATGCCCTATATTGAACACCACCTTTAAGATGATCCATCTCATAGAGATGATCTTTCCAGAGGTTATCAATGACCATAAGAAACACACCGCGCTCGAACTGACGCATTACAGCAGTCCCAAACCTGCGCTCTTTATCCTGGTATTTTTCCTTGACTAATTTCCAAAGATCATCAAAGAGACTGTCCTGGGTTTTAGTTCCCAGTTCCCCTTCAGGTACTCTGTATGTTACACCGAATGTCGCCTGTATCTCGGAATAAAGTGCCTGCATGTTCCAGTTGTCCGGACTTCCACCTCCGGCATGACGAAGAACAATGTCCTCAAGACTTCCGGCAATCTGATCCAGTATCTCATCCATAAGGTCTTCGCCGCGCAGAATTCTCTGACGCAGCCCATATATCTCCATCCTCTGAAGATTCATCACATCATCATACTCTTTGAGGTGTTTACGGATCTCAAAGTTGCGCCCTTCAACCCGTTTCTGAGCATTACCGATAGCCCTTGAAACAAGAGGATGAGAAATAACCTCGCCCTCCTCGGCACCTAATCTGTCCATTATTGCCGCGATACGCTCTGAGCCAAAGATTCTCATCAGATCATCATCTAAAGAAAGGAAGAATTTAGTTGATCCCGGGTCGCCCTGACGTCCTGAACGTCCTCTGAGCTGGTTGTCAATACGACGGCTCTCATGGCGTTCTGTACCGATAATATGCAGCCCTCCAAGATTGACAACCGTCTGGTGTTCTTCTTTTGTCTCTGCATACATCTTGGCGAATTTCTTTCTTTTTTCATCAAGACTCAGCTCTTCAGGATCAATCCCCTCCTTTAAGAGCTCCTGATTGGACATGATCTCAAAATTGCCGCCAAGTACAATGTCGGTACCGCGGCCAGCCATATTTGTAGCAATCGTTACGGATTTAAGTCTCCCCGCCTGTGCCACAATCGCGGCCTCTTTTGCGTGCTGCTTGGCATTGAGAACCTCATGTTCGACCCCGGCTCTCTGAAGCAATTTGCTTAAAAGCTCTGATTTTTCAATTGAAGTAGTACCAACCAGAACCGGTCTCCCCAGATCAACCATCTCTTTTATCTCTTTGACAACAGCATTGTACTTTTCCCTCTGTGTCTTATAGATTTCATCGTGAAAATCACGCCTGACCTGTGGACGGTTCGTGGGCATAGTCACAACATCAAGCTTGTAAATCTCATGGAACTCCCCTGCTTCTGTAACAGCTGTTCCTGTCATACCGGCAACTTTACCGTACATTTTGAAGAAATTCTGGAAAGTGATTGTAGCCAGGGTCTGGTTTTCACCCGCTACCTTTACACCTTCTTTGGCTTCAAGGGCCTGGTGCAAACCCTCGCTGTAACGTCTTCCATGAAGAATACGGCCGGTAAATTCATCAACAATCAGAATCTGGCCTTCCTGCACGACATAGTCCACATCGCGTTCAAAAAGAGAATATGCCCTTAAAAGCTGACTGATACTGTGGATTCTCTCTGATCGTTCAGCATATTCACGGTGCGCCTGGTCTTTTCTGAGCGCCTTTTCTTCATCGTCGATGACAGGATCGTTTTCTATCTTGCCTACAGTCTCAGCCAAATCCGGAACGACGAAGAAATCAGGGTTGCTGCCGCTTATGAGCACACGGCCCTTCTCTGTAAGTTCGGAACTGTGACCCGATTCGTCTATTGTGTAGAAAAGCTCTTCATCAATTTCGTGCAGTTTACGGTCACGAAGAAAGTCGGTTTCGACAGTTTTCATGTATTTAGCAACGCCGGGCTCTTTAAGAAGTTTCGTGAGCCTCTTGTTTTTGGGAGCACCTCTCTTTACAATAAGCATTTTGAGACCGCATTCGTACTCTTTGCCTTCCTGCTGGAGAAGCTCCTCTGCTTCTGCCACAACCTTCTGGACAAACTGCATCTGAACACTGACCAGCTTTGCCACACGCGGCTTAAGCTCATCGTATTCCTTATTTGACCTTGTCACCTGACCAGAAATGATAAGTGGCGTTCTTGCTTCGTCGACAAGAATATTGTCAACCTCGTCAATGATTGCAAAGTTAAGCTCTCTCTGTACGCACTGATCCGGTGAACTGGCCATATTATCACGCAGATAATCGAAACCGTACTCGTTATTTGTACCGAAAGTTATATCCGCTGCGTAGGCTTCACGTCTTTCGGGACTGTGGGGTTCTGTAATATCAAGGCATCCGACGGTAAGCCCCATGAATTTGAATATCCTGCCCATCCATTCACTGTCACGTCTGGCAAGGTAATCGTTAACAGTAATTACATGCACTCCCTTTCCTGACAGGGCATTAAGGTATGCTGCCATGGCTGCAACCTGCGTTTTTCCCTCACCGGTTTTCATTTCTGCAATTTTTCCCTGATGAAGAACGATCGCACCCATTACCTGAACATCAAAGTGGGCCATAAACGGGATCTCTTTATTTAGAAAAGGATCCATGATCATTCTCTTTTCACCAAGCACCCTGAAAGTCGCCTCGCGAATTGCAGCAAACGCTTCAGGAAGAATATCATCGAGAGTTTCTCCTTCACGGAGCCGTTTCCTGAACTCATTTGTTTTATTCTTCAGGTCCTCATCTGAAAGTGCCTGCATCTCACTGCGGAGGCTATTTACACGCTCCAGAATCGGACGGATTTTTTTGACGTCGCGATCCTGCTTGGAACCAAAAATCTTGCCGAGTATATCAAGTAATGTCATGGGCTTTAATCGACCTTTTCTATTTGCAGGTCACTGATTGTGACCTTATTTATAAGTTCCCGGCCAAACAGGCCGCTAATTGCATTCTTCAATTCCGGTTCGAGAATCTCTTTTTTTACTACGCTCAGTTCTTTGATACTGATCGTTTTTTTTGTAAGAACCTTAATCTCATTTCTTCTTAAAAGGATCTCAGAACGGCTCGATTCCTCATTGAAACCAATTTTCAAAGACACATTCACCAGAAGATCATCCCTGTCAGAAATCTCACAGGTGATACCTGAAATTAATACCGGATCAGGAGTATCAGGTAATGCAACTGGCTCCTGCACAACATTCTTAACCACAACATGTAAAGGACTATGCACAGCAATGGTATATTTTCCGGAATCATCTATCCGGGTTAAAGCATCTTCATTACTACTAACCGGAGCCACAGAAGAATTTGCGGCAGATTCGGTCTGAAGCCGGGCTTGTTTTTCCGATTCCCGGTTTTCAGACTGTGATGTCCTGAAAAAATCCTGATTATTAAAATATAAAATTGTAACCAGGACAGCGGCAGGAATGGCAGTAATACAAAGAATCCTTAACCGTCTTCGATGAATATTCCCGGAACGCTCCCATCCGCTTTCAGTCATCTGTATCACACTTTTTCGGGTATATCCTCCACAATACGACAGGAGAGTGGCACACCACGCGAGAACTTGTCAACCAGATCTTCAAGACTTTTCGTTATCTCATCAGAGAGTTTCTCAAACTGCAATCCAATCCTGTATCCGTCAGTTCTTTCCAGACAATAAATAACATTTGCCCTGAATATGACCTCGTTAATTTCCAGATTAATTTGAGAGTTTTTCTGTTTTGAAGCCCGGGAAAAAACTGCTGCACCAGTTGCACTTAAGTCGAAAATGACACCTTTTTCTCCTGAATTCAGCAGCTCTATTCTCTCTCTCATTCTACTCATAATTGAAACTCCCTGGATTAATCCGGACATTAAAATACGATATGCACAGGGATTTAGTGTCCCCCGGAACACACATCACAATCCTAAGTCTGCCCTTCAAATACAAACGGGTATACTACTTCAACCGGACTTCCCCCCTCAACAACCGGAAACTGCCATCGTTTAATATACCTTAATACAGTCTGATCGAAATCAGAATTGTTTGTTGTAGAAGTTACAATTGAGACATTTGACACAGATCCCGACGGCAGAATGACAAATTTAACGGATAACCTTCCGCTCAAAGCCGGATCTCTCTTGAGCCAGTCTTCGTATACTCTTTTGAGCCTCTGGGTTTCACGGCTTACAACCCGCTGAATAGTAGCCTGACTTCTGTCTGCATGAGAAGCAGATTCTCCGGTAACCTCGGGAGGCTGAGATGTAATATTTACAGTGGCAGCGGATGCCACCTGGGAAACTGCAGCGTTTCCGATCTTTTCTTTCTCTATTTCAACACCGCTTGTACGGTTTTCACGTTTTTTCAATTCACCGGCAGGAGTGCTTTTCTTTTGGGTAAAAGTTCCTTTTGAAATGTTAAGATTGCCCAGATCCTCAATCTGTGTTCCTGCCGAAAGAAGGTCTGAAGCACTTGCAATAGAGCCCGAGCCGCTTCCTGAAGCTGTGATGGCTGCAAAAATCCCTGCATTCTTAACCTGCTCTGCAACCTCCTGGCGCTGCTGCCTTCTAAGCTCACTGCCTGCTTCTTTACGCTTCTGCTTATCAACAAATGTTTCTTTTTCCCGATCTACCTTTACTTCTTCTTTCTTTTCTTCCTGTTTGACTTCTGCAGTCTTCTGCACAGAACTGATGGTCTTTTTTTCCTTTTCCTCTTCTCTGGGCTTAGGCTGGTTCAGCACAAGTCTGGCATATCTTTCCTGAATCCTGCTTATTTCTTTTTCGCTGACCATCGTTGATGGCTTCTTTAGGGAGAGTAAACCGATTGACGTAAAAATAATGACACCGCACAAAATAAGAATAGTCAGAAACCTGGTTTCAAACCTTGAGAACAACCCCTTGTTGAACTCTTTTGGAAAGGGCTTGGAGCTCTGATTCAAATCTAAAAAAAAGATTCCAGTCTGATTCTTTGACATCAATCCAACCGATAAACAAACAGGTTCATATTAGGATAACCGGCCTGGCCGCAGGTATACATCACACGAGTCAGGACATTATAGGGGATCTCTGTGTCACCCTGAATAGTAATTTCTCCCGAGAACTCCGTCCCGGAAAGATCCGTCATCTTTTTGCCTTCTTCAGAATACTTTGCCAGCAGATTGTAAAGAGGCTTGATCAAAAAATCTTTCTGCTCAAGCAGCGCTTCGTATCCGTTTTTATCGATAACCACCGTGTCTTCTATCATGATAGTGTTTCGTGCGACCCTTACACTCAGCGATTCTTTAGCTTTAGTTTCTACAGATGATTTAGGAAGTGTCAGGTTGTTTGCCGGAGTGACAATTGTCCCTTCCGTTGAAAAATTCTTTATAAGGAAGACCAGGATAATGGTAAACATGTCCATCATGGAAGTGATGTTCAGCTTGACTTCATCTTCACCGCGGCGTCTTCTTGCCTGTCTGGCTGCACGAGGATTTGCCATTACTGAACCAAACCTCCGGCTATAGAAACATTCGGAAACATCGTTGCATTGCCGGCAGGGGTTGAGATCCCGCGTGCCGCGTCCATTACAGATATTACTGTCTGATATTTTATCTTGTCATCTGCGACAATCTTGATACTCTCATGATCTTTGAAAAAGTTAACAGAGCTGAAATCGTGTCCCAGATATGCGGAGTAAAGCTGCACCAGATCTGCATTATCCGGAATGTCAGGTTTTGCAGTGCGCAGAATCTGCAGCAGAACTTTCTGTTTTACTTCTGCAAGCTTCTGATTAAGAGCCGCAAAATCATAAGCGTCATCTTTCAGTGGGATTTCAATCTGGTCCTTTGAGGTCTGATCCTGTTTGAAATAATGGAAAAGATTAAAACCTTTGGAGGTAATAACTATACCCAGATCAAGTTTGGCATCACCGGCAATTTCCCCAGCCCCCCCGGCGCCTTCGCCCTGTGATGATTCAGGCAGTTTGATCTCAATCATACCTATTTTCACAAATTCAGAAGAGGACAGAAGAAGAGGAATGAGCACCACCATCAGGTTCATGAATGGCACCATATTGGGTTCTGTTTCCACTTCCTCTTTTACCCGTCTGTCGGAGATTCTGTAGCTTTTCTGAACTGTTTGAGCCGGAGTCAATGCCTTGATCAGTGCTACAGAATATCTGTCAACTTCAGCTATTACGCTGTCGACTTTGGATCTGAAAATTGAATAGACAAGAACACAGGGTACTGCGATAATCAGTCCAAGAAGTGTAGTATTCATGGCAGCAGAAATACCAACGGCAAGCATTGAAGATTTTTCCACCGGTGAAACATCGGGCTGGGCCACGGCGGCAAAAGCCAGTATCAGACCGTAAATTGTTCCCATCAGACCGATAAGTGTCGCGATATTTCCGCAGGTTGCAATAAGATTCAGCCGTTTCTCAAGCTGAGGAATAATATGAAGTGACTCTTCTTCCATTGCGCTGCGGATCATTTCTGGAACTGTTTGCGCCCTTTTTATTCCTGCCCCCAGCACTCTTGGAAGAGCCCTTTGGCCGCCGGAAGCACATAACGCAACTGCTTCATCAGAACGGGATTCTTTGACCAGAGACAAAAGCTTTTCGATCAGTCTGGGAGCGTCAACGTTCGAACGATTATTTATGCTGACCCATCTCTCAATCATAAAACACAGAGCCGCAAAGGCTAGCCCTGCGAGAATCCACATGAAGAAGAAACCGCTCTGCTCAGGACGAAATGAGATTAGAAATTCTCTAAAAGTATCCATGTCAGGCCGAAAGCTCAGATGCTTATTTCTTTTATCAGTTTATTATCGGTAAAAATCTTGATATTATTGTGAGTCACATGAAGTCCCACACCCTCCTTGAGCTCAGAAGCGGCAATATGGAATTTGTGGGTTTTATAGGATCTTTCGACCAGAATATTCACAAGTCGAAGAGAATATTCGTCAATCTGATCTATAATGTGCTGTGTTTTTGTCTTGAAAAAAGTGTAAAGCGCGATACAGGGAATTGCAATCAGGAGACCAAGATATGTGGTGTTCATCGCAGCTGCGATACCCTGAGCCAGAAGAGTTGATTTTTCTGCAGGATCGATACCGGGTTTACCTACAGCAGCAAAAGCAATGATGAGTCCATAGATGGTACCCATCAAACCAAGCAGCGTAGCAATATTACCTATTGTCCCCAGAAAACCGGTCCTCTTTTCAAGCTGAGGAATAACCCTCAGAGTCGATTCGTCAACCGTGTTTCTTATATGTTCTGCACCTGAGCCGGATTCAGAGATTGCGGCTTTAAAAACCTGTGCAAGAGCCATTTTCCCTGATTTATCAATGAGACGCTGTGCCGACTGAATTTCATCTTTTTGAATAAAACCAATGAACTCCTTTACCCATGCTTCTACCCGGAACCCGCTGCGGCCCGTAAGAAAGAAGAATCGCTCAATGGAAATCGCAACAGCAAACACTCCGGCACCCAGGATAACCCACATGAATATCCAACCCGCCTGTGAGGTGTTGAAAGAGTAAAGAAACATCGATAAGAAACTCATAGGAAAGCCTCCGCTATTTTCATTTCGGTACCGCGATATTCATTTAAACGGAACCTGGTAAAGATTCTAAAAATACATTAATACCCAGAAAATTACATAATCCGGAACTTAAAAAAATCACTCAGTTTGATAAAATCAGGGTTCTATATTGGTGAGCCTGCCATCTTCAACACGAAACGGGCCTTTGCAGGGAGAATCCTGTATGATATCATCATTTATTATTGAGCTGATATCCGCATTTTTCCCCAGACTCTTCAGTACCATCGGACTTAATGCCGGGCGCTGCTCTGCCTTTATAAGAACCAGCTGGGGTCTGCGGATTTTACCCTCGATAAGCTGTTCGTCAAAGATAATCTTTTTTATATCCTCAGCTCCGTAAACAGCCGTGGCTATGGACAAAACGGTAATTTGCAGAAATAAAAGGAATTTTATCACAATGTTAATAGTATACTTTTTTAAACCCGTCCTTGCAATAAAAAGACGCTCACACTGTCCTATATTATAGACAGACTTCTCATAATGTATATTTCCGTTTATAGTTGCTTTAAAACCTGGTAAGGATTCCGCAATGACTGATTCATTGCAGCGTGCAAGAGAAATTATAGAAGCTGAAGCGATGGCTCTTAAAAGCATTCCCCTTGACGAAAGTTTTGAGGAAGCGGTAAGCATTCTCTTCAATTGCAAAGGTAAAATCATTACCACAGGAATGGGGAAAGCCGGACATATTGCCCGTAAAATAGCCGGAACGATGTGCTCAACCGGAACCCCGGCCTCTTTTCTTCATCCCGGAGAAGCAGCTCACGGAGATTTAGGTCTCCTTGCAGAAAATGACGTGATTGTTGCATTTTCAACAAGCGGAAAAACACGCGAAGTTATCGAGATGCTTGAGCTGGCTCACCATTTTGGCATCGATAAAATAATCGGCATCACATCACACCCCGATTCCACAATACGTTCTCTGTGCAATATAATCATCAATATGGGCGAAATAAATGAGCCATGCTCTCTGGGCCTGACTCCGACTTCAAGTACAACAGTCATGCTTGCTATAGGTGATGCACTTGCTTTAGTATTGATGGAAAAGAAAAATTTCACAAGACATCAGTATGGTCTCAGACACCATGGAGGGTATCTGGGCCAGAAGGCGCGTCAGACAGTCCTCGGGAAACTCCAGAATATCCCCAGGACCTGAAGCACCTCTCTTAATTGACAGCTAAAAAAGGACACTTATGGATAAAAGCTGTGATTTTCTGGTTGTTGGCAGTGGAATTGCCGGACTCTGTTATGCACTGCATGCCTCTAAATTCGGATCTGTTGTCATGATCACAAAGAAAAAAGACAGCGAGTCCAATACCAATCATGCACAAGGCGGAATCGCATGCGTGCTTGACCCCACAGACAGCTTCGAGAGCCATATAAAAGATACCCTCAATACCGGTAAAGGTCTCAGCAGTGAAGAATCTGTAAGAATCCTGATCGAAGAGGGACCGTTGCGAATTAAAGAACTCATTGACTGGGGTGTACGTTTTTCCCGCTCTGATACAAAGAAAACAAACCCCTATGGGCTTCATTTGGGAAAAGAAGGCGGCCACACTGTAAACAGAATCGTCCACGCAAATGATTTGACCGGAAGAGAAGTAGAGGAAAAGCTCCTGCTGCGGGCCAAAGAGATTCCAAATATCAGAATTCTTGAGCATCATTGTGCCATTGACCTCATTACCAACTATCATTTGTCTAAGAAAGCAAATGATGACTTGAAATGCTATGGTGCGTATGTACTTGACTCTATCTCGCGTACAATTTTTTCTGTCAGGTCCAGAATAACTTTCCTGGCCACAGGCGGTACAGGCAGAGTGTATCTGCATACTACAAATCCCGAAATAGCAACCGGTGACGGAATAGCACTGGCATACAGGGCCGGTGCAGATATCGCCAATATGGAATTCATTCAATTTCACCCTACTACACTCTTTCATGAAAAAGCAGAATCATTTCTTATATCAGAAGCACTCAGGGGACACGGAGCCATTCTTCGTAATGCTTCCGGAGAAGAATTCATGGATAAGTACCATCCCATGAAATCCCTTGCTCCCAGAGATGTCGTTGCAAGAGCAATAGACAATGAAATGAAGATATCCGGAGAGCCCTGCGTCTATCTCGATATCCGCCACGCATCAGCTGCACAGACTCGAAAACACTTTCCACATATTTATTCCACATGTAAAAAATTCGGGATTGATATCACAAAAGACCTTATTCCTGTTGTACCTGCGGCTCACTATCTCTGCGGCGGGGTAAAGGTTGATCTATGGGGTAAGACAAGCATAAAAAATCTTTACGCCAGCGGAGAGGTCTCATGCACCGGAGTACACGGTGCAAACAGGCTGGCTTCAAACTCGCTTCTTGAAGCTCTGGTTTATTCCAGACGGGCAGCCCAGGATTCCGGTATAAGTATAAAAAAGATTTCCCTCATCCCCGCATCATCAATTCCACCATGGGATGACAGCGGAACTACTGACAATGAAGAGTGGATTCTTTTATCCCATAACCTTAAAGAGATACAGTCTGTGATGTGGGATTATGTAGGAATTGTAAGATCAGATCTTCGCCTTCATCGGGCCATGCGAAGAATTCAGCTTCTGGAAAAAGAGATTGACAGCTTTTACAAAAGAACCAAAATTTCTCTTAAATTGCTTGAGCTCCGTAATATCGTCACAACAGCCAGGCTTATAGTCTGCTCTGCGCTCAAGAGAAAAGAAAGCAGGGGACTTCACTACACAACCGATTATCCAGAGCAGAATGATCGTTACTGGAAAAAAGATACGATCATTACCAGAACGGCCCGTTCATGAATTTGTGGTTTGCTTTTTACGTTCTGATACTGGTTCTCATTCTGTATTTTTCCATCAGAACGTATCTGCGCACTTCCGCATTAACTCATGTAAAGATTGTTCTGATCGGTATTCGTGTCGCCATCATACTGCTTCTGACAGTCGCATTTTTTGAACCGGAATTACGTTTCAGGAAACTGCCCTCAGGCTCAGAACAGGTGTCTGTCCTGATAGATGCATCAATAAGCATGCAACTTTTCAATTCCGACTCTACGATAAATTCGTTTTTGCTTAATCTGCAGAATCGCAGGGTGAATGGTAAAGATTGCTTCTCATTTTACCTTTTTGGCGATTCACTTCGAAAAATTGAAAAAGTGCAGAAGGTTTCATTCTCTGATAGATCAAGCTTTTTCCCGCAATATCTGCAGCATAATAGTCTGAAAAATACCGGAGAACTTATCATCATCTCAGATGCGAACTGGTCAAACGCTGCATTTTCACCTGAGCCCTTTTATGATAAGAACGTACGTTTTGCCCTATTGCCCCCGCCGGGGAAAAAACCATTCCTGAAAATTAAAGCCCCTGAAACTCTGATTCTGCCTGCTGATTCATCTGTGAGTGTTCCTGTTGAACTGGAAGGGGTCATTGCCGGAAACGAAAATCCATCCGTGACTGTTTACGAAAGCGGTAAAGCTTTAATACAAAAGACAATCAAGGCTGACAGCGGTTATTTTTCAACAATTGTAAATTTAATTCTGCCCGCTGCATCACCAGGCAAACATCTTTACAGAATTGAGGCCTTCAGCAGAATCGATTCAACACGTTCCACTGCCTGGCTTCTGCACCATGCCCTGCCTCAAACATTTACCTGGGCACAGGCGGGATCTTCACAACTGTTGGATCGCAGGTTTTACTCTCTTGCACTGAAGCGACGCGATGATTTCCGGGAATCACGAAAAAATGAGAAGTCAGACCTGGTTTTCCTTTTTAACACCAGCGAACTTGAAGGTGCATTGTCAATACTCAAACCAGACGGTATAATCGTTTTTGCCGGATGCCTTCCCTGCAGCAGCAGATCAATATCATGGCCTCCTGATGGAATCATCGGAAGGAATAAATCTGGATTTCAACTTTCATTTGGTGATATCAAAACGGAAGATTTTCCACCTCTTTCAGAAATACTTCAGTGCCCCAGATTAAAAGGAACACCTTATTTATCTCTTTTTTCCGACAGATCCGGAAAAAAAGATACTGTGCAGCTGATCTTCAGCACAAATTTGAAAAACAAGAATGCACTGGTCATCGCTTCCCGTGACATCTGGAAATGGGATTTCTGGCCGATGTCGGTCTCCCGTCAAGAAGAAGAGTCATTCCTTTTTTCCGATCACCTGATCTCTGTTTTAAAAGAGATGCTTTTAGCCAACCTCTCAGACCGTTTTTTCGCCTGGCCGCAATACCTTAACAACTCTGAATCTGCCAGGTTCGCGCTCTCCTTTCCTTCCGAGATTCCGGTTTCCTCTTCGCTTAAAATATCATTTCAGTTCTCTGATCTTTCCGGCAAGCCCCTAAAAGATACAACCTTTAACATCATTAACACCGGATCCGCAAAGCAGTATGCCATTTTACAGCCACTGGAACCCGGTGCTTATCTTTTTTCATCCAGTGCTTCATTTGAGAACAGAACATTTTCTTTCAAAGATTCCCTGTATGCTGAACCAGATAGAAGTGAGTTCATGGTAACAGGCCAGAACACTGCAGTACTGAAGGAATTCGGAAGAGAAATAGACCTCAATGACAGTTCAGCAATTGCTGAAGTATTTAGTAATCGTACAATCAATACGGAAGCCTCAGTGAACAGTTTCCGTATTACAAGATCATGGTTTCTTCTGATAGCGATCTTTTTATTACTGCTTACAGAGTGGGGTTACAGAAGATTTTCCGGATTGGATTGAATATTACTCGTAAATGGAAATGATGCTGTAATTCTTCATCTTCAAGTACAACGTCTTTGGATTAATTCCCAGCATTTTTGCAGCTTTGCCCCTGTGGCCGTTGACTAAACCCAGCACGTGAATGATATGCTTGCGTTCGATTTCACTGAGGCTGAAAACTTCTGACGCAGGTTCTGTAATCGATGGAGAGTGTCGAGCTGCATTTTCGACTTTTTTAACTTTTAAAAATAAAAGATCATTGGATGTCACAGCGTTTTGAGATGTAAGGATACAGGTGCGTTCGATAATATTTTTAAGCTCACGCACATTCCCGGGCCAGTCATATGCCTTCAGGATATCCATTGCACTCTTATCTATTTCCTTGTGATTACCAAGGGAGTTCATGAAGTTGTTAACCAGCAGCGGAATATCTTCTATACGATCCCGTAAAGGCGGGACTGTAACAGAAAGCACGTTGAGGCGGTAAAAGAGGTCTGCGCGGAATTGACCTTTTTCCACCAATACCTCAAGGGGCTGGTTTGTAGCACATAAAATTCTCACGTTAAGTGATATATCTTTTGTTCCCCCGACACGTCTGATTTCGCCAGTTTCCAGGAAACGAAGAAGCTTAGCCTGGAAATGAACAGGTATCTCTCCCACTTCGTCCAGAAAAAGTGTACCACCGTCTGCTATTTCAGCAAGGCCCCGTTTCTGAGTTTTAGCATCGGTGAAAGCGCCTTTTTCGTACCCGAAGAGTTCGCTTTCAAGCAGTGTTTCTGAAAAAGAAGCACAGTTTATAGCTATGAACGGTTTATCTTTTTGCATGCTCTGGTCATGAATTGAACGCGCGACAAGTTCTTTACCTGTACCACTTTCCCCCAGAACAAGAACGGTTGATTGAGACGGTGCAATTCTGGAGATCATTGACTGCAAATCCAGCATCACGTTACTCTTGCCAATCAGCTTACCGCCATAGCCGCTCTTTTTGAGCTCATCCCGCAGGATCTTCAGGTCCAGCTGGGAACGCTGGTGCTCAATAGCGCGTTCTATCTGAATCAACAGCTCACTGAGTGAATAGGGTTTACGTACATATTCAAATGCACCAAGTTTCATGCACTCTATTGCACTCTCAAGCGTGGCATTTCCGGTCAGGATAATGACTTCAGAGGGGATATTATCCTGTTTTATATTCCTCAGGACTTCAATTCCGTTTGTGCTTGGCATTACTATGTCCAGCAAAACCACATGAAACAATCCTTCACGAAGCATCTGCATGGCGGAAATGCCATCTGCTGCGACTTCGACGCTGTAACCCGCTCTTGAAAGCTCGTTGCTTAACAAAAGACGCAGCGAGGACTCATCATCAACTACAAGAATCCTGCCCTTGCTCATCGGGAATAATCCTTCTCGAATGGAATCTCAAGATTGACCTTTGTACCGTTATCATATTCACTTATTATATCAATGGATCCGTTGCAGTCCTCCATGATTTTGTGACAGATCGCCAGACCCATTCCAGCTCCTCCTCCTATATCTTTGGTTGTGAAAAAGGGATCAAATATTTTGGAGAGGACATCAGGTTTGATTCCAGGGCCATTATCTGAGATCCTAACTGAATAGAGTCTGGATGGATCGTGGGATGCAGAAGGTGATATGCTTACATTAGATCCGGAAGGACAGAAATCGATACAGTTGGAGATTACATTTACAAACACCTGGCCCAGTTTAAGCGAATCCGCTCTGACTATCACATTGTCCGGAACTTCATTAGATATGATTATACCTGTTTTATCAGCCCTTGGCTGAACAAGCTTGAGTGCATTTTCAATACAGTTGTGCAGTATTACATTCGTTGTCTGAATTCCGCCTTCACGGGCAAACCTGGTCAGGACTTCTACAGTGTCCCTGCAGCGCAGTGCTTCAGAGTTAATTATCTGCAGATATTGATTGAGCTCAGCTTCATCTATGGCTTCTTTCATCTTTATTCTGTCTATCAGCGCACTTGAGAATCCAAGAATTGCTGTAAGAGGATTATTGAGCTCATGAGCAACGCCTGAGGCCAGTGTGCCGATAGAGGCAAGCCTTGCTGAACGATAGAGTTGTTTTCTCGCAAGTTTCTGTTCCTCTTCGAGTCGAAGCTGTTGAGTGATGTCCTCCATCGATATTACCACAGATAAGCCGGTTTCCTCATCTCCAACATAAACTGCATTCATTTTCACCATCATTGTTGGAGAGCCTGCAATTCCGGTCAGGCAAAATTTCATCTGCTGAACCGAAGCCGATTGATCCCTGGAAATAGAACTTAAGAAATGTTCCAGAGACAGGCGGTCCTCCTTAAAAAAGTTGAAGATGCTCCTGCCAACGACATCATCTTTTTTCAGTCTGAAAGTATCACAGAAGAATCTGTTACAGTCAATAATATTGTTGTATGAATCGACTGTTATGTACATGCTGGGAAAATTCTCGTAAAGACACTTGTATCTGGATGTTGATAACAGCAACTGGTTCTGAAGCTCTCGGGTTCTTAAGAGAGATTTTATTCTTGCCAGAAGCTCTTCACCGGAAAATGGTTTAGTGATGTAATCATCGGCGTACATCAATCCGGCTACTATATCCTTGCTTTCCGATAACGCGGTCAGTAAAATGACCGGAAGAAATTTTTTACCTGATATTGTTTTAATCTGGCTTGTTACAGTGAGACCATTGATATCGGGCATGACTATATCAAGCAGCACAAGATCGATGGTGCCTTTTTTCACGATCTTCAATGCATCCAGGCCGCAATCACAGGTAATACAGCTGAGCCCTGCATTTAATATGAGATCTTTTAGAAATGCAGTTGTGTTCAGATTGTCATCTACGATCAGAATCGTTTTCCCGCCAGAGGTTTCATTGCTTGATAACAGCATGCATTTTCTCCTTCAAGTCAGCCAGAGCTTTACCACGATGACTGATCGAATTTTTTACAGTGGTATCCAATTGAGCAAATGTACTGTTAAATCCATCTGGTATAAATAGCGGATCATACCCGAATCCGGCACTTCCCTGAGGTGAAAGACCGATTCTGCCCCTGCATACTCCCTCTGAAGAAATGTACCTGTCTTTACCAGTAACAACAACTATTACACACTTAAAACATGCCTGCCGTCTTTCGAGTGGAACACCACTAAGCGCAGAAAGCAGCTTCTTGTTGTTAGCTTCGGTATTGCAACTTTCCCCGGCATACCTTGCGCTTTTTACGCCCGGAGCTCCTCCCAGATAATCAACTTCAAGTCCGGAGTCATCGGCCAGAGTCCATAATCCGCAGTGATCAAAAACATATCGGGCCTTAATTAGCGCATTTTCCAGAAACGTTGATCCATTTTCTTCTATTTCCGGAACAGAATCAAAAAGTTCACTGATCGGAACAACTTCAACGGGCTCATCTCTGAGAATTTCCCTGATTTCCGATAGCTTCCCTTTATTTCCTGTAGCTGCCGCCAGTTTTATCATAGATCAAGCCGCCACTATGTTGACCAGTTTACCGGGAACAACTATCACCTTGCGGATAGTTGTGTTATCTGTATACTGTTTGACCTTTTCCAGTGCCAGAGCCGCCTCTTTAAGCTGTTCCTGACTGGCTCCCCGGGGTGCAGTGAACTCGGCTCTTAATTTACCGTTTATCTGCACTACAATTGTAATATTCTGTTCAAGAGTAAGTGCTTCATCCCATGATGGCCAGCTTGACTGAATAATGAATCCGCTCTCCCCCATTTTCTCCCAGAGCTCATCTCCGATATGAGGAGCATATGGAGAAACAAGCTTTATCAAAGTAATTATGTCCTCTCTGGCGGCTCCATTTTCCGATATTTCATTTATAAATTCCATCATGGCAGCAACTGCTGTATTGAATTTCATGCTTTCAATATCGTTTGTCACCTTTTTAATCAGACGGTGTCTTGCTCTGAGATTTGTTTCAGCAGAGGATGCTTTTGACTGGTCAAATTCAGTTGCCAGACGCCACAGACGGCGCAGAAAACGGCTGCAGCCTTCGATCGCACGCGGATCCCATGGCTTTGGAAGCTCAAATTCCCCCATGAACATTTCGTAAAGCCGTAACGTATCAGCTCCATATCTGGCCACAACATCATCGGGATTGACACCGTTGAGCTTTGATTTAGCCATCTTCTCTATCTCCATGCTCAACTTCTCGCCGGTAGAGATAAGATACGGTTCACCACTCCGGAACTCAATTTCAGAAAGTTCGTGATATTTCCCGAAGCTGTCCCGATAGGTTGAAGCCAGTACTGTGCCTTGATGACGAAGTTTTTTAAATGGTTCCTTTGTTGATACATATCCAAGATCATAAAGGACCTTGTGCCAGAACCGTGAATAGAGCAGATGAAGTACAGCGTGTTCTGCACCTCCAATGTAAAGATCCACATTCATCCACTGCTTCTGCGATTCTTTTGACCAGGGTTCTTTATCATTGCAGGGATCAAGATACCTCAGATAGTACCAGCACGACCCGGCCCATTGAGGCATGGTGTTGGTTTCCCGCTTTGCCGGTCCCCCGCATTGAGGACAGGATGTGTTAAGCCATTCAGTAATCTTCGCCAGAGGAGATTCGCCTGTTCCGGAAGGCTCATAACGCTCGACCTCAGGCAATTTTACCGGAAGCTGGTCTTCGGGCACAGCTACAGCGCCGCATTTGGGACAGTGTACAATTGGAATCGGTTCACCCCAGTAACGCTGACGGGAAAACACCCAGTCCCTCAGACGATAACTCACCGCAGCCTTTCCTTTTCCTGCTTTCTCAAGCTTCTCTGTTATGATCCGTTTAGCTTCGGCAGTAGTTAAATTATCCAAATCCCCGGAATTAATACTCATACCTTCTTCAGTAAAGGCCTGACCTGGAGGTATTTCACCTTCAAGCGGCTTTACAACCTGTATAATGGGGAGATTGAATTTGCTTGCAAATTCATAATCGCGCTGATCATGCGCCGGAACAGCCATGATTGCACCTGTCCCGTAAGTAGCCAGAACATAATCGGCGATCCAGACAGGAATTTGTGCATTATTTACCGGCTTTATTGCATAAGAACCGGTAAATGCCCCTGTTTTTTCTTTTGACAGTTCTGTTCTCTCAAGGTCACTCTTCCGCCTTGCCGCAGCCTGGTATTCCCGTATGGCAGAGATGTTCTGAGGGGTTGTTATCTTGTCAACAAGCGGATGTTCCGGAGAAAGCACAACATATGTGGCACCATACAGTGTATCGGGCCTTGTCGTATATACCTTTATCTGTTCATTCGATGCTGCCCCTGATGCAACGGTAAAGATAACTTCGGCTCCCTCAGATCTTCCTATCCAGTTGCGCTGCATCGCAAGTGTGGATTCTGGCCAGTCAACTTCTGAAAGGTCCTCCAGGAGACGGTCTGCGTATTTAGTTATTCTGAGGATCCACTGGCGAAGGTCCTTCCTTTCAACAACAGTGCCGCACCTCTCGCATTTCCCCCCGGTCACCTCTTCGTTTGCCAGCCCGGTTTTGCATGAGGGACACCAGTTAATCGGCATCACACCTTCATACGCCAGCCCCATTTTGTAAAGCTGAAGAAATATCCACTGAGTCCATTTATAATACCGGGGGTCGGTAGTGTTAACTTCCCGATCCCAGTCATATGCAAATCCTACAGAGTTTATCTGCCTTTTGAAATTGGCAATCGCTTTATCTGTTGTGATCCTGGGGTGGATTCCCGTCTTTATGGCAAAGTTTTCGGCTGGAAGTCCAAATGCATCCCAACCCATCGGATGAAGCACGTTCCATCCCTGCATCCGTTTAAATCTTGTCACGATATCTGTTGCGGTATATCCTTCACAATGACCGACATGAAGCCCGGAACCGGACGGGTAAGGGAACATGTCAAGTGCATAGTATTTTGGTTTTGATGGATCGAAAACTGCTTTGTGAAGTTTTTTCTCTCTCCATCTATTCTGCCATTTTGGTTCAATTTCCAACGGATCGTAATTGCTCATTTTAACACCTTCCAATTCATTTTATTCTTATTCTGTAAGATTCAGCAGTCCAGATTTTTCTGGAAATACTCGATAGTTTTTCGCAGTCCCTTTTCAAGTTCGACAGCTGGTTTCCAGTTCAGCTTTTCCATGGCCAATGAAATATCTGGCTGCCTCTGCTTGGGATCATCTGATGGAAGAGACTTGAATACAATTTTCGATTTGCTGCCGGTCAGTTTTATTACTTTTTCAGCAAGTTCACCTATTGTAAACTCAGAGGGGTTTCCTATGTTTACCGGCCCAATAAAGTCCTCTGTGTTCATCAGCCTGATCATTCCCTCAATAAGATCAGTAACGTAACAGAATGAACGAGTCTGCTTTCCATCTCCGTAAACCGTGATATCTTCCCCTTTTATGGCTTGCACAATGAAATTTGATACAACTCTGCCGTCATTGGGGTGCATACGCGGACCGTATGTGTTAAATATGCGCATTACCCTGATATCAACTTTGTTCATGCGGTGGTAGTCAAAAAACAGCGTTTCAGCGACTCTCTTACCCTCATCGTAACAGGATCGTATGCCAATGGGGTTTACATGACCCCAGTAGCTTTCTTTTTGAGGATGAACATTGGGATCACCATAGACTTCCGATGTCGAAGCCTGAAGTACACGTGCCTTGATTCTCTTTGCCAGTCCCAGAACATTTATTGCACCCATAACATTGGTTTTGATTGTCTTAACGGCATTATACTGATAATGAACCGGAGATGCAGGACATGCCAGGTTGTATATCTGGTCAACTTCAACAAAAATCGGAAAAGTAATATCATGGCGAAGCAGCTCGAAATTCCTGTGGTCCATAAGATGTTCAACATTTACTTTGCTGCCCGTAAAAAAATTGTCCAGACAGATAACATCGTGGCCAGCCTTTACCAGACTCTCACATAAATGAGAACCCAGAAAACCTGCACCACCTGTCACCAGAATCCTTAATCTCTTCATTTATCCTCCAGTCAAACAGCTGTTATCGTTACTTCCTCCATTAATTGCCACACTTCATCTAACGAAACAACACCCGGGCCCTGATGAAGTGCTTTTGAAGATCCGCAGGCTATTGCCATCCTGCACATCTCAGAGAACGAGAAATTCCGTTTCTGTGCTACAAGAATTCCCCCAACCAGCGCATCACCACAACCAACCGTATCCAGGGTTTTTATTTGCGGTGCAGAACATAAAAGGCAGTCATTTTCATGAATCGCTATCATACCATCTGCGCCAAGTGATATAAAGACATAGGCTATTCCCATGTCAACCAGGCGTTTCCCTTTCAAAGCAAGATGGTGAACGCCTTTGATCTGCTCATCAAAAAAACCTTCCAGCTCTGAAATATTGGGCTTGATCATTAATGGCTTTGCCCTCACACCCATCTTAAAAGCATGGTCACGGCTGTCTAACAGCGTAATGGCACCTTTGTTCTTACAGCTCTTGATTAACTTCTGATAGCAATCGTTTTCAAAACCTCTGGGCAGACTTCCAGAAAAACACCAGAGATCACCGGCAGAGATAAACTCTTCCAGAAAATGGTTGAATTCAAGTTGAATTCTTAATGGTAATTGCTGGCCTGCGCTGTTTATATGAGAATTAAAGTTTGTATTTTCTTCTATAAGAGTTGTATTTATGCGCAATCCGCCGGGAATAGCAAACAGATGATGCTTGATTTTTAACTGGTCCAGAAACTCCAAAGAGCGTTTCATGTCGTATTCCGGCATCAAACCCACCACACACACATCTTCCCCAAGAGTCCTGACTACTCTTGCGACATTTATTCCCTTGCCGGCTGGAATAGAAAAGGATGGGATATCTGTAACCGTATTTCCAGACCTGAATTCATTTATCCTGTAGATTACATCAAGAGCTGGATTAAGCAGAGTGCAGTAAATCAATAAAAGGACTCCCGACTCAACAGTATATAAAGCATTTTCATTGCCTTAGCCATCATTATAGTCAATACAGCCGCAGTGATGACCTGACCGATCCATAGAAGTTTAAAAATAAGTTTGGAACGCTTCATATATTTGTAAAATCAGAAAAATACAATGTAGAGGCGGGAATAATACAAAAAGATCAGGGAAAAGCGGAAGTTACCAGCAAAAGAGAACTACCCGTATAAGACGAAAAGAGCTTTATTACTTTAGATCTACAGGGTAAACGCCTTTTATCTGGAGATTGCCACGATTTTTTGAATAGTAAAGGTTTGAGTCGTTAAGAGTATCAAACTTGAGAGAATCTGCCACATTCAAACCTTCTGCCATCGTTTCTACTGAACCTGGAGATGATGAATCGGGAGTTTTCTCTAATACAATACTCTGCCTGTTTTTATCCGCGTTTTCGATATTAAGGGTAAAATAGCCAACAACGATAAAACCTAATACAAAGAAAGAGACAGAGAAGAAAGTTTTTTTGAAGACCGGAAGTAACCCAATAGAAGTGTACTGTTTTTTGGGGTTTGAGCAAACCCGTTTGATTTCAGCATCAATCTTCTCAGAGGGCATTTCGCCCAGAATTTCAGGGGTAAAAAATGAGCTTTGTTCTTTACGGTACGTCTCGTACTCACATCTGCACTCTTCGCAGTTGCCCATGTGATCTTTGAAACTTTTGGCTTCCTGCTCATCCAGCTCATTTGAGCTGTATAGTAACCCTAAATCTTCCCACTTACTGCACCCCATCAACCCCCCTTTTTTTCAGTTCCTTTCTAATGTTTTTCAAAGCTAAACGCATTCTGCCTAACGCAGTGTTTATTGGACAATTCATTATTTTAGCAATTTCTTTAAACGGTACACCACCTAATTCCCTCAGAAGGAACACTTCCCTCTGCAGCGGATCAAGTGTTTCTACAGCTTCATTTATCAAACCCCTGAGGTTCTGATTTGACAGCTGCTGATCCGGCGCATCGATCTTACTCCCTATTGCCGCCTCTGCATCCTGCTTGTGCTCAGTCTCCACTTTAGCATGGCGGAAATAGTCTATGGTTCTTTTATGCGCGATACCAAAGAGCCAGCTGAGAAAGCTTCTTGATCTGTCAAATTGATCGGCATTTCTCAGTGCGGCAAAAAAAGTCTCCTGTAAAAGATCTTCAGCAATTTCCCGGTCTCCGGTCATACGTACTAAAAAACCAAACACACGGTTTTTATACTTGTCATAGAGACCGGAAAAACCACGCGTATCTCCACTTAACCAAAGATCGAACAACTGCTGATCATCGTTTGTCTGCTGTTGCTGCATATAATACGTCTTCTCTGAATCCAATATTGTTCCTTTTTACCTTTTCTTTGTACATTGTTTGTACATTTACCGGTTCAGACCATTTCTTCAGCTTAAAAACGCAGAAACCTGATCTTCTCCTGTCATAATTTAATATAAAAGATGGATGTTTTCTAAGGCTGTTTTTAGTATAACTCTACCGCAAAAGATGGGCCTGCGGAGAAAAGAACAGGGCAAAAAAGCAGATCTGAGAAGAAAAATATGAGAAAGGGGCTTAATGCCCCTTATTTACCAGCTTTATTCAGCTCCTCCAGGATCTCCTCATTATCAGGCTCCAGCTTTCGGGCCGCTTCCAGATGCTCTCTATAGCCAACATTATCTTTACGCAGTTTTGCGATTTTAGCCAAACCAAGTTCCGCTAATGCAAACTTCGGATCAGCCCGAAGAGTACGTTTGTAGAATGTTTCCGCCCACTGGGGCTTTGACTGCAGTAAATGAGTTTCCGCTCTCATGTAAAGAGCCTGAGGATGCTCCGGATTTATAAAGGCTATCTCTTTGTATATCTCGATTGCTTCATCATACTTCTTTTTAGCATTAAGCATTCTGGCCTTTAATAGTAACGCGTCTATATTCTCAGCATCTGTAGCCAGAATATCTTCAATTGTATTTTCGGCATCTTTGTATTTTTCCTGCAGAACCAGCGCCTCGGCATAAAGCAAAAGATATCTGGGCTCACGACTCAGGGCAACAAGTGCCTTTATTTCCTCTTGAGCCTTGTCTTTCTGACCCAGCTTCTGATACAGCTCAAACAGCTGATATCTGATATCAGGATCATCCTTTTTGGCCTCTTTTGCCTTGTTTAGAAGTTCTATTGCCTCACTGCTGCGGTTTGTTTTTATGTACCCCTTTGCCAGCATTGCCATAACAACGGGATCGTTTGGCTGGTGGGTGTTACTGATCTCAAGATAAACCAGAGCCTCATTCACCAGCCCTTTGCGCATAAGAAGAATTCCAATTCTAGTATTGGCTTCCAGATTCTGAGGATCGGTTTCTGAATACTTCCTGTATGCATCAAGCTCCTCCTGGTCCTTGCCCATCTTGCCGTACACCCGTGCCAGCTCTAACCATACAGCAGGAACCGATGCTGCCAGATCAGTAACCCTAGTTAGCATCGGAACAGCCTTCTGAAGAGTCTCTTTCTTTTCAGAATAGATCAGTCCCAGACGCAGGAAATTTCTGTAATCAGAAGGGTACTCTTTAATGTTCTGCTCATAAATTTTAATCGCCGCAGCAGGATTGCTCTTTTCCTGAAGAAAAGCCTTTTTATATGCAGCATCCTCATCCCTTACACCTGCAATAGAGAGATAGCTTCCATAAGCATTTACAGCAAGATCATCTTGCCCCTGTTTTTCATAGGATTCCGCAAGCATTTTGAAGATTTTACGCTGTGCAAGCCCTTTAATTTTCTTATCCACTTTGAGTTCTTCAAGTGTTGAAGCTGACTCTTTGAATTTTCCGGAATTAAAAGCGGCCTCGGCATACATCATTTTCTGATCAGCAGAGGCTCCCTCAAGAGCCAATGCCAGATATTTTTCCGCATCAGTGTATTGCTTCTTCTCAAAAGCATTCTGTCCGACCAGCAAAGCAGCTTTGGGATCATCAGGTTTCTTATTCAAGTACTTTTTGAGGATCTTCAGACCCTCCTCCTCCCTTTCGAGCTTCAGGTACAGCTCTCCAAGCTCTTTTAGCTCCTCTGTAGCCCCACTGTTCATCATCACTGCCTGTTCATAAGAGATAACTGCGGCATTCAGATCTCCATTGGCTGCCTGGCATGATGCCAGAGCTGAGATGGCATCGACATTTGCAGGATCCATCTGAAGAGCTTTCTGGTACATTTCTATTGCCTTACCAAAAATTTTCTTTTTCTGGAATATCATTCCCAGAGTCGTATAAGTCCCCAGATCAGCCTCTCCGGCCTTTATCACACCGGTAAGAGTGGTAATCACCTCATCTTGCTGCCCCTTTGCAATTACAATCTCAGCGTACCTTTTGTGAAATCCTTTAATTCCAGGATTGACTTTAAGCGCAGTCCGGTAAGATTCCAGTGCACCGTCAAAATTTTTCTGTTCGTAAAGGACATCACCCAGATCTCTATGCGCTTCAGCATCGTTTGGCGTGAGTTCCAGGTATTTTTTCATGTATACGATCACATCGCCTGTGTTTTTCTTTTTAAGAGATAATTCGTAGAGTCTGCGATAAACTTCAGGATTTTTGGGAGTAAGCTCTGAAAGCTCACCATAGTACGCCAGCGCAGTTTCCACATCGTTCTTTTTATCTGCGTAGCGGGCCAGCCTGAGTCTTGAGTCAACATTTTTCCGGTTCAATGAGGCAATTTTCTTGTCCGTTTCAACAAGCTTTTCCTCATTGCCATTCTGGTCATAACAGGTAGCCAACTGCTCGAGATAATTGAGATCATAACTTTCTTTCTGAACTATCTTTTCAAGATGTTCCTGAGCAGCCTGGTAATTTTTATCTTTCATCAGAATCCCGGCAAGTATTACCCTCGCGTCCCAGCTTCCTGCATCAAGGCTGATAGCGGTTTTTGCAGCATCCCTTGCTTTGTCATTTTTCTTGAGATTATATGCGGCAACAGCAATGCCCTCTGATGCTGAAGCGCTTTTGCGCAGAGAGTTGCTTTTCTCAAGAAGACCCAGTGCCTCATCAAATTTCCCGGATTTGATATTGTACTGCCCCAATATCAGGTAGACATTGGGATCATTGGGGCTGAGATTCATCATCGTTTCATAAGTCTGTTTTGCTTTGTCGGGCATACCATTTTTCTGATAAAGATCTGCCAGCCGGGCATACGCTTCAATATTCCTGCTGTTCAGAGAGATTGCTTTTTCCAGACTGGTGATAGCCTTGTTTTTATTGTCAAGACCCTGGTAAGTTTCAGCTAAAAGGAAATAAATTTCAGGAACAACGGCTCCCTTTGGGTCTGCATCAACAATAAACTGAAAATCATCGATCGCTGAACTGAAGTTACGATCAGTCAACCTGGCCCGCCCTACTTTCTCTCGAGCCATAAGCGCGTCATTGTCCTTTGATGAGCCGAATCGGGTGACTGCGCTCTTAAATTGATTAAGGGCAGCTGCATTTTCACCGTTTTTTTCCAGAGAGACTCCGAATTTGTAGAAATCCTGAGCAGTCATTTCGCTTCCGGCCACCTTGTCGTATTCTACAGCTGCAGATTTGTAATTTTTCTGACCGTAATAGGCCCTGGCCAGAGCGATAGAGACATCGGAGGAAGTGCCTTTCTGCTGGGCGATTTTCAGATAGACAAGCGCAGAATCAGCCACCCCGGCTTCTACATAGCATTTACCTATCTTGTATGCCAGATCCCCATCGGGGTTTGACTTGTATATCTTCTTGAGAAGGGGAATAGCCTGAACCCATGATTTTTCATTGTAGTAGATATTTCCCAGTTCCCTGTTTGCGATAGCGTTTCCCGAATCAGACTGCATCACTTTTTCGAGCGCTTTTTTTGCTTCTGCTGATCTGTCAAGAGCTATGCAGGCTCTGGCATACTCCCAGCTTGCTTCGGCTGTAAAATTCAGATCCAGCGCTTTTTTTGCCATGTTGATGGCGTTATCGGGCTGGCCGAGCTTGTTGTAAACCTTGGCTGCGCCAAGAAGAGCGTTGTAGTCATTGGGGTTCATTCTCCAGGAGACAAGAAAGCATGCAAGTGCCTTTTCCGTCATTCCAAGAGCTTCGTTTGCCTGGCCCATTTTTATCCATACCATCACATCGCGGTCAGATGGAGAAATTTTCTCGTCTGCATAATCAAGAGCTTCTTTGTACTTACCGGAAGCAATGAGCTTGTCGAAGGTTTCATCTGAAAAGCTCTGAGCCGTAAAGAGAACCAGAACCAGAAAAAGGACATACGACACGATGGGTTTGTAAACACAGGGCATTGCTCTTCTCCTTCGCATTACACTTTTCAAGACATTTAATCAAGCAGATTTGGAAAAATGGTTAATTCCAACTGGTTTTGCAAATAAACGGACTTCAGCAATACCGAAGTCTTTGGAGTGTAGAATTAAATAGAAACCAATCGAATTTTGGACCAGGATCTATTTTGGGCTCTTCTCTTAAACCCATTCTCACAGCCTCTTCTCCGGCAACGTGTTCATGTCCCAGATACGTGAACATTTTTCCGTGCCTTTTCTCAATTCCATGGCATAATTTACAAAGGGAATCATACTGAAGCTTAGTAAATCCGCTCTCCTCTGTTGCCATAAGTTCTATACCTATTGAGAAATCATTAACCCCTGCTCGTCTGTCGGGCTCTGGCATGACACTTCCACCGCAATGCCAGGCTTTTTTTTCTTCAGGAACCAGTCTCATGACTTTCCCCCGTCTGCTGATCAGGTAATGACTGCTGACACCATAATCACAGAATATTTTAAGTATCATATCCCTATCAAATGAGAGCTCCGGATCTATTTGAATGGCACTTATGTAATGAATAACCACCACATCGGCAACTTTACATTTACGATCCTCCCACAGACGGTTTTTACCGGCAGAAGAAATCATAGAACCTACTGTCGCTCCACAGCATTTAGAATCGTTTTGATAATCAAGAAGCAGGTTGTGAATACGCATTTTATTTTCCGTTTAAATGGAAGTTTAAAATAGAGTCCAGTAATCAAAAATATTTACTGCAGATTCTGTTTGCCCCCTTCTATATTAAAATACCTGCAGTGCAGAGAATAAATCATGCAGCTGGAGAGATTTATTGGTATGGCCAGAAAACCTGAAGCTGTTCTAATCACCGGTGGTGCTAAAAGACTAGGTCTGCAGTTTGCACGCAAGGCCTTGGAGATGGGCTATGCGGTTATCATTCACTACCGCAGTACCTGCTCAAAGGAGTGCCTTAAACTTTTAAAATCTGCAGCATACAAAGATTTGGTTTATTTTATAAAACAGGACCTCGAATTTTCTGCTGATAACCTCATAGATAAGAGTTTAGAGCTTCCAGTTACTTTAAGAGGGCTGGTGAATAATGCATCGACATTTTCAAAAGGCAACCTCAAGAACCCCGATAATCTGGAAGAGATCCTTAATATTAATACAATAGCCCCAATCAGGCTGGCAACCAGGTTTTATGAATTGGTCCGCAAAGGATGGATAATAAACATCACCGATGCCAATATCAAGCGGCCAAACATCAATTTTCAAAATTACCGGATTTCAAAACTTTTTTTAGAGGAAATAACCCATCAGCAGGCATTTCTGTTTGCGCCTTCGATCAGAGTAAATGCCATAGCCCCAGGCGCGATGCTTCCTGCAGATTCTGAGAGCAGGCAATATTTTAATTCTCTGTCCGTAAAAATTCCTTTAGCGAGAACAGGGGATCTCAGTTCTTTGACAGATGCTTTTGCTTTTCTGGTAAATACGCCATATGTTACCGGAGAGGTGATCAAGGTAGATGGAGGATGGAACCTGACGGCCTGAAAAAACGGTTCTTATCCAGGATAGCGTGCCAGCAGAAAAGGAAGTATACGCTCGATGTGATCAGCTATTATTCTAAATGACCGTCTGAAATCTTCTTTTCTGCCGCCAATCGGATCCTTTATAATTCCTTTTTTATTTTCTGCTCCCGGCCAGCACCCCAGAAGAAAGAGCCTGTCGACTACCTGCGGAAAAAAAATTGAGATAAATTCTTTCTGCACAGGCTCCATAACAAAGATTAGATCACTTTCCTTAAGCTCTCCGGCCACCAGTGCACGTGAACGGTGGGCAGAAATATCAATTTCATTATCGCTGCATGCCTTTACAACCTCATCAACAGCACGATTTCCATCCTGACCATGAATTCCCATAGATGATATGAGGATATCTTTGCGCCCCAGGTCACTGAGGCGTTTTTTCAGTATCCCCTCTGCCATTGCACTCCGGCACATGTTCCCGGTGCATACAACTACAATTGAAACCATCTGACCTCTGCTGTTAACTGTTGAATTTCTTCATGGTACCAGATGTGTTGAATGGTGCCGAATATTACGGTTCACAAATTGAAAAATAGTATTTTCAATACAAACAAAACAGGAGAAGATAAAAATGGCTTTGACAAATGACGAAAAGGGGCTGCTTCAGGAAGCTCTTTCTGTGTATCTTCAGGTCTGCTCACAGCAACTTCCCCCCCAGCAGGTACAGCAGCTGGCTGCGGTTGCTCAGGGGTTGATCAAGAAAATTGATACTGTCGCATCCGGGAGCGCAAAAGGCGGCAATAAGCCAAACGGGATCACCGATGAATGGTTTAAAAATGTTTGTATGTCTTGTGAAAAGCTCTCTGCAGGCGGTTGTACAGATAAGGTAACAGAAAAATACCCTGGAAAATGCGACCCGATTCTCCACTACGAACGCGATAAACTAATCCGGAAATAGTAGAAAAATCTGTCCGGAACTTCTGTATTCCGGACAGATTTTGATCACTTGAGGTACATTATTCTACTCTGGGCTTGCCCGGTAATCTTTCCCTTTGAGTTATAGGCTGTCAGATGCAGCAGATATGTTCCAGTCGCCAGTTTTTGAGAAACTGGGTTCAATCTAACTGAATTAGGCCCTGGTCTAAGCCCTTTCTCTATCTCTTTTTTCCATACTGTCCTGCCTAACTGATCATATACGACAAGATTGACTCTCTTAACACCTTCCCAGGGAACGGCAAAAGAGATGTTGAGGCTTCCACTGAATGGATTTGGAAAAACCTTTGAAAGTGACAGGCGGTATTGAGAGAACCGTTTCTGGAACTCTGCTATATATTCTTCACTTCCAGCCAGTACATAGCGATACTGGCTTTCGCCTTCATTCAAGGTTACTTTTGCGCTTTTTTCAAGAGCCCTTTTATGCGGATCGAATACAACAACGTTGATATCTTCAGGTGTATATCTGCCACGGTCAATACTGTATGTTACAATTTTTGACGCATCATTACCTGAGTTCTGAAAGACCAGCGGAAAAGAACACCCGCCTTCGGGCATCTCATGAGTAATGAAGTGTCCGTGAAGAGTGTTGTTTTTTTCATTAAAAGCATGGATCCTGACTTTATTGATAGTAGGAGCCACAGGAAAATATTCTTCTCCAGTGCCGGGAGTATAAGCAAAATAGACCGGAGAAAGTGTTTCATCTTCTGTCTGGGCAGCTACTTTTATACTCCATCCCAAAACCTGCTTTCTTTTCTTTGTCGCATCTGAATAAGTAGACATAGAAGCAGGAAGCGGCGGAATTTTCAAAACCACATCCTTAGCGAGATTATTGTATACAGTAAACGTTTTTGCATAGCTTGATTTCAAATCCTTGCCAGGGACGTTTTTATCCGGAATAGGCGGGAAATGCAGTGGTGTGGAATAGAATCCTTTCGATGCCCCCGAATTTTCCCATTCAAAAAACCAGATAGAATCATTTTCCGGGGAACTTAAATCTGAAGTGGTCAGAATATCGGCAATTTTCACATCAAACTTGTGTGGAAGGGCTATATCAGTCCAATCTTTTGCTCTAAGCCTGATTTCAGAATTTTGCTTCAGTGACGTTGTCCTGCCCGGTCCTAAATCGATTGTGACAGCTTCTCTGGTTTTTATCCAGATCACTCTTCCGGGAGTAAAATCAAAAAACTTTTTTATTTCTGGCAAATCGGAATACTCTATCCAGTTAGTAGTGTCATCCTGGTGCTCACTGCGGGGAACCCATCTGAAAATGCGGAATTTAACCGGATCATATTTCCAGGAGCCATCTTCTCCCAGTTCATCTAATACCTTTTCAACGGATACATCATTCAGTACCGCAGTGGTTGCCAGGGACGTCCACGTTTCAGGGTTGATTCCAACCGGATCAGACTTTTCTCTCAGAACCGATCTTGACATATTTATTTTATTTGTAAAATGGCCATCACTTACCACCAGTTCAGCTCTTACGCCATTATCTTCTGTAATCAGTTCGGAGGGTATGAGAAATGTTTTTGAATCTTTAAAGCCATTGCATACAAATGTATCAATACGGTTCATTTCATCAGCACCTTTTGATGCCCACAACTCCAAACGTACGTTTGCAACATTATCGGAAATCTGGACCGGTATGGAAGTATTACTAAAAGCACTGACAGCAGAGGCAGTGTCAGATAAGGAAACGCGCGGCTCCATTGTATCTACCATAAGAATAAATGGTAAAGTGTGCTCTGAGAGCTTGAGCTGAGTAAAGATAATTCCGGCCCCCTCATCTACGCCGTTTCTATTTACCCAGATCATCTTCCCTGTAGTGTTGTCAAAAGAGTAAAGATGAACATCAGAAAGACTATATCCGGCAGGAATACTATCCGGACGCATCCCAAGGAAAAGAGCAGGGGACGTATTGTCGTCTTCGAAATCAACACCCATGCTTACAGGAATCAGTCCCTTTGGAACAGAATCAGGAGAAACGATATTAAGGGTATCCTTTATTGTACCTACACCGCTAGTCCAGTTTTTGCTTTTCCATAGAAAGAGCTTATTATTCAATACGGAAATTGTATCAACTGATTTGAAGTATGAAATTGCCTGCCATTTTGGCGGAGGAATTCTGACAGTATCTTTTGAAGAGTCTGTAGGAGCACTCCAGAGGCCATTGACTTTGGTAAGCCAGAGCGTAATATAATAGAGATTATCAAAGGCCAGGTCATGTTTAAGATCAATTGAATCGGTAAATACAGTAGTTGTTTTGGATGTGCAATCAACAATTCTGCCGAAGGTTGCACTTGGTTCATTTTTTGGATAGGTACTTGTAGACCAGGTTATTCCGGTTTGAAGAGAGAGGTCCTCCATGCCTGTTCTGTCAATTGTCCATTGAATAATTATCAGGTTTTTGGATTCATCAAACCTCCGGTCTGTGATTTTTATACTGTTTGGAACCGGAACGGAATCAGAGCTCACCGGAGTGGTCACTGAGATGCTGGAGGAATCTCTAACAACCGACCACAAACCATTTTTAAGTACCTGGAGTCCGAAATAGTAAGTTGTAGACTGGGACAGATTGCTTATCACAGCCGAGTTGTCCGTTATGAAAAACGTAGCATACATAAAGGTGTTTTCGTCAATTTCATAGTTGAGTGGAATCGATTCTGTTCCGTACCATATTCTCACGCTGTCGCTATTATCCTCCGGGGGCAGAACCCACGATAATCCTACTTCCGATGAAGATGCGCTCTTAAGTGACAATACTGCTTTATTCTCAGGTCTGGGGACCCCTACTTCAATTTTACTCGATACCACATTACTTTCATTACCAAGGATGCCTCTGATTTTCACGGAGAAGTTTACTTCCTGTGATTCGCCTGAAAAGGCGGCGTTTTTGTAGACTCTTACAATTTCGCCAGATGGTTCCGGAGGAAACATTTCAGGAGGAATCGTATCAAAAGTGTACCCGAGATCATCATTGCCATACGAAACGATCAGGTAAGCAAGAGCATCTTTGTCAATACTGCTCAGATTGGTTAAGCTAAGATTGACGGAGTCACTCTTAGCCGCATAATCAGCATTCAGGACCAATTGGTTGACAATAGGGGTAGTGCTGCACATGTATGTCGAACAAATGCTGCTTGTCGTGAATTCAGAAATAGAATCGAATCCATCGCCGTGCCAGAAAACAGAACCGGAAAAATAATAATGAAAGCACTCTTCCGGTCCAGGATTGAGCGGAATGATCTGGCTATAGGATTCCGAGGATGACTCAAGCATAGTCGTAAGCGGAATTTTCACCAGATTCGGGAAGACGGGGTCTGGTTTATCGAGCGAAGATCCTGCATTGTACCATATACCTATTGTGTCAACATAAGGCGGAGATGCAGGTAAAGAAGGCAGACCGCTGAAATTCTGTACAGTCAAAGAGATGTGAGTGCGGTCATGAAATTGCCCTTTTATAATTATCGGATTGGAAATTTCATTAGAAGCTTTAACATCAAGTTTTATAAGGCCGGATGTAGTGGAACCCAGAGAGTTTGATACCATACAGTAGTACATTCCCTGGGCGTCTGATGTAACATTTTCGAGTGTCAATCTTGATGAGTCTCCGAGAACTTCCGGTTCTCCGGTCTCTCCTCTTTTATCTTTATACCAGGCATAGATAAGTGGCGTTGAACCGCTTGCAATCACCTCAAAAGTGACACTCTGAGCCTCCCAGACGATCATATCGCTGGATTGACTTATAATAATCGGTACCTCGGCGTCATTTACAGTCAGTGTAACAGTATCGCTGCTTACAGGCCCTCCGACTAAATTGGATACAAGACAGTAATAGTCTCCGCCATCGGATTTTTGAGTAAATCCGATAGTCAGTTCACTCACACTATCTATTACCATGGCACTGCTTGAGCCTTTTTTAAACCATGAATAGTAAATCGGAGGTTTTCCTGTGGTTTCCAGTGTAAAGGAGGCTGAATTTCCTTCACTGACAGCAGTATCTAAGGGCTGAAGAGTTATTGCCGGTGCAGGATCCAGAACCTTTAAAACAGCCACCCGGCTGGTATCAGAGCCTATTGGATTCGAAACAACGCACATGTATGTGTAATTGTGCTCTGCAATTGTAGCTCTGAATTTCAGTGACGGTGTTGTGTCATCAACGGGTTCGTCATTAACAATCCACCTGTATGAGAGAGCTGCACCCGATCCTTCAACGGTAAATGATGCACTATCTCCATCGTAAACAGTTGTATCAAGAGGTTGAAGGGTTATTGATGGTTTAGCTAAAACGCTCAGAATAGCAATGCGGCTTGTATCGGAGCCAGTTTCATTCGTCACTATGCAGAAATAACCGGATCCGTTATCATCTGCAGATACGGATTCGATCGTCAAGACAGGATCTGTGGTGATGACAGTCTCTTCTCCATCCTTATACCACTCATAGGTATATGGTTTCGGTCCGGAAACCTTGACGTTTAAATTGACTGTTTCGCCTGCGAGTACAGTTGTGTCAGAAGGTGAGGTACTGTCTATTACTGGCCTGGCCGGTTCATCCACCCAGGAAGAGGAATCCCATGTCACGCGTCCATTCCACTGAGCATCGTAGAAATAACCTACATTTCCAGATAAAAGAGGACTGACTGTATCAGTATATTCACCGATGCTATCGTTTTGGAAGTAGAAAGCGAATGTGTTTCCGGATACTCTGATTTTTATTTCTGCAGCACCTGAAGCAGGCATGCTTAGTCCGCTTTTTATTACTGTGGCTTCATCGCCAAGATCTGTTGAATTCTTTCTAAAGCGTAACTGGTTATCATCAGCCTGGCCTGTTAGATTTGAAAGATGAAGTGCAACAGCATAATACTTACTCGCTAAAGTATCACTACGGAAAACTATCCCGCCATGAAAATTGTTCCACTCTGATCCTGCGACAGGTTTAATGACAGCAGAAAATTCGCCGTTCTCAAAACAGGGAAATCTTCTTATCAGGAAGCCGGAAGGTGTCTGGTCTGCACAAGAGACTACGCCATTTGCTTCTGTCCAGGTTCGATCCCCCACTTTTTTCCACTCACTTACAGGTAATGCTCCATCACTGTGACCATCGCTGTACCCTCCTGCCCACGATGTAAAGAGAAACCCGGAGAACAAAAACAAAAGTGAAATGGAAAAGCCATATCCAGATCGGGTCCTTGTCCCCGCCGTCGGTAAACGGAATGTTTTCCTCAAGAAGCAAATGTGCCCAACCATTAAAACTATCCCTCTGATTTAACGATTAAACTGCAGTATAATAGAGAACCCCTCTATAATATAATAATATGGGAGTAAAGTAAACCGAAAATTGATTAACTTACAGCAGACGCTATGGTCTGCAATCACACATCAGGGCTTCTCTTCAAACAGCTCCCCTGCCCCAAACAGCCTTTCGGCATTCTGGAAATCTGAAGGAA
>JAAYYB010000195.1 GCA_012515615.1 Fibrobacter sp.
CTAAATATCCGCTTTGAAAGTCCCGCTACAACTATAAACCCCTAAGCATAGCACTGCAATTTCTAAAATTAGAGTACTTTATTTTTCAAGCAGGCTCTATCTGGAATGCAATAGCCTGTTTGCTGAAAAAGTTGGTCCGTCCCCTGGTCCTTTGCTGAAAAAGATGGTCCGTCCCCTACTCAGATGGTCCGTCCCCTACTCATAAATCACTCAAATACTGAAAAAAATAGTCCGACCCTGTTTTTTTCTTGTAACAATCTACTTTTTGTGTTATATTGATAATATGTTATCGATATAAAATTATCGATAACATATTATCAACTCATCAAACGAATAACTTATTCGAATTTAATCTTCTCAAAGGGGACTTAATGAAAACGGTCGATGGAACCTCGATTGAAACAATCCGGCGTCTACCCGCTTATTATGGCATTGCCCAGAAATTTTACGCTGAGGGAGCCACGTACGTCTCTTCAGTTGCAATCGCTTCTCACCTGAATATCGATTCCATAATTGTCCGCAAGGATATCCAGCAGATAGGAATCGAAGGAAAGCCAAAGTTGGGATATGAAGCCAGTGCACTTGTGGACGGGATTGCCGAATTTCTGGGCTGGAATCGCAAGGATCGCCTGATTCTGGCTGGGTGCGGTGCACTTGGTTCTGCTCTTCTGGGATACTCAGGCTTCAAGAGCAGAGGGTATGATCTGGTAGCGGGATTTGACACTAATCCTTCAATAATCGGAACGCAGATCCATGGGAAAGACATTTTACCTCTTTCCAAAATGATTGACCTATGCCTCCGTATGCATATAACTATCGGGATTATCGCTGTACCTTCTTCAGCTGCGCAATCTGTAGCTGACCTGATGGTGAAATCGGGAATAATAGGTATATGGAATTTCACTCCTGTCCCGCTCAAGGTTCCGCAGGAGGTAATAGTACAGCAGGAGGACCTGGTTTCATCGCTGGTCATTTTACTGAAAAAACTTGAGAAAGAGATGGCTTAAAGACTATGGAAGAAAAAACAACAATACCGGAATGTGCGGGAGATTGCAGCACCCGCAAATTTGAAGCAGTCTGCGCGATTTTGAAGAAATACAATCATAATCCCGAAAACCTCATACCCATTCTTCAGGAGATCCAGGAACAATACAGGTACCTGCCTGCTGAAGTAATGACCTTTGTGGCAAACGCACTGGATGTCAATCCGGCAAGGGTTTATGGAGTGGCAACATTTTACGCCCACTTTGCTCTTGAACCCAAAGGCAAATATGTAATCCGTATCTGTGACGGCACAGCCTGTCATGTGAAGGGCTCCATGGAGATTTACAATGCCCTTAAACGGCGTCTGGGCATCAAAGGTGACAGCACAACGACTCCCGACATGCTATTTACATTAGAAACAGTCAGCTGTCTCGGGGCATGCGGGCTTGCACCTGCGATGGTAATAAATGATGACGTTCACGGCCAGATGAATGGTGAGCGGGCAGTTGCATTAATTGATTCGATCTTACAAACTGAAGCGAAGGGACAGGCAAATGGAAATTGAAGTTCTAAATCAATCGCGGCTTGCATTCGCACAACGTAAAGATAAGAGCACAAAAAGGATAATCATCTGTGCCGGGACAGGCTGTATCGCCAACGGCTCAATGAAAGTGTATGATGCTATAAAGGCGATTCTTATCGAAAAGAAACTTGCTGCTGATATCGTGCTTGACACCCATGATGACAGGGAGCATGTTGACATAGCGGGAAGCGGATGCCAGGGGTTCTGTCAGATGGGGCCTTTAGTGACCATAGAGCCTGAAGGTATCATGTATGTAAAGGTACACGCTGAAGATGCCAGGGAGATAGTTGAGAAGACAATCGAGAATAATCAGGTTATCGACCGGCTCTCCTACCGGGAACCCGGTTCCGGCATCACACATCCTTTACGCAAAGACATGGATTTCTACCGTCTTCAGCACCGTTTCGCGCTGAGCCTCTGCGGACTTATCAATCCTGAAGATATAGATGAATACATCTATAATGAAGGTTACAAGGCTGCGGCACTCTGCTTTCGGGAGTTAAATCCGGACCAGATCTGTAAATTAATTAAAGATTCTGGACTCAAAGGCCGGGGTGGAGGCGGATTTCTCACCGGATTAAAATGGGAACTTACACTGGCACAGAAAAACCCTAAGAAATACATAATCTGCAATGGCGATGAGGGTGACCCTGGAGCATTCATGGACCGCAGTGTCATGGAGGGAAACCCGCATGCGGTGATCGAGGGAATGATGATTGCCGCAAGGGCAATCGGTGCCGATGAGGGAGTTGTTTATGTACGCGCCGAGTATCCTCTTGCAGTAAAGCGTATGCGTCATGCTGTCAAGGATGCAATGGAAAAGGGAATTCTGGGAAAAAACGTACTGGGCAGCGGTCAAGCCTTAACAATTTCTATTATGGAAGGGGCTGGTGCTTTTGTATGCGGAGAGGAAACGGCACTGATGTCATCTGTGATGGGCAGACGTGGAATGCCGACTCCCAAACCACCTTTCCCGGCGGAGAAAGGGTTGCGGGGTAAGCCGACAGTCATCAACAATGTTGAAACACTGGCGACAGTTCCGAGAATCATACTCCTGGGGCCCGATGAGTACAAGAAGATTGGAACAGCCAAATCGGCAGGGACCAAAACCTTTGCGCTTACAGGTCATGTGGTAAACACCGGCCTTATCGAGGTGCCATTTGGAACAACGCTTCGGGAAATAGTTTTCCATATCGGCGGGGGAGTTTGCGGGCCCGACGGTGTAGTTGACAATTCCCGTCTTAAGGTAGTTCAGATCGGCGGACCTTCCGGCGGGACACTTACAACCGAGCATCTCGATCTTCCCCTCGATTTCGACTCGCTGAAAAGTATCGGCGCGATGGTCGGATCGGGTGGTCTGGTAGTGATGAACACTGATACCTGTGTTGTAAAGAATGTGGCGAAATATTTCATGCAGTTTACACAAAGGGAATCGTGTGGTAAATGTCTCCCCTGTCGGGAAGGAACACGCCAGATACTGGCACTTCTGGATGATATCGTCCAGGGGCGCGGCACGCTTCAGACAATTACCGATCTTGAGGAACTTGCTGATGCGGTCCGCAAGACCGCACTGTGCGGTCTTGGCAAAACTGCTCCGAATCCGGTACTTTCGACCTTGCGCTACTTCAGAGACGAGTACATAGCGCATGTAGTTGACAAATGCTGTCCGGCGGGCCAGTGCGAGGCTCTAACACCTCCTGCAATCGATCCCACACGCTGTATCGGCTGCGGTGCGTGTCTCAGGAAGTGTCCGGTAGGCGCCATCTCAGGAGAAAAGAAGAAACCTTACCAGATAGATGTAAATGCGTGCATCCGTTGCGGAACGTGCGCGACCGTCTGCAAATTCCAAGCCATAACAGGAGTAAATGCATGAATGCAAATAACACTTTAATAATAGACAACAGGGAAATCCCCCTGAACGGGGAACGGAATCTCCTGGAGGTTGCCCGTAAAGCCGGAATCGAGATACCGACCTTCTGTTATCATTCGGAGCTCAGTATCTACGGAGCATGCCGGATGTGCCTTGTGGAGGTCGAAGGACGCGGAATTGTGGCATCGTGCTCGACACCTCCAGCTCCCGGAATGGTAGTAAAGTCTACCACAGCAGAGATTCGCAAACTCCGCAGGATAAATCTGGAGCTGCTTCTTGCTGCTCACAACCGCGAATGTACGACCTGCGGAAAAAGCGGCGCATGTTCGCTTCAGAACCTCTCGCGCACAATGGGTGTGGACTCGATACGGTATAAACATTACCCGCATGATGAAAAGCGGGACACTTCGTCTTTGTCGCTGATCCGCGATCCGGCGAAATGTGTCCTCTGCGGTGATTGTGTAAGATTCTGCGATGAGATTCAGAGTGTCGGTGCAATTGATTTTGCCTACCGCGGAGCCCAGACACAGGTGGTTCCCGCATTCCACAAAGGCCTGGCTGAAGTTGACTGTGTCAACTGTGGTCAATGTGCACGTGTTTGCCCTACCGGAGCGCTCACGTTGCGACCGGAAATAGAATCCGTGTGGGAAGATCTCAATGATGAGAACACTGTGATTGTCGCACAGGTAGCGCCCGCGATCAGGGTCGCTATCGGTGAGCACTTCGGGATGCCTGAGGGAGAGATCACTACCGGTATGATTGCCACAGCGCTCCATCGTCTTGGTTTTGACAAAGTATACGACACTTGCTTTACAGCTGATCTTACAGTACTGGAAGAAGGAACGGAATTTCTCAACAGGGTTGCCAGTGGCGGAAAATTACCGCTGTTTACATCGTGCTGCCCTGCATGGGTAAAATTCGTCGAGCAGTACTATCCGGACCTTCTTGACAATGTCTCGACCTGCAAATCGCCCCAGCAGATGTTTGGAGCACTGGCCAGGGAAATGCTTCCCGGGCAGCTTCAGATCGGGGATAAACGGCTCTCAATAGTATCGGTGATGCCTTGTACGGCCAAAAAGTACGAGGCACGGCGCAAGGAGTTTGCTGACAAGAACGGAATAGCCGATGTAAATCATGTTATTACCACCCAGGAACTGGCACAGATGATCGACTCGGCAGGGATCCGCTTCAACAGCCTCAAGCCTTCGGAGTTTGACGACCCGTTCGGAACAGCATCCGGAGCCGGCACAATCTTTGGTCTTTCGGGCGGGGTAACGGAAGCGGTAGTGCGGTATGTGCATGAAAAGGTCGAAGGAAAGCCATTCGATGCGAAACTCCCGGTCAAAGAGACTAAACTCAAGGGTGTCAGGGAGATCACGCTCAATATCGGAGGAAATGAGATAAAAACCGCCGTAGTTTACGGTCTGGCAGCAGCAAGAGAGATCTGCCGTCAGGTTCGCGCAGGAACCTGCCAGTACAGCATCATTGAAGTAATGGCATGTCCCGGCGGCTGCATAAACGGTGCCGGACAGCCGGTAAGCTACAATCCTGAAGTAATCAGGCGGCGCGGTGAGAGTCTTTATGCAATTGACAGAACATCCGAGCACAGGACCTCGCAGAGCAATCCCGCTTTGATTGAGACTTATGAGAAGGTGCTTGGAAAAGCCGGTGGCCCGTTGTCGCACAAACTTCTGCACACTCATTACATTGCACGTCGCAGATTTACAGGTGATGGTATTGAGGTCACAGGTGCAGTTGATAAACCGGCGGTTACCGTGGAAGTTTGTCTTGGTACAAACTGCTGTCTGCATGGTGCCCACGACCTTCTTAACCAGGTCACGCGGTATGTCATCAACGACAGTCTTCAGTCGCATGTATCTGTAAAGGCAGGGTTCTGCTTTGAGAGGTGCGGTGAGTCGCCGGTTGTAAGACTGAACGGAACAATTCTCGGACATGCTACATTCGAGAAGATAAAAGAGTTTATCGAAAATAATGTAGCGAAAGAAAATCTGGAGAAAGTTACATGAACCCTGAAAGGCATCTTGCAGTAAAAGTTTGCCTCGGGAGCTCCTGTTATCTAAGAGGCGGCAGAGAGGTGCTTGAAGCCCTATGCGCCTATATTTCTGAAAACAAGCTGGGGATGTCAGTCAAGCTCAGTGGAACACTTTGCGAGGGACGATGTTCCAGCGGGCCGGCTATATCAATCGGTACACAGTTGTATACAGGTGTAAAGCCGGAGGATGCAGTTGAAGCTCTGAAGAAACATTTACAGGAAATCAGCTGATGAACAGATGCATGCCTATATTCACAAAGCAGGCAGAATGTCAGGACTGCTATAAATGTGTCCGAAGCTGCCCTGTGAAAGCCATCAAAATCGAACAGGGTGTCGCCTCTGTTATGGATGAGGCGTGCATCTACTGCGGCACCTGTGTTGAAGTATGTCCGGCACATGCCAAGCAGGTCAGAAATGACAGGCAGAGGGTCATCGATCTTCTTGATACAGGTAAACGGGTCATACTGTCACTTGCGCCATCCTGGGTGAGTGAGTTTCCGGGTGTCAGTCAGTCCGGGATAACAGAAGCCTTTAAAAAGCTTGGTTTTTGGGGTGTATCTGAAACCGCACTGGGAGCACAGGAAGTATCGTCACATGTTGCTGAGCTTCTGACAGACGAACCGGATAAATGTCATATTTCCAGCGCCTGCCCGGTTGTAGTCGAGATTATCTGTAAATACCATCCCGAGTATGTCGCGAACCTGACATCTTTATCCTCGCCCCTTTTAGCGCATTGCGCTTATCTGAGGAAAATTTACGGTTCGGACACAGAGATTGTCTTTGCTGGTCCCTGCATCGCTAAAAAGCTGGAGTCTGACCGCTCCGACGGGCTTCTTCACACTGCACTGACGTTTACCGATATACACCAGTGGTTAAAGGAGCGGGAAATTGATTCCTGCAACCCTGGAAACGGTGAGACTTTCATCCCGGAGAATGCCGCGGAGGGTGGATTGTTCCCTGTTGACGGCGGCATGATCGCATGTATCAAGAGCCAGTGTACGGTTACTGACAACCAGCTTGTCAGCCTCTCCGGTCTTGATTCGATCATTTCAGTGCTCAAGACTCTGGACCGGATTCCCACCGGACGGGGGATCTTTCTTGAGACTCTGGCCTGCCCCGGGGGTTGCATAAACGGCCCATGCACAAAAGACCAGACCGCTACCGTTGTAAAGCGTCTCCAGGTGCTTGACACGGCTCCGGAGAAAGCAGTCAATTTTCCCCGCAAGCCGCTGATTCCGATTGACCGGAAGTTCATACCACATGACCAGCCTGAGCCGGTTTATGCCGAACACCAGATCCGATCGGTTCTTCAGCAGACCGGAAAGAACAATGAAGCTGATGAACTTAATTGCGGTGGATGTGGATATAACAGTTGCAGAGAGCTTGCAAAGGCTGTATTGAATGGACGGGCGGTGACAGACATGTGTGTCACATACATGCGCCAGCTAGCGCAGAAAAAGGCAAACATGCTTGTCAAGACAATACCATCTGCGGTTGTGATTGTTGACAATACAATGCACATAATAGAAAGTAACCGTAATTTCGCACGGATCGCCGGTAAAGAAGCCGAGCAGGTGTTTGATGCAAAGGAAGGTATGGAGGGGGCAATTCTTGAAAAGGTTTTGCCGATATCGCACCTGTTCAGGAGAGTATTTGAAAGCGGCAGCGAAATAGTGGATCTTGATGTCAGGGTCGGGGCAAAAATTCTCCGTTGTTCCCTTTTTGTCATCGAACCACAGCGTATTGTCGGATGCATCCTCAATGATGTCACAAAACCATCCATGAAAAAAGAGGAGATCATCAAAGGTGCCCGCCAGGTGATCAAACGCAACCTGATTACCGTTCAGAAAATCGCCCGTCTTCTTGGTGAAAATGCTGCCGAGACGGAGATGACACTGTCGCAGATCATTGAGGCCTTCAAAGTCGGCAGTACCGGAGATCAGAAATGAACGAGGTCACACAGGATACTCTAGAATGTGTAGTAGAGGTTGGTCACTTTGAACGCCACAAGAAAAAGCAGTTCGTATGCGGTGACACCTTTCTGTCAACCAGAATAAGGGAAGAAAACAGGTCGATCTGTGTTCTTTCGGACGGGCTGGGAAGCGGCGTAAAAGCAAGCGTGCTCTCTACTCTTACCTCTACAATGGCAGCTAATTTCACAGCAGGATATCATGACATCCGAAAGTCCGCAAAAATTATCATGAATACACTTCCTGTCTGCCGTGAACGCAAAATAAGCTATGCCACATTTACAATAATCGACATTGACGGTGGGGGAATGGCCCGCATTATCGAGTATGACAACCCGGCTTGCTGTATTATCCGTAATGGTACGTTTTTTCAGCCCGAAGTTACAAAGATTCAGGGAAGAGCGAGAGGGAAACGGCCCTACATTCTACGGTATTACACGTTTCCAATACAAGAGGGCGATAGAATTATCTGTTTTTCTGATGGTGTAACGCAGTCGGGAATCGGAATAGACCGTTTCCCCCTTGGATGGGGTGAAAATAATGTAGCGATGTTTATCCAGGAAGCCCTCGTGAAAAGACCCGGAATGAGCGCCCGCGACCTTGCCCGTCAAGTTGTTGAAAGGTCGATGCTCAATGACCGGAATCTGGCACTTGATGATATCTCCTGCGGTGTAATCTACTACCGCAGACCTCGTGAACTTATGATTGTCAGCGGTCCGCCTTTCAATCCATCTAACGACAGTCAAATGGCTGCAATTTATGAAAAGCACACAGGTCATAGAATAATCTGTGGAGGGACAACCGCCAAAATTATTGCCCGTGAACTCGAAAAAACCATACTCCTTGAGCCCGGTCTGCCGTTCAGCAATCTTCCACCCACATCATCAATGGAAGGGGCGACACTTGTCACAGAAGGCATCATTACCCTTCAGCGGGTGGCAGATATGCTGAAAAGCTACACTCCCGCAGATGAAGTGGACATGTCACCGGTCAGGCAAATTGTCGAACTGATGCTTGACAGTGATATTATAACTTTTATAGCCGGTACCAGAATAAATGACGCTTATCAGGACCCCTCGCTTCCACAGGAGATCGCTTTAAGACGATCTATTCTTCGCGAGATTGTTCATTATCTTGAAAACGACTATCTGAAAGAGACCAGGCTCAAATTTATCTGAATATCAGGGGCTTATTTACAACTAAAAGGAGACCGAAATGAGAGAAAATCTGCAGACAAAAACAATAGACGAAGTAAAAATCAACAAGCTCCTCTGTTGTCCACCACCTGACCCGGTACAAATCCGTGAGATTCTCTCACGCAGCAGAGAACTGCATGGACTTGAATCCGCAGATGTGGCGACACTTGCCGCTGTAAAGGATCCGGCGCTGCTTGAAGAGATGTTTGAAACCGCACGCAGTGTAAAGGAGAGGATCTATGGCAAGAGACTGGTTCTTTTTGCACCTCTTTACATCTCCAATTTGTGTGGTAATGAATGCCTTTACTGCGGTTTCCGGGCAGGAAACAAATTTCTTGCCCGTAAAAAGCTTTCTCTTCAGGAAATCGCAGATGAAGTAAGTATTCTCACTTCCAAAGGACATAAACGGATCCTTCTTGTCGCTGGCGAAAATGACAGCAGCACAGGGCTGCAGTATATCATCGATGCTATTGATACGATTTACAAGACCAGGTCGCAAAAAGGTGAGATCCGCCGTGTAAATGTAAATATTGCACCGCTCTCGGTCGAGCAGTTCAGAGAACTTAAAAAAGCAAAGATCGGAACATACCAGGTCTTTCAGGAAACATATCACCGCCAGACTTACAAAACGGTGCATATCTCCGGGAAAAAAGCCGATTACGACTGGCGGTTCAACGCACCCGCACGGGCAATGCAGGCTGGTATCGATGATGTTGGAATAGGTCCACTGTTTGGCCTTTACGACTGGAGATTTGAACTGCTTGCTCTTATGCAGCATATCAGGTTACTCGAACAGGAATTCGGGGTAGGCCCGCATACAATCAGCGTTCCGCGTCTCGAGCCTGCATCCGGATCGGATCTTGCGGCAGATCCCCCCTATCGGGTCTCTGATACTGATTTTATGAAAATTGTCGCAATTTTGAGGCTTGCGGTACCATATACAGGTATAATAATGTCCACAAGAGAGAACGCGGAGATGAGAAACGCAACTCTGGCGCTCGGAGTTTCTCAGATCTCGGCAGGCAGCCGAACCAATCCCGGCGGCTACAATACCTGTAAAACCGAAACTGCAGACCCGCAGTTCAGTCTCGGCGATCACCGTGAACTTGACGAGGTAATCGCCGACATTTCCAAAATTGGTTATATTCCCTCTTTTTGCACCGGATGCTACCGTCTGGGCAGAACCGGAAATGATTTCATGGATCTTGCAAAACCGGGTGATATCCGTATGCACTGCGATCCCAATGCTGTTTCGACATTTCAGGAGTATCTTGAAGACTTTGCATCTGAAGAAACCCGTACCATCGGGATTAAAGCAATCAATGACGCCTGTGAAGCGATGGCTCCATCTGCCGGGGAGCGGGCGCTGAAGATGGCTGCCCTGGTTCGCGAAGGTAAACGGGATGTATACTGCTGAAACACTTAATTATTACAGGTAAGATATGATTCAGACATCACCAAAAACATTCAGACTTCACATAGGGATCTTCGGGCGCAGAAATGCCGGAAAATCAAGTATCCTTAATACGATTACAGGCCAGAACGTCTCTATAGTTTCCGACATTGCCGGAACGACAACCGATCCTGTTGAGAAACCGATGGAACTCCTTCCACTGGGCCCTGTCCAATTTATTGACACTGCAGGAATGGACGATGAAGGGAGTCTTGGCCTGCAGCGTCTGGAAAGATCCCGTCAGGTTTTTGATCGGACCGATCTGGCTCTGCTTGTCGCCTCAAGCAACATCTGGACTGAATTCGAGGCAAAACTCCTGGAAGAGATACACAACAGGAAAATACCTGTTATCGTGGTTTTGAATAAAACTGATATTTCTCCACCTGATCCGGAAATTGTCAAATCTCTCAGGGAAGCCAATTACACAGTTATCCCTGTATCCACCCTGTCAGGAGAGGGAATCTGCGAGCTCTGTCAAGCCATCATAGAATCGGCCCCGGACAGTTTTGTAAATCGTCCCGTCATTCTCTCCGACCTTGTAGGCCCCGGAGAAAGTGCGGTTCTGGTTGTGCCAATAGACAAAGAGGCACCAAAAGGAAGGCTGATCCTCCCGCAGGTACAAAGTATCAGAGATCTTCTGGATAATGAATGCATCTCTATTGTAACCGGGCTTTCCAATCTTCCACAGATCCTTTCCCGTTCCGGTTTTCAGCCAAAGCTGGTTGTAACTGACTCCCAGGCCTTTAAAGAGGTGGCACAGATCACCCCGCCTCTGGTCCCGATTACTTCATTTTCAATTCTCTTTGCCAGATTCCAGGGTGACTTACAGACTATGGCTCTGGGAGCATTAACAATTGACAATCTGAAACCTGGAGATCGGGTGCTGATTGCCGAGGCTTGCTCCCATCATCCTGTCGAAGATGATATCGGGACAGTAAAGATTCCCCGATGGCTGACAAAGAAGATCGGTGGATCTCCTCAATTTACTTTTACAAGAGGGCATGACATTCCCGATGATCTCAGTGGCTTCAAACTGGTCATCCACTGCGGAGCCTGCATGTGGAACCGGCGCACAATGCTCAGCCGGATAGAACGATGCTTGCGGGCCGCTGTTCCAATCACAAATTACGGACTGGCCATTGCACATTCGCTCGGAATTCTCGAGCGTTCACTTTCTCCCTTCCCTGGTTTATTGAATACACTAAAAACCACTCGGAGTGTTTAAATAATGACAGATAATATTTCCGCACTCGATCAGCAGAATATTTCTATCAAACGATTGGCACAGATTCTCTCCTGCAAACCAGGGGAAGAGCGGGAGGCCCTTCGGCTCCAGGCGCAAAAAATCACATTCGACAATCTTTCCCGTGCCATCTATTTCCGGGGGCTTATTGAAATATCCAATGTCTGCACTCTTGATTGCCGCTACTGCGGAATTCGTCAAAGCAACAGATCGGTCCGGAGATATACATTGAGCCATGACGAAGTGCTCGCAGCCGCCATGGAGTGCGTAGAGATGGGGTACGGAAGCATTTTACTGCAGTCGGGCGAACGCACTGATGATGCATTTATAGATTATGTGTCAGAAATTATAAGGGCAATCAAAACTAAGTCACGCTCTGAAAAGCTCCCGGATGGACTCGCGATAGGGCTCAGTCTCGGTGAACAATCAGAGAAGTCACTCGAGCGTCTTTACAATGCCGGAGCGACCAGATATCTTCTGCGGATCGAAACAACCAACCCTGAACTGTTTGCCAGAATTCATCCATCCAGCCAGAGTTTCGAAAACCGACTCTCGTGCCTGCGCTCACTCCGGAATATCGGATTTATGACAGGAACCGGTGTAATGATCGGATTACCCGGCCAGACACTTGAAATGCTCGCCAGTGACATCCTGTTCTTTCGTGACGAAGACGTTGACATGATCGGAATGGGACCCTACCTGATTCATCCCGACACACCGCTCCCCGGAGCACCTGCTATGAGTAACGAAGAGTTATTCAGGGTCTCACTCAACATGATTGCAGCTACCAGAATAGTCTGCCCCGGTGTAAATATAGCTGCAACAACGGCCCTTGAAACCCTGCACCCTGAAGGCAGGCAGACGGGAATAGCATTCGGCGCGAATGTGGTCATGCCCAGCCATACACCTCTTTATAGAAGCTCTGATTACAATCTATACAAAGGTAAGGCAAGACTGAGCCGCGATAATGGCGATACCTGGGAAAGATTTCTTGAAGATGTAAAATCTATGGGCCGTGTTCCCTCTTTCTACGCATGGGGCGATTCGCCTCACTTTACGGCAAGAACTGAAAGTCACGATTAACTGCAGGTGTATTCAGGCAAACTGCAGTATATTGTCAACTGTAAATGTCCCTGAAAGCGTATCAAGAGGTATATATTCAGATATCACCTTCACAGCCGCAGCCACAGGCAGCACTGCTCTAACTGCAGTTGTCGGTTGAGGATGAGAGGTGAGTCTTGAAGATTTCTATCTCTTTAGAAATCTGCTGGGCTTCCATCTTGATACCTTCTATTCCAGGTTCATTGTTATTCTCAATCCGGTTTATTCTTTCTGTAAGTTCGTCAAGTCTGCCTGAGAGCCGCGCGGATTCACAAATAACCCAGTGCAGGATCTGGCTGTGAATTTCCCTGTAAAGCTCCCCTCGTAGAGAAATGGTATTGTCTTCAGTACTCCGGTTCTGGACAGGCTCAGTTGCTGATTCTGTTTCCTCCTTTGCTAATTGGAGGTTTATCGGTTCCCCATCTTCTATTTCTTCTGATGTGCAAGAAATACATTCAGTAGAGGTCTCTTCGCATTTACTATCTGAAGAATCCTCTTCAAAGCATTCCGGCTTTTTCTTCTTTCGCATGAAGAGTATCAGGAAGACCCCTGCAGAAATAAACAGAAAAATCGATAGAAACAGAAATCCTGGTTTTTTCTTTTCAGCGGCGGCTTCTTTTTTGATCTCTGAACCCTGGGATAATTTTTCGCTCTCAGGTTCCGGATCATTCTCCACCCCGGGTGTAATCTCTTTTTGATCCTCTTGTTCCACAGCATAATAAAAAATAAAATTAGAGCTATCCGGAAAAATCAGGGATCTCGTCTTAGAGGCAAGATCACTGCTCCAGAGATTGGAAAACACCTTTTTGCCTTTGTATTCAATTTTTACCGGTATCGTACTCAGTCCGGCATCAACGGATATCTTGGCAGGATCAAGTTTTGTGGCAAGCACAGCCAACAGCTGACCATTTGGTCCTACAGCCGGCCAGGCCCAGAATAAATATGTCTTTGCATTTGATTCACGTGTCAGGCCATAATATGGACGCAGTTCTTTTTTTATGCCGATGAACCAGGATTGATTCTCTACACTCCGCATAGGAGTTTCCACCCTGTCAGCTGAAACTTCATTTATCACAATACCCGAGGAGTTAATCCGCATCAGCAGGTTTACCGATCCGTTACTGGAGATCAGTGAAGTGAAAAGGCGGCTGACTGAATCGAGACTGAGTGAGGAGAAGCTTGTCGATGAAACATAGGTGGCAAATGTCCGCTCTATATAGTTAAAAGCCTGTTGGATCTTCTCTGCCTGTTCATTAGCAGCACACACCGAAACTGAGATTATTACAGCCATCACCGATAGAGATCTTCTAAACGCAGAGATCATGAGACTCCATTCCTGAACAGATTGATTCAACAATTATCAGATTATTATCAGCAAAGTAGTGACCATTTTTCTTTAGAGTACCACTATGAAAGATACCACTCTGGTTTCTGATTAAGGTAGTAACTATTTTATAAATATGGATAAAAATCAAATTCTGGACCTTCTTAACCGTGTTCATGAAAACAGCCTCTCTGTCGAGCAGGCCTTTTCATCCCTTAAAGACCTCCCTTACCAGGACCTTGGATTTGCCAAGATAGATCATCACAGGGCCCTTCGTAAAGGATATCCTGAAGTAATTTTCTGCCAGAACAAAACCCCCGAACAAGTCATTGGGATTGTCAGGGCACAGGTCTCCCATGGAGAGACAGTATTCGGTACCAGAGCACAGAAAGAGGTACTTGAAGCTGTAAAAGATGCCATTCCGGATATTGAGTCCGATACACTGGCACGCTGTTTCTGGAAAAAATCAGAAACATGGAGGGCCAAAGAGAAAGTGCCTGGTCCTGTACTGATCTGCTCTGCGGGAACTGCCGACTCCTCAGTTGCCCTTGAGGCACAGCGTACCCTCGAGATACTGGGTCACCCCTGTGCGGCCATCTCCGATGTTGGAGTAGCAGGAATCCACAGGCTCTTTGCCCACGGCGATCAGCTCCTTAAGGCTTCGGTAATAATAGCCGTTGCAGGAATGGAAGGGGCACTCCCATCGGTAATTGCCGGATACGTTCGATGTCCTGTCATTGGAGTTCCGACGAGTGTTGGATACGGATCTCACCTCAACGGCCTGGTCCCGCTCTTTGCCATGCTCAATTCCTGTGCCTCAGGGCTTACAGTTGTCAATATCGATAACGGTTTCGGGGCCGCCTGCGCCGCTGCCGCAATAAACGACACTTCTGAAAGATAAGCTGATAAAACGAAACTTGAGGAGGCATCGGTCTTTAGGGTACCTCTAAAGATTCATTCTCCGCTGCGGCCGACTGGGAATTCTACTGCGCTGACGTTGCACTCAATCGACGAATCACAGCGGATTCGCCTATTTTGTGCGCCTGGCGCAACGAATTCTCGCTCGTCCTCTCTTGAAAACTGAATATTTAGAGGTACCCTTTATGGAATTTTCACCAGAAAGAGATTCTTCCAGTTCTTTCCGGTGATATAAAAAAGGCCGGACGACTGGACAAAGGCGATTCCATTAAGAACATTTTCCTCAGATCCAGGTTTTTCAGCAGCCACAAGATCGCTGCAGTCGATAATCCGCAAAACAGTGCCATCAGAAGGAGAAATCTCGAATACAAAGTCGCTAAACCACACATTCGCATATACTTTCCCGTTTGCATATTCAAGCTCGTTTAAATTCTTTACCGGGGCGCCATCTTTTTTCACTGAAACCCTCTTTACGATTCTCATTTGGGGATCCCGGTAATAGAGGGTATCTGAACCGTTGCTCATGATCAGGCCGGAAGGCTCTGATGTCAAGCCCCAGCCCTCGCCTCCATAATAAAAGTCCCCAGTAACCTGCAGTGACTCATCATAAACAAAACAGACCTGTTCTTTCCAGGTGAGCTGATAGAGCTTCTCATTCAAAAACGCGCATCCTTCCGCAAACCCCGGAACACTTCTGGACTGAAGAACAACACCGGAAGTATCAACAATCCGTATACTTGATTTGCCATATATTCCTGTGCTTTCATATAGCTTTCCTCCATGATAAACCAGCCCCTGGGTAAACGCGGAGGGATCGTGAGGCACTGCTGAAATAATTACAGGCTTTACAATTTCAACTGTCTTGAGGCTATTATCATCTGTCTTGCCGGAACATGAGAGGCAAAGGAATAGCGTGATAGTCAACTGATTAAGGATGAAGCTGCAGATTGATATTTTATTCTTTTCCATCTTTCCTCTTCAATTTACTCGATTCACCTGTCATCCTGCACGTCTGTTAAAAACCAGCACCGATGGAAAACGTAAAATACCTGCGAAGGATTTCATAACTGAAGTCCAGTTTCAAACTGCGGTTAAAAGCGTAAGACTTGTAATGTCCCAGCTGCAGACCGGCATTTACAAAATGACCCACAGCCGCATAAGGAGTGTACTGCGGATCTGTTACCAGTTTTCTTCCGTACTCTGATAAAGATTCAAAAAACTGCGCATTGGCGTAAACCTGAAAATTATAGCCGACATAACCGTATAAAGCATCAAAATAGTATAAAGTACCCCTGTTTATATCTCTTGCCAGGGGAAAGACTGTCTTCAATCCGGTCTGAGAAGACATATACGTTCTTGAATGCCCGTCAAGGATTGCATTTTCATCCAGTACATCTCTATTGAAGTAATTTATCATCTCTACATTTGAGAGCTGGATTGAACCGTATCTGCCGACAGGAAAGCCGCGGAAAACCTGTACACCCCCCATTAATCCGCTTGGTACAAGCAGAGTCGTATCTCCATCCCTGCCGATCTTCCAGGATCGAATAAACTGCGGACCGGCTAATATCGAAAGATAAGTTATATCTCCGAGGTTGTATGCGATATCCTCATTGACATATCCGTTTATATTCCATTCAAACGAGAACGGGATCCGGGCAGCAACAGCTCCCGGATCAGTAATCACAGAGATCTGGGGAGCGACTCCCATATACAAGTCCCGTGCAAGGTGCCACTGCATATATCCCGTTGCAGAGATATCCACAGGAATAAATAAAAGCATATAGGAAGTTAATTCCAGTCCCAGTGTCGCAGAAGAAAAACTGTTCTCCCATCCTATGCCCGGAAAAAAGACAGGGGCCACATTCGGAGAAAATGTACTGCTGTCATCTCCCCCTTCCTGAGCTGATTTACTTATTTCTCTCACGATATTTTTATCCCGGGGCCACGCTCCGGCACGCTCCCTGATCGATTCTGTAACTTTACTTTGATTATTACGGAACTGCTCAACAGCAAAATCTTTACTCTGGAAGACAGAACGGTTTGAGGTCATGCTGTCTATTTCGTCATCAGATCCTTTCAGCCCGATCAAACCTGCACCCAGACTTAGATACCGGTTACTTTTCTGCAGTGCATCTGATTGCGTCCGTAAAATCCGGCCGCCGAAAAGAAATTGTGTTACGTCGGGTTCTGATGTAAACTGGTTTGTCATGAGACTTCTTGTTCTGGAAATGTCCCCGACCAGTTGAATCTCAAGCAGAGGTTTAAGCTTTACAGGCTGATACGGACTTGACTGAATCCTAACCTTACCTCTGGGAACCGGCAGAGGCAGAAATGAGCACCCGGAATCCTGTGTTACTTCAAATGGAACTGCTGATGGCTTTATCTGTGCAATAGAGAACCCTGAGGCACTGTAGCTTGAGAGTACAAGATTTCCCTCAGTATCCACACATGGTGAAAAAGCCCCGCCTGTCACAGATGTATGTTTCATCAGGTCGGAACCATCGGGAAGCACAGAGTAAATCTGAAACGATCGGTCATAATCGGCACTGTAATAAATTCTTCCATCTCTTGCCCAGCAGGGTGACTCCTCATGTGCAAATCCGGGGGTAAGAGGTGCTAATTCTTTATCGTCAAGCGACAGGGTAAATATCCTTGATTTCCCGTCGATAATTCTGCTCACAGTAAGCGCTGATCGATCTGCAGGATTAAAAGAGAGGTGCATGAAAGGAATCCCTTTTTCTCCAGCGTATAATTTGTGAAATGTCCCGCTCTCAATATCAAACATTTCAACTGAAAAGATACCGCTTTTATAGCGGATACAGGCGATGTTCCTGTTATCCGGTGATGCTGCCAGGGCATATACCCGTGCGCCTGAGGTAAGTCTTTTCTCTACGCCCTCTTCAATATTAAAGCTGTAAATGTCATTGAAATAGGACCCGTGGCGATCAGGCGAACGGGACTTTAGATAGTAAACAGTTTTCGATCCCGAAAAACTAAGCGAACTGTGGGCATATGGAATTCTTGTCTTCGTAGAAGACTGCCCGTAGTCTGTAATTATGAGGTCGGTCCTGGAGCCGTCGTCTTTGTGGCTTGTAAACCACCCCGCGAATTTTCCATCAGCTGACACCTGCGGAAAAAGATTAAACCTGCCTCTTCTCCAGAGAGGTTTATAAATATCCTGCTCAGATGAAACACTGTTCCCAAAACTTTCTTTAAGGCTGTCGGCCCACTCTCTGTAAAGTTGCTCCAGAGTGTATCCGGTGTGAGTCGAAATAAAAGACTTTAGATTGAATGGCCCCTTTGATCCCTGCTTGAAAATGCCTCTCAGCACATCGGCACCGGCTTTCCGTTCAATGTGTTTACAGAACGAGAATCCCTGATTGTAAACCATCTCAGCCCCCAGGGCATCGTGATTAAAATGCCCCATCTCCTCAAGGCTGAGAAGTCTGCCCTCCAGGGCGGCACATTTGAGAACCATTTCCCTTCGGGAATCCCAGCAGTCATGTCCCAGCTTCTCGGTCTCAAGTTGTGCAATCCCTTCCGAAAGCCATGACGGATAAAGCGCGACTGTCGCAAAAGGCTCCTGGACAGTGATTTTTTCATCAGGCGTGTTCAACCCGAAACTCAGCACTACATCGAAAAGCTTCTTTTTCTGTTCCAGGCTGATAATATGCGTAAGCTCATGTGTGATTACATTACGCAGCCATGTCGTATTTCCCCTCAGGTCAAACCGGCTGTCGGGAATCCATATCATAATATTCCCGGAGGTCCAATCCGCCCATCCATTGCTGTAATCATCATACTCAGCCAGAGTGATGTTGATCCGGTGCTCCGGTTTAAAATTATAAAGCTCCGACAGAGCATCGAATGTCTCTTCAGCTATTTTCCATGCCGCATAAACTGACGGCTCCGTGGCATCATAGAAATTGATCTGAAAATGATCGGTTGAAACCGATTCCCATCTGATTTCAGGGTGATTAAATGCAAACGTGAAAGAAACAAAGGCCAGCACAATGCCTATGATCCTGATCATGCGACCCTCATCTTTTTCGCAAAGTGATAAGTTCGGCCGGGTGAGGCCATACGGGAATCAGAATTAAAGGTTAATAATAAAAATTTACTCCAAAACCAAATCCAATCACAGGAAAGACAATACTCTGCTCAACTGGGTTTTCTTCATTCCCTAATAAATCGAGCTCATCAAAATCAAACTGGGTATCCCATCTCAACCAGTTCAACAGAAAATCGAAACTGAATCCGACATGCTTTCCAGCCATAATTTCAGCACCACCTCTGAACCCAAAGCTAAATACAAAATCAATATCGGTCTCCTCTTCATCCATTGAAGCGGTCGTATAACTGTAATGCGTTATGGGCATTGCAAAGTTCAGATTAATACCGGCATTAACTTTCAGCGGAAACCATCTCTTCACAAAACCCAGACCGGTATTGATCGAGGGGACACTATACTCAACTGTAAATTCATCACCACCCATAAAGCTGTAATAGTAATTGGAATTAATCCCGTATGATTCTTTAGCAAACATGAAACCGGGGCCTACAAAGACATTTAAAAAAGGGCCTGCTTTAATTTTGAAACTCAACATATATCTCATTACTGGAATTTCTTCAGGATCTATGTATTCATAAGCTGTATCATACATCACACCATCGAAATAATCAGTGATTGCCAGATAAATATTATCTGTCTCCTTGCCGTCAGCTAAATGCGTGACAGGGCCAAAGAAATCCAGAGTAATTCCAAGTCCGCTCCTGTTTTTATTCTTTTCAGTGTTTTTCATGCTGACACTCTTTACTTCCGTTACTTCGGGTTCCACCTCAGGATTCTTTTCCGGCTCAACTTTCTGCACCTCTTCTGCGGCGGGCTCCTCTGCTACACTTTCTTTTTCAGGAACAGGCGCCTGAGCAATTGCCTTTTCAGAGGAAACAAGCTGGTTAGCGATATCGGGAATGTGACTCACAAGCTCCTCAATATCTCCCTTAATATCAACCGACACCACCTTTACAACCTTTGCAGTCTGAACATCAATTGCCCGGGCATTGATCATGAACATTGATCCCAGTTTTCCCAAAGAGCCTATAACCAGAGTCTGCACCCCCAGCATCTGCCCCATCTGTACCAGACAAGCGTCATCTGTACATACACCAGACTGCTGAAAACCCTGTTCTTTAAGGATCTCCTGCATCTGTGAACGTTCCATCACATTTACTTTTCCGGTATTGAACAGTTCAGTCCTGAGCCTGTCGGTTATCAGTTCGCATTCACCCTCGGTTACACCTGAACCGGCTTTCAGATTAATAACCGCAAAGTTTATTTTCTTGGCTTCCATGCTTTCTTCTCCAAATACTTGAGAGCACAGAAGAGTGGCAGCAGCAAGAACAATCAGTACTGGTATCCTCATAAGAAGTCCTTTATCTTTTAAGCAGGGTTGAAATACTTACGGATCCGGGTTATCCCCGATCTCAGCAAACCGACAAATAAAATATCTAATTAATACATACAGGTCAATTTTACCACATTTATCTTTTGTGATCAAGTTTTTCGTAATTTGTTAGTTTCTGGGATAGCGTTCTCTGGCATTATGTTACAATTAAAAAATATGAATAAAGATTTTCTGGAAGAGGTCGTCCCCAATACAAGCAATATACAAGAATAAAGAGCTTCTGGAAGAGGGCGTCCCCTCTTGCGCTCCAGCCCGGTTAGGAAACCCGGTCTTCCGCTATCACCCCGTGTTGTCCACCAGCTGTGGAGGCAGGTACCGGTGTCACATTTTCAACCGCCTTATGCGGCCGCACCGGCGAACTGGAGGTAGCTTAAAATTTATTGTAGCCTGGAAGAATTCAAGCATGTTAGATTCGGGTAAATAGGGAACCGGAGTAATTCGCGCGGTTGTGACGAGTGGACATGGCGTGCAAGGGTACGCAAGGTGCGCATAGGAACACATTGAGGCAATAATCCGAGCCCCGACTGTCAAGGAGGGGACATAGGAACATTAAGAGAAACATTATTATGGGGGTTTACCACAGAGGCCCAGAGATCACAGAGAGGAAAATTAGAGTTCGGAAAAAATGATGAGAAAATATCTGTATACCAAGACTATTGTTCGTTTATATCATAGAGGCTATAATAAGTTTTAATCTACCACCAGTTCGCTACTGCGGCCGCAATGACGTTGGCAAATGTGATAACCATGCCTGCCTCACCAACTGGTTGACAACAAGGGGTGATAGCGGAAGACCGGCGTCCTCGACGGGCTTACGCGAAAGAGGGGACACCCTCTTCCAGATTTTTTTTAATTCTCAGGAATACCTAATATTGGGGACGCCCTCTTCCAGAAGACAGAGGACAGTTGACAGTGCGTACAAGAAACCTTGCGGTGATAAAGTGGCTGTTGACAGCGGTAAGAACGGGTGTGGGTTCGGGGATAGCTGATAATCAATCGGGGAAAGGGATCTCACCTATCAATGAGCTCCAGTTTCCCCTTCTATCTACCTTCAACTCAGATGTACTCTTCTTCCGAAAATGTCTCATCGCGCTCTTCCTTCCAGGCCATCAGCTGACGGGTGCGGCTGGGATGCTTGAGCTTACTGAGCGCCTTTGTTTCTATCTGGCGGACTCTTTCACGTGAGATATTGAAGATTTCTCCAATCTCCTTCAGAGTCTTGATCCGGCCGTCATCAAGGCCGAACCTCATTGTAACTATCTCTTTTTCTTTGGGAGCCAGTGAATCGAGTACCTGTTTGATCTGGTCCCTGAGATGCATAAGAGAGATACGCAGTGAGGGATCTTCAGCATGAGTATCTTCTATATATTCACCAACGGTTGTGCCACCTTCGTTTCCTATTTCCATATCAAGAGAAATAGGTTCCATCGAATACTCCAGTGCCATCTGCACCTTGCTTACTGAACATCCCAGCGACTCGGCCAGTTCCTCATGGCTTGGTTCATAACCGTACTCCATAACCCATTTTTTGCAGAGCCTTACTGTTTTATTTACCAGGTCAAGAGTGTTGGCGGGAATTCTGATAGCCTTTGACTTGTCATTTATTGCCCTGGAGATAGCCTGACGAATCCACCATGTAGCATATGTGCTGAACTTGTATCCTTTGCGGTAATCAAAGTTCTCGACGGCCTTGATCAGCCCCCGGTTACCTTCCTGGATAAGATCGATGATCTCCATTCCTCTGAGGATATATTTCTTGGCTATACTTACAACCAGCCTCACATTTGCTTCGATTATTGCGCATTTAGCCTGATTTCGCGTTTCTTCCCAGTGAGTAAACTCATCAAGCTGCGATGATTTATTGTTTTCTTCCAACAGGATTTTATATGAATCAAGAATCAGCTCAATCTGCTTGGAATTAAGACGCAGCTGCCTGCACAACGCAACTACATCATCGAGCATACTCTGAATCTTCTGCTTAAGCTCCCCTTTTTTATCTCCGGTTTTGTTTATTTCCGCCTGTATTGTTGAAATAAGGCTGGTTTTTCTTTTAATAATGGAGATAACTTTGAGGAACTCTTTACGCAGGTTTTCATAATCATCATCACCCTCAAGCTGATCCTCCTCTACCTGCAGAACATCGATACACTCAAGTTCGTTATGCCTGAGTTCATCAGCGATTCTATAAAGGCTATCGAGTGATGATTCACTGCGGAAAGCCATGTCAAAGAGCTTCCCCTGCGCGTACTCCATCTGCATTGCATATTCTGTTTCCTGACCCCGTGAAAGCAGCGGCACTCTGCCGACGCTGTTTAGATATACCCATGTGGGGTCTGTATAACGGGGCTGACGGCGGGCAGAGAGAATGCGCCTTGTGCGTCTTTCGTAAAGCGGGATCTTTTCCGTTACAAAAGTATTGATGCGAATATTCTCAGTAGAGAGGAAATGCTGAATCTTCTCTCTGTCCTGAGTGCTGGAAGCAACTTCTTCGATCTGTGCTTCCGTGACAAAGCCCTGAAGAGAAGCAAGTTTGCGAAGCCTGAGTGTTATACGGTCGCCTGGAACATCCCTGACTTTACTAGGCTCTTTTTTCCTGATCATTGTTCCCCATCCAGCTCTTTTAATTGCCTCGAATAATCCTGCAGCTGCAAAAGCAGATCAGTGCTACGGTTTGGTTCAGCCTTCATCTGAAGCTTTACATTTCTGATCTGCGACCTGAGGAATTTGGCACGGAGTTGTATGATTTTCTGAACCATTTCCTCATGTATATGATCCTGTAAAGCAGGTTTTACAAGTAATAACGATATTAGGCGCTTAACTTCCGGGTCAGCTGTCAGATTTCCCAGACCTGCCAAACTCCCGCCCTGCTTATTTATCTCAAGTACCAAAGAATATATATCACCGGAAACACTATCCGTAAGTGTTTCAGGAACAACGTATTGCGACGCTTCGTTTATAAGCTCCGGCTTTGTGAATAATATTCGCAGAAAACTGCCCTCCAGAGACACCAGATATACATCATCACTGCTGAGACTACCGGGTTTTCCACCTGGATTTTGTTTTTTATCAGGCGTTTGCAGACGGTTATAAACCAGCTTCTCATCAATATCGAGCCTCTCAGAAAGCTCTTTTTTGAATTTCTGGCTTACAATTGAATCGCGGATCGAATCCACTAACGGTTGAAGCGCAGAAATAACCGCAGATTTACCCCTGGCAGTAGTTGCATCATGTTCCTGGATCATTTTGTCTATAATAAAATCAACCCAGTTACGGGCGCCTTTTACCAATTCCAGAAACTTCTCTTTTCCGTACTTCTGAACATACGAGTCTGGATCCTCATCATCAGGAAGCACCAGTATCGATATATCCAGGTTAAAGGGAGCAAGCACAAATACCGCTCTTATGGCCGCTGTCTGCCCTGCACTGTCTCCGTCAAAAAGCAGAAGAACATTTGATGTAAACCTCTGGAGAAGGTGCGCGTGCTCAGGGGTAAAAGCAGTTCCGGATGCTGCCACGACATTGCAAATTCCAGCCTGATGCAGGGTCAGATAGTCCATATATCCCTCGACTATCAAACAGTATCCCAGTTCTTTTACCGCCTGTCTTGATTTGTGGAAACCGTAGAGAAACTCTTTCTTTTTATAAAGCGGAGTCTCAGGAGAATTCAGATACTTGGGTACCGCATCTGTCTCCATGCCCCTGCCTGCAAAGCCAATAACCCTGCCTGAGAGGTCACAAAGTGAAAACATCACCCTGTCCCGGAAGCGGTCGTAGACCCCTCCACCCTCTTTCTGAAGGGCAAGACCACAGGAAACAAGCTTCGCTGAGGAGATTCCGTGTTTTTGGCAGTAGTTAACAAGCGGGGTCCAGCCGGACGGCGCATAACCAAGATTAAAATCCCGTACGGTTTCTGCCTTCAGCCCCCTTGATTTGAAGTATTCAACTGCCTTGGGGTTTGGACGAATGTTGCTGTAGAAAAACTTCGATGCGAGCTCATGGATTTGAAGCATCTCTGTTTTTGAGAGCTTGAGTCCGCTGTTCTGTTCCTGCTGTTTCAGGGGAGCCTCAGATTGACGGAGCTCCACCCCGGTTTCCTCTGCAAGCACTTTCAAGGCCTCACCAAAATCAAGCCCCTCAATTTCCTCTAGAAATGTGAAAACATCGCCGCCTTTGCCACAACCGAAACAGTGGAAATAACCCCGGGTAGGATTTACATGAAAAGAGGGCGTTTTTTCCTTATGGAAAGGGCAGAGCCCCTTCATTGTCTGTCCGGATGATTTCAGATTGACATACCGGCTTACAACAGCCACTATATCGGCTCTCGACCGGACCTCTTCCTTTATAGAATCATCAAACCGGATTGTCATAACCTGAATAATTCAAGAAAAAGACAGAGTTGTTATATTGCAAAAAAATACTTCCGGGCCCGCAATTTCGCTATACCCTGACTTGTCCCGGTATGCGGCCGTTCTCTCTGTGGTGGAATGCCAAAAACAGCATACTTAAACCGCAACAGATACCAGTGATTGATCAGCAGCCTGCACCACAAGCGTGAGATTGGAATGATCAGCACATATTGTTGCCGTGCCGGAACTATACCATTATCCTGAAAATCGCAGTTGGATGAGACAAAAAATCGTAATCTGTTGAGCGCTAAGGCTTTCAGGCATCTTGATCTTATCACCTTGTCGATAAGACCTGCGATGCCTTAAAGCCTTATCATCTCAACATCTTGCGGTTTTTTGTTCTCCCCAACTGCGACTTTTAGGATTATTTTTATTCCTGCCCCCAAAAGGCCTATCAGCAGCAAACTGTAACATGAAAGGGGAAAACATGGTCTACGGCAAATCACTCAGCGTGCAGACAAAAGGATTTTCCGATATCTGCGACATAACAGACATAGTTTCATCAGTTATCTCCGAATCAAAAATAAAAGAGGGTGCGGCAGTGGTGTTTGTCACCGGCTCCACGGCTTCAATAAGCACAATTGAATATGAACCTGCGCTTGTAGAGGATGTCAGGGAAAAGCTGGAACAGATTGTTTCACAAAAGATGCACTCCCGCCACTCGCAAACCTGGGGTGATGATAATGGCTTCTCACATATTCGTGCAACACTGATGGGCCCCGGGATAACGGTGCCAATTACCGGCGGCAGACTTGTTCTGGGAACATGGCAACAGATTGTGCTAATTGATCACGACAACAGACCACGAAACAGGGATATCTTTGTACAGATTATGGGAGAATGAGAAGTTTAAAACAGATTTTGCTCACCTGAGGTTCTTTAGCGCAGTCGAGCTATCAGCGGAAAAGATACCTTTTGCCTGACTTATTCACCCGAATCAGGACGCATAAGATATGCATGATAAGACTTATACCTATTGATTCATAAGCGGTATCGCAAGTGTGAGTGTTTATCGGCCATTTTGTTATTTTCATTATTCGGTCTCAAATAGAAGGTAATTAAATCTTGAGCAGGGGTTTTATAGATGCAGTACAGAAAATTCGGTAGAGATGGCTGGAAGGGATCGGTTCTAGGATTCGGCGCCATGAGGCTTCCAACGATGAGCAATGGAAGCGATATCCATGAGCAGGAGGCAATCCAAATGATACGTCATGGCATCGATAACGGCGTCAATTACATCGATACCGCATACATGTACCACAATGGTGAAAGTGAAGTAATCGTTGGGAGGGCACTCAGGGATGGGTACAGGGAAAAAGTCAGGGTGGCAACCAAATCTCCGGGGCATTTGATAAAATCACCCGGTGATTTCGATAAAATTCTCGATGAGCAGCTTAAAAGGCTCGATATGCCTTATGTTGATTACTACCTTTTCCATGGAATCGGCAACTCCGGCCTGGAGCAGATTAAAACCCTCGGGCTCTTCAGAAAGATGGAAGATGCTGTGAGAGATGGAAGGGTTAAGCATTCCGGGTTTTCTTTTCACGATGACCTGAATGCATTCAAGAGAATAGTTGACAGCTACGATTGGGAATTCTGTCAGATTCAGTTCAATTACATGGATACAAAGAACCAGGCAGGCACAGAGGGTCTGCGGTATGCGGCAAACAGAGGAATCTCAGTTGTCATCATGGAGCCTTTACTTGGCGGTAGACTCGCCCGTCCGCCGCAGCCTGTTGCACAGCTTTTCAGTGAGTCGGGTTCTTCCCGCAGTGCTGCCGACTGGGCACTTCACTGGATCTGGAACCATCCGGAGGTATCCATTGTGTTAAGCGGGATGAGCAACATGGAACAGGTCAGGCAGAATATTGCAGCGGCAGAAAGTGCCGTACCTGGAATGCTCAGCTCCGGGGAAATATCGGTAGTAAAACGGGTACAGCAGGAGTTTGCATCAAGGACCATCATCCCCTGCACAAAGTGCCGCTACTGCATGCCTTGTCCCTCAGGTGTCGATATTCCATGGAATCTTGAGCAATACAATGAGGGAATAATCTATGGTGATCCTGGATCCCCCAGATTTGTATACAACACATTCATCAAACCTGAAAACAGGGCATCACAGTGTAGCGGATGTCAGATCTGTCTTGAGAAGTGCCCTCAGAAGATAAACGCAGGTGACTGGATGCCGCTTATTGAAGCGGTGCTGGGCGAAGGGAAACCTTACCCTGAAGACGATATGAAAACCTGTGTAAATTAACTGCTGGATTACAGATTTTACCAGTTGAAATTATCAAGAATCCATCCTGAAATAAGGCCTCGGTAAGCATCCGCTGTTCGGGACATTTCATCTCCATCGGTACCGCCGGTTTTGTCCAGGAAGTCCTGAAACTGCGCCTCCTCGAATTCAAAGGGGTTGATACAGCAGTGGTGATCATTCTGTGGATCATCCCAGTAATCGGCAATATGAAACTCCGCACTAAAAGCGGTAAAGGGGACATTGCGGTGATCGGCCAGAGCGATCCATTGCTCAGGGGCAGCACTTGTCAACCCGATATAATGAGTATACCGTGGTTTGTCTTTTAATACCCTGTAGTAGTTCAGAGCCTGGTCAGGGGTAACCCGCACATCCTTTTTCCCATGTATGTGAAGTACAGGGCATGTTGCATCCTTGATAAACTCAGGACCGTTAAAGGATTCTTTATCGAGAAAAAAGGACCCGGGGAAATCTATCCCTGTTGACAGTCGCACTGTTTCTTCTGGTGAGTCGAGTCCTGATTCCAGAACTGTGCCGGCAACAGAGTTTCTGTGACAAGACTTTCCTGTAAGATAACTCGCGACAACAGCTCCCATTGAGTAGCCGTAAACAATAATCCGGGATGTATCGACATCGGCTCTGCTTTTAACATATGCGGCTGCAGCATCAGCATCCTGCTTGATTCCAGCTCTGGTGGCCTCGCCTTCCGACAACCCGTATCCCCTGTATGTAAAGATAAACACATTAGCTCCCAGACTCCAGAGCGAAACTGCGCGATACCAGTACTTAAAGAGATCACCACTGTTTCCGTGTGTATAAAGGAAGGTAACATTTTTACCGGTAAGCGGGCATGAATCAGCCGGGGCATTCACAGGAGCAGGTAAAAAACAGCCATGAATGTATTCTTCATGTGTTCCGATATCGCCTGTCTCAATAATTTCTCCGTCGACAGAAAGGTAGATTTCTCTTTCCACCTGTGCGTTTTTTATCCACTCCGGGGACTCTGTGCCGCTGTAAAGAGGAAGACCATGATAAGTATCAGAGATTGATTTTCCCTGATCACCATCAAACAGAAAAAAATCAAGCTTGATGCAGCCCGCAAATATGAAAATTAACGTAATAAGTACAGCCGCGATTCTTTTCATGATCAATCCTGTGCTCTACGGGTAAAGACATAGGAAGCGCCAATAGATATCCCCAATGGCGCGTACTTCTGGCGGGCTGGGGTATTCTCTTTCAGATAAACCCAGTAGACCTGCGATCCATCGTAATTAAAAAGCAGATCGTAAGCTGTAAATTTTATACAGAAACTGAGATTTTTTCGTGTTATGAATTCAAATCCCAGAAAAGGGGAAATCTGTAATATGCTTTCATCTCCGGGTCGGTAAAAATTAAGCCCGAAAGCTGATCCGGCAAATGTGCTGAGCCATCTATACCTATGAGAGCCGGAGAGGTCAATCGACGGCAGGACAACAAGGCCGCCTTTAAAATCAGTCACCCACTGGATATCAAGGCCCAGCCCTGAGCTCCAGCCCCGGTCAGGAGTGGCGCTCTGGTTGCCTGTTCCAGGTTGAAAAGGGACCCAGTGGGCGCTTGTTATAAGGTCCAGGGCAATGCCTGGAATAATCGGGGATGTCAGATTCAGATGTCCTGAGATATCAAGATCCTCTCTGACTCCAAAACGACCACCCAGATAAAGGTTTGGAATCGGCATGGCCACTCCCAGATTGGTCATCAAGGGTCCACCCAGAGACAGTTCCACACCCGTATTTCCCTTGCCTATAGTCCTTGAATTGTTTACAGCTGTGCAGGAGAAAAGCATCTGCAGGCTTGCGGCCAAAAACAAAACATATACTTTTCCTGATAGATTAAATTTGTGCATTTCAGTTTATTGTGCTTACAGTCAGTTGGCCGGATCATTTCCCGTTGTAAAATTATCTTCTTAAGATAATAAAAAGCCCCGCCATAGAGTATTTTAAGCACTGAAAAGCATTATGAATTTACATCCTGAATCACCGTCAAAAAAACAGATCGCCAGCGCTTTCGGCCGCAAAGCTGTCTCGTATGAACATTTTGCTTCAGTGCAAAAAGAGCTGCTGCACTTAGTTTCATCCAGAATCGAAAAAAGAGAGCAGAAAGGAACCTGGGTTGATCTGGGGTGCGGAACAGGTGTGCTGGAAAAAATATTATCAGAAAAAGAAGACAGGTTTCGGATTACAGGAGTTGACCTGTCTTTTAATTCGCTGAAGGTTTTTAAAGAGCGCGCCCTTTGGAATACCTCTCAGGTCCAGTCTGATATTGAAAGACTTCCATTCAGGCCCGATTCCATAGATGGCGCGGTTATCTGCTCGGTACTTCAGTGGCTCAGGGATATTCCGGCTTTTCTCAAGACTCTCTCGGGCCTGATGAAAACCGGAAGCTGTATGGTTTTTTCCCTATTTACAGCTGATTCTTTCAGGGAGCTGATATCGGTCCGGAGGGATTATGGGCTTTCATTCCCGGTCAACCTTATGGATCAGCAGAATTTCAGGAATATTCTTCCTGAGAACGGTTTCTTTCTTGAAGAGCATGTAGAATATCGTGCCGTTAAATATTTTCCCGATGCAATGGAGCTTCTCAGGAGTCTGAGTTCAATCGGAAGCACGATTGTAAGCGGCCGTCGTTTGTCACGAAGTGAACTGTGGGAGTTCTGCCGGTTATACGAAGATAAATTCAAAACATCTCAGGGAATTCCACTCACTTATCATGCTATAGTCGGGACATCAATCAAAAAGGAAAACATATGAAGCCGGAAGGTTTCTTTGTAACCGGCACGGATACCGGAATCGGAAAAACATACGTAAGTAAACTGCTGGCTGATGCACTCTCGACGGTGCGGGATGTGACATACATGAAACCGGTCCAGACAGGATGTTATGTTGACAGCAGAGGAAATCTCGTTGCCCCTGATCTGGAATTTGTTACCAGCGGCAAGGCAAAAATATCAGGGCCTTACGAGGTGCATGTTCCCTACCGCTTTTTGCCGGCCTGTTCTCCGCACCTGGCTGCCTTTATGTCTTCAGATGTGATCTCTCCCGGAAAAATTTTTGATTGTTATAAGAAGTTATCCCAAACCGGAAATTTTGTTATTGTTGAAGGTGCCGGTGGCCTGATGGCTCCTCTTGGGCAGACAGTCTACATGATAGACCTTATCAGCTGTCTTCGCCTTCCTGTAATTCTGGTCACATCTCCGCGACTGGGGACACTGAATCACACATTTCTTTCCATAAGAGCACTGCGCCAGAGCGGCGCAGAGATTGCCGCAGTAGTTTTAAACAACAGAGAAAATGAACCGGAGAGTTTTATCTATCAGGACAACAGAGAAGTTATCCGCAGATATATAAATCCCGTTGAATTATTGGAGGTTAAATATGGAAGCACCCAGAGCGATGAACTACTCCGGTTCTGCACCAGTACCGGAATATGACTTTAGCCGACTGTGGATGCCCTTTACATACCACAGAGATATGGTCGAAAGCCCTCCGATTGTGATTGAAAAAGGTTCCGGCATTTACATTTACGATACCGAAGGACGCGGATACATCGATGCTATAGGATCGTGGTGGGTCAGTATTTTCGGGCACTGCAATCCTGTAATCGATGCGGCAATCAGGGATCAGCTTGATAAAATTGAACATGTCATGATGGCAGGCTTTGTGTCGAAACCGGCACTTCTCCTTTCGCACAGACTTGGAGACATTCTTCCTGATAAGTCAATGAGGATCTTTTATTCCGACGATGGGTCAACGTCAGTAGAGGTCGCCCTGAAAATTGCTCTTCAGTACCATGCGTTAAGAGGCCGGAACAGGTCGGAATTCGTTGCCCTTGATGGCGGGTACCACGGTGACACACTGGGGGCCATGTCAGTGGGGTCAATCCCCCAATACCATACCATATTCCACGATACGTTTAAAAAGCAGAATTTTGCTGATTCACCTTACTGCTATCGCTGCCCGGCGGGCTGCAACAGTTCCACATGCAATGCAGAATGCATGGACTCCCTTAAAAAGATTTTTGAGGAAAAAAATGAAAAAATCGCGGGCTGCATTTTTGAGCCGATGGTTCAGGGCGCATCAGGAATGCGTGTGTACCCGGATAAAGTCCTTCGCAGAATCTTTGACCTATGCAGTGAATACAATATCATTACCATAGCCGATGAAGTTGCGATGGGACTTGGGAGAACCGGAAAAATGTTTGCCTGTGATCACGCAGGCAGAATACCGGATATTATGTGTCTTGCTAAAGGACTCACCGGTGGATATCTTCCCCTCTCCGCCACAGTTGTAAAAGATTTCATTTTCCATGAATTCAGCGGTGACTACCGTTCCGGCAAGATCTTCAATCACGGCCACACTTTTACCGGCAATCCTCTTGCAGCCGCAGCCGCCTGTGCTTCACTGGAGCTGATCACATCGTACAATATTCCTGCCTCGATGCAGGGCACAATAAACCATTTCGCGCTGAAGATGAAGGAATTCCTGGACTATGATCTGGTAGGTGACGTAAGGACGCTGGGGATGGTGGGTGCTATCGAACTGGTGAAAAACAGAAATACAAAAGAGAAACTGCCGCCTGATTCCCGGATTGCATACAAAACCTGCATGAAAGCACTCAATTACGGACTGCTGATCAGGCCTCTTGGTGATGTTATATACTTCATGCCGCCCTATATCATAACAGATGAGCAGATGGACAACATGCTTTACCTCACCCACAAAGCACTGAAAGAAACAATCGATGCAGAACGTTCCTCTTTATAACAGAATCGAAAAAGCGCTCTCACAAAGAGAGTCATCACACAGATTAAGGGTTATCCCATCCTTTAAAAATGCTGCCGGAAACATTGATCTCTCAACTAACAGTTATCTTAATCTTCAGGCTGAGCGCAGTATTTCAGAAGAAGCAGCGAAACTGGCCGAAGCTCGTCTTCATGGGAACCTCTCTTCCCGCCTGATCTCAGAGCAATCGGGGCTGTTTACAGAACTGGAGAATGAGATAATCTCTTGGAAAAGGTGCGAATCGGTACTTCTTTATAATTCCGGTTACTGCGCCAACCTTGGCATCCTGCAGGCTGTATGCGCAAGGGATACAGAGGTCTTCTGTGACAGACTCAACCATGCCTCTATTTACGACGGGATAGCTCTTGCCGGCTGTAAACTGATCCGGTATTCTCATTGTGATATGGCAGATCTGGAAAAAAGGCTCTCGGCATCTTCTGCAAAGGAAAAACTGATCGTAACCGATACTGTTTTCAGCATGGACGGAGACAGAGCTCCTCTGGCTGACATCTGTTCTCTTGCCCGTAAATACAACTGCATGGTAATGGTTGATGAAGCGCATGCGGTTGGAATCTTCGGAAAAGAGGGACGCGGACTGGCCGATGAAACAGGAGTAAGCGGTGAGATCGATATCATTGTCGGAACGCTCAGCAAAGCGGTTGCCGGACTGGGCGGGTATTTTGCCGGATCATCCCGGCTAAGAGAATTCTTTGTCAATTTCAGCCGGAGCCTGATTTACTCCACAAGTCTTCCGCAGAATGTCCTTGCGTTCGATCTGGCCGCCATACGACACATAAGAAAAAACTCCGGACTGGGAGAAAAGCTTCTTCATAAAGCGGCAGCATTCAGGGATTGCCTTCAGAAGATTGGATTTTCAACACTGAACAGCTCTACTCAGATTGTCCCTTGTATGCTTGGTGATGACAATGCGGCCCTGGATCTGTGCAGGTTCTTTCACAGCCGAAAAATCTCAGCCCCGGCTGTGCGCCCCCCTACTGTTCCGGATTCTACTGCACGCATTCGTTTCTCAATCCATCTGGGGATAGAAGATGATCAGATGGATTATATTCTCAATCAATTAGCCCAATGGAAAAAACAGAATGGATTCCTGTCATAAAAGCCGCAGCTGGACAGTGCTGGGAGGCTGGGCCGTGCCCCCTTCTGTGCTTTATCCTGTTTTCGGGAAAGATTCTGTTTACATTGACATTAATCCATTAATGCCCGCATTTTTCAGAAATGGTTCAATACTGCCTGACTGGAAAGAAATTCTCCTGAGCCTCATTACACCACAGGTAAAAAAACCGGTTTTTATTGCCGGGTGGTCGACCGGAGCAATTCTTTCTCTTGCCCTGTCATCTTTACTGATGCCTGAAGCAATGGTGCTCCTGTCCCCGACTCCTTCATTCTGCAGGAGAGATAATTTCCGTTCCGGAACCAGAAAACCGGTCCTTCAGTCAATGAGAGCATCTTTGGAAACAGACAGAGAAAACGTATTGAAAAGTTTCTATTCCCGCTGCGGGCTCGATGATTTTGTGCCATCAGTTACTTATACTCTTGATGAACTTGCCGCAGGTCTCCAATTTCTGGAAGAGGTGTACTTTTCTGATGAAGAATTGCAACATTTAAGCAATCTGACTTCTTCGAAATTAATTTTCCATGGTGCAGAAGACCTGATTGTGCCTTTTGAAGCAGGAAAGTATCTCTGTTCAAAGGTAAAAGGAGTATTTTTTGAATACGAAGGGTCACACTCATTTTTCAGAACCTACAGCAAAGAAATAAGTTCAGTAATCGAAAACGGTTAAGAGAGGATTCATTAATGCAGTCAATTTTCGACAGAGCATCGGAACTTTTTGAGAAGTCAATCAGCCATAAAATCGGCAGGAATGAAATGGAAGCCTTCATTGACTGGCCACTTGATCAGGTCTCTGTTTTGTTTGCCTGCGCCGATCAGGTCAGGCGCCATTTCCATGGTAACACTGTTGATCCCTGCTCTCTGATGAATATCAAATCGGGCAACTGCGGGGAAGACTGCGCATTCTGTGCGCAATCATCACACAATAAAACATCGGTGGCAGTAAGCGGACTGGCGTCATCTCAGGAGATAAAAGAGAAGTTTGAAAACGCACGCAGTCATAATCTTCCCTTCTGCGTTGTGTCAAGTGGCCGGAAGCTTTCCAAAGAGGATATAAAAAAAATTGCCGGAGTCCTCAAAAACTGCCACGGCGAAAAGCATGCCTCGCTTGGAATACTTGATTATGATGAATTTATGATACTTCGTGATGCGGGTGTGGTCTGCTACAATCACAACATCGAAACCTGCCGCTCATATTTTCCGAAAATTGTCTCAACACATACCTGGGAACAGAGGACAGAAACTGTTAAAAACGCAAAAAAGGCAGGTATGAAAGTCTGCTGCGGCGGCATTCTTGGACTCGGAGAGAGCAAACAGCAGCGCATTGAATTCTGTGAAGAGATCCGGTCGCTTGACATTGATACGGTTCCGCTGAACTTTTTTATTCCTGTAAAAGGAACCAGGCTCTCGGTCCCGCTGGAATCGCCCTTTGAGTTTCTCAAGACAGTTTCTCTTTTCCGCCTGGCTATGCCGGAGAGAACTATAAAAATCTGTGGAGGAAGAGAGTATCACCTGGGGCCTCTTCAGAGTCTTATTTTCTATGCCGGTGCAAACGGGTATATCTCCGGTGGATATCTGACAACATCGGGAGCCGGTATTGATACTGATGACATGATCATTGATAAACTGGAACTGATAAAAAGGCTTTCCCGCTGAAGGACATTACAGACCGGAGCAAAAAAAATGCACCCACAGGAATGTATCTTTTGCAGCATTGTTTCCGGAAGAAATCAGGCCGCAATAGTATACAAGGATTCCTTTTCAATTGCATTCCTTGACAAAACGCCACTGTTTCCGGGGCACACCCTCCTGGTGCCCCGAAATCATGTTTCCGAACTGGAAGCCCTTTCCCCGGAGGAAACCGGACTTCTGTTCAACACAGCCCGACTCTTAACAATTGCTGTTGAAAAAGCGACGTTTGCACAGGGAACTTTTATTGCAGTAAATAATAAAGTATCACAAAGCATTCCCCACCTTCATGTACATATCGTCCCCCGCACAAAAGGTGACGGGTTGAGAGGCTTTTTCTGGCCAAGGAAAAAATATGGAAGTGAAAAGGAGATGACGGATATAGCAGAGAGAATCTCTAAAGAGATGAATAAAGTGTGATTCATTTTCCCTCATTCCGGCGAAAGCCGGAAACCATCTTCTCCTATTCCGAGCATTCCTGGATGCCGTTCTTCAACGGCATGACGTTTCGTGACGGCATTGCTGAAAAGATAGCTTACATGTACGACGAACAGCCTATACATACAGTCTGAAATCTGAACGTATAAAAAAACCGCCTGATATGTATCAGGCGGTTTTAAACAGTAAAATTGTACGAGATCAGATCGACTAAAAATGTTTCCAGGCAGCTGTTCCCAGCGGGAACACGTTAAACCCGATTTTGTGCAGGGCTTCATGATCGAGTATATTGCGTCCGTCAAATATGAATGCAGGCTTTTCCATCTCCTCATAGATTCTACGGTAATCGAGTGATTTGTACTCTGCCCATTCAGTCATGACTGTGATGGCATGAGCGCCCCGTGCCGCAGCATAAGGATCAGATGCAAACTCCACCTGAGATATACAGCTCTCAAGGTCTTTTCTGGCATTTTCCATTGCCTGTGGATCGGTGATAACCACTATCGCCCTCTCCTCTGCAAGCTGCTTTGTGACATCTATGGCAGGAGACTCGCGCGTGTCGCCCGTGTCAGCCTTGAAGGCAAAGCCAAACAGGGCAATCCGTTTACCTGCGATTGTGTTGAACATCACCCTGATCATTGTCTGCACAAAGCGCCTCTTCTGGTATTCATTCATCAAAACGACACTTTCCCAGTACCGTGCAACTTCGTGGAGACCGTAACTCTCAGCTATGTAAACCAGATTGAGAATGTCCTTTTTAAAACAGGAACCGCCAAAACCGATAGATGCATTTAGAAAGCGGGAACCGATACGGCTGTCTTTCCCGATTGCCCTTGCCACTTCATAGACATTGGCCTCAGTACGCTCGCAAAGAGCCGAGATGCTGTTGATAGATGAGATCCTCTGGGCCAGAAATGCATTTGCAACCAGTTTCGAAAGTTCAGCGCTCCAGACATTGGTTGTCAAAATCCTGTCGCGGGGAACCCAGTTGGCATATATCTCCACAATAGACTCACATGCTTTCAGTCCCGCCTCTGTCAACTGAGATCCGATAAGCACCCGGTCCGGTTTCTCCAGATCCGCCATTGCGGTTCCTTCAGCAAGAAACTCAGGGTTGGATACCACCTCAAAGTGGATACCCTTGTCATTTGCGTTCAGTATCCGCTCCATTGCCTTTGCAGTGCGTACAGGAAGAGTACTTTTTTCGACTATAATCTTGTCAAATTCTGAAGCTTTAACAATATCGCGGGCAGTCTTTTCCCAGTACTGAAGGTCTGCTGCTTTCCCGGCTCCCTCACCGAAAGTTTTGGTGGGAGTGTTAACTGATACAAAAATGATCTCGGCTTCCTTGATTGCTTTTGCGACATCAGTGGAGAAAAACAGGTTGCGACCCCTGGCCTGCTTTACTACATCCAGAAGCCCGGGCTCATAAATAGGAAGATGATCTGAGTTCCAGGCTGCTATTCGTGCTGCATTTATATCTACCACTGTAACTTTATACTGCGGACATTTTGCCGCTATTGCCGCCATGGTCGGCCCGCCAACATATCCGGCTCCGATACAGATGATATTTTTGGCGAATTTGGAATCAAAACCCATGAAAAAGTCTCCTTTCAAAATAGAGGCTAATGCTGTAATATACTCTTTATTATGGTGGAAATTTGAAAAAACCTGTGTAAAGCCAGTAAGGAGAATGAACAAAGCAGCTATTTACGGATAGCTCTCAAGTACCGATTTTAAGATTGAGGCCGAAATTACCATGCTTATAGAGAAAATCGGTCAAAGAGCCCTTAACCGGAAACAGAAAAAACGATTTCAGCCAGACCGCTCCGGATTCTGTTTATCTGATCCCTGTTTTCTCTTCGTCTGGGGTAAATATGATTGCACATAAGAACAAAACCAGCCCTTTTCTCAGGATCAATCACTATTGCACAGCCGGTAAATCCGGTCTTACCGAACGCCGACCCTGAGCGGTTCTTCCCCATAAAGCTTTCCTGATCCAGCTCCCAACCCAGCCCCGTATGTGCACCTGTTCCCGAAGATAACTGATTTGTATGCATCATTTGTATCGTTTCAGGCCTGAAAAACCGCTTTCCATCCAGCTCTCCGCCCTCTAAAAGCATGGAAATAAATTTCAGTATGTCAGGGGCTGTGGAAAAGAGTCCGGCTGACCCTACAACTCCGGGCCGCATCACCCAGGCACTCTCATCATGAACCTCACCCCTCACCTCACCACCGCGCCAGGGGTCAATCTCAGTGGGAGCGATTTTTTCCTTTGGAATAGAATCGTTACGGAAAAAAGTACTGCTCATTGCCAGCGGCTCAAAAAAAGTCTCAGCGGCAAGAATATCGAGTTTTTTTCCGGTACAGCGCTCCAGCAGAAGCCCAAGCAGAATGCTGGTTGCATTGGCATAGCAGAATTTTTCTCCGGGTTTGAAACGCATCGGGGCATTGAAAATGGCCCTCATGATTCCATCAGGCCCCTCGTTTTTAACATCCGATAACCTGAAGTTGAAATCTATCGTATGAGTCAGCAGATGATCAACCGTGATCAGATCCCTGTAAGGCCCGCAGAACTCCGGCACATACTTAACCAGATGTTCACTTCTGCTTAATCTACCGCTCTCGATGAGTTTAAGTGCAAGACAGGAGACCGGAACAGCCTTGGTAAGCGAAGCTGCATCGTAAACTGTATCTTTCATAACCGCATGAGACTTCTGATCGTAAGTCAACCTGCCGGCTGTAAACACCTCAGTTCTGCCTTTAATAATCACCCCCGCCGCACATCCGGGAAATATCCCGCTGCTCACAGCACCGGAAAGATAATCTCTTATCCTATCAATCATACATTTCACCGCTTTCTATGACACGAATCTGCTTCCATTTTCCCGAGCGGAACCTGAACCACCAGGTCAGGGCTATCATCATTACAAATGCAGTTGCTGCCGACCACTGGACCCAAAGCCCCATCTCAAGCTTGTCAGCTACTGCCAGAACGGAAAGAAACAGGCTGTTGGCGATAAGTGATGTCAGCATAGTCCAGCGGGTATCCCCGGCTGACTGAAGAGAAGTGACAAAAATAATATTGCAGGCATCAAGAAGTGAATAAAGAGCCACGAATCTCATTATAATGATCCCTGTGGAGGAGATCATCTCAAACTGGGAAAGCGGATTATCAGACCTGAAAAACCCGTAAATTGTTTCAGGAAAAAGTAAAAAAATTGCAGAAAGCAGGATCATCCAGATCTCGGCCATAAAGAACCCGGCATATGTGAGTTTTTCGGCACTGGCAGGATCCCGCCGTCCCTGAGCCTGTCCCACAAGAATTCCCATCGCCTGCCCAAGACCGATTATCGGGAAAAAGGCAAAACCGTTTATTCTGAAAGCGATATTGGTTGCAGCAAGCTCGACATCCCCGATTCTCCCTATGAAAAGTACAAAAACGGTCCAGGCAAGCATCTCAAATCCTAACCTGAGCCCGTTAGGGATCCCAAACCTCATGAGTCTTTTGAAGAGTTCCGGATCAAAGGCCCGGTCGCTCCAGACCACTGTCTTTGTTTTTCCGGAAAAAAAGAACAGCAGAAAAAGTACAACGGTAATAAACAGCTGAGCGGCTACTGTTGCCACCGCCGCACCGTCAATACCCCACCGGGGAAAACCAGATTTACCGAAAATAAGCAGATAGTCAAGAACCGCATTTACTGCAAAGCCCAGAAGCTGCACTACCATTACGGATCTAGTTTTCCCCTGTCCTGTAAAGAAACCGGAGATGGCAGCAGAGGCTATGGTTGGTAAAGCCCCCCAGCAGGTGATCTCAAAATACCTCATCTCCAGAATCTTGATACCTTCGGAATGATTTACCCAATTGAAAAGAGGACCTGCTGTAAACCCCAGCGCAAATACTATTGACCCGGAGATAAGCGACAGATACAACCCCTGCCAGGCAGCAGAGGCGGCTCTGTGAGGTCTTGAAGCACCCACATAGTGGGCAACCAGTGTAGATGTAAACCCGGCTGTACCCTGAAACGGGCTGATCAGGAAATAGGATGCCATACCTGCCGGTACCACTGCCGCTATGGCATCAGCGGAGAACCATGAAAGAAAAAGTGCATCGACAAACTGCATCAGCACAACACTTGTCATGGAGAAAATCAGTGGAACAGAGATGGTCAGTATTTCACGCCAGAAAGGCTGTTTTTTTTCCTGCATAAGAGGCTTAATATAGAAGATTTGTGGTTTATCGGGGAACAATTCATCATGAGATTACGTGTTTACAAGTTATTTCTTTTCGACACGGCGAAATGCCGCAGCAGAAATCATCACTCGCTACACTCAAAGCAAAAGCAGCTGAACACGCTCAGAAGGCAAAAAACTTCAGGCTAATTTAGAGAGCTGAGAAAGCCTTACCCGGCACCGGATATTTCCCTGTAACCACCTTGGAATCGCAATTGATAGATGGCTGCAGATCGTATTCAATGGCACAGAAATCGCAGTATGTGCTTTATGCCAAAACAAACAACCTTGCAGGAGGTATCTATGCACGACAAACTTTTCAGCAGGCTTCATCAGGAGCACCAAGAAGTTAAGCAGATAATGATCAGGATGATGAATTCGGGCACTGAAAAACGCGGGAACCTGGTAAATGAACTGAAAACAGCCCTGCTGCCGCATATGGAAGGGGAGGAGAAGGTTTTTTATACTGAGATAATGGATAAAAATGAAACACACCAGATCACACTTGAAGCTTTTCTGGAACATCGGGTGGCACGTAACCTCTTTAACGAGCTTGAAAATTCAAGGGTCGATGCGGACGACTGGCTGGCCAGAACAAAAGTGTTAAAAGATATTCTTGAACATCACATTGAAGAGGAAGAATCGGAGATGTTTGAGGCGACCGAAAAGATAATCTCTCATGAGAAAATGGACCAGATTTTTAAAAACTACCTGCAGGAGGAAAAAGGTTTCAAAGACAGGCTCGCCGCCTGATTTTTATACACACCAGAAAATCAAAAAGCGGCCTGCCAGAAGTAAGGTAAGCCGCTATTCTATCTTTACCCGGTGTTAATTTTTCCGCTATCTGTTCAGGTTAATGTGTTCTGTTTTCACCACTCCGTCAATTTCGATTCTCGCAAGATAAACTCCGTTTCTCAGGCCACTGAGCGGTATCTCCACCGGACCCTTATTTACATTCTCGACTTCTCTCGATAAAACTCTTTTGCCATCCATTGTAAAGATACCCATCCTGATTCTTTTTGATTGTTCAAATTTACAGCAAAGAATTCCGGATGCAGACATATAAAACAGAGATGATTTCTCATCCCTATGCAGTTTCCTCAGCATAGTTGCGGAAGGTACCGCGAGTTCGATTTTGTCGACATTCGGCCCGTCCTGACCATTCACAGTCGCAAAAGTTATGGTGCTCGCTCCTTCAGGAAGCGTAAGGGTGAGATGCAATGTTTTCCATGTGGTCCAGTCCGCGGTTGCTTCGAAAGCCAGAGATGAAACCTGCACCACACCATTTACAGCGACAGACAGATTCCTTGGTGTCCCGGATCCATTTGAAAAAGTAATCGTTACCTCTCTTTCACCTGAAACTTCGCTGTAAATAAGGAGATCTACCTTCGAGCCATCAACAGCGGAAAAATTTACATAAGATTCTCCGGAAAAACCGGCGTTTCTGTTTTCCGTTACGGCTTCATTTAAAGTGCCATCCTCAGCTTCATAGTTATTCTTGTCCTGAGGCAGAAAAGATGCCTTGACAGAGACATTTCTGTCAATCGATTCGATATTGTACACGGCATCGGTTCCGGTATGATCACCCTCCCATCCCGCAAATTTCCATCCCTTGATTGCCTCGGCAGTTACAGCTACTTTTGTGCCTTCAACAAAAAGAGTCCCCTGAGGTGAAAGAGTAACATTACCCCCGGGTGCGGCATCCGCGGAAACAGAGTAATAATTTCGCTCATCCTTGACAAAGTAAGCTGACACGGACTTGTCTGAATTCATTAAAACTGTTGCGGGATTTGTATTTCCGGCAAGGTCCCCTGTCCAGTGGTCAAAAAGCCATCCAACGACCGGAACCGCTTCCAGAGTCACAGAAGCACCCTGACCAAATTTTCCACTTGCGGGAGTAACAGTACCCTCTCCGCCGCCAATCGAAATGTTAAGAGAATATTCAATACTATTGCTAAAAACCAGGCTGTTTGAAATTGCGCCCAGACCGCCCATCGAATTTGCAGCCCTTACCGTAATGGTGGAGCCAATTGAAACCATAGATGCATCGTAACTGTTAGCGGCAACATTTGCCAGATATTTGCCATCCTTGAACACCACCCAGCAGAGAGCATCATCATCATTTTCCCACAGGATTCTCTTGCCTTCCTGCCTGATAACCGGTGCAGAACACTGAACTGTGAGGTTATGGGGACGCCAGTTGTCTGAACCGCTCAAAACATTTTCCACAGTGTACTTTGCAGCCTCAGAAGCAGAAAGAACCGCTTTAAGAGTAACAGTCGTGTTATCTTTTGTGTATGTTTTACGACGTCTGCTAAGATCAATAAGGTTACCTGAAGCATCTTTACTGTTGTATTCGGCAAAAACCTGAGGCACCGAATTCATCGGATTTCCCCATCCTTCCGCTGTCGGCTGTTTCTTCATAGTTGTGTTGAGAAAGACTGCTTTAGCATCGTTCCAGGATCTCCCCAGTGTAAACCCCTCAACATCACCATCGATGGTGCAGTTATTGAAAACATACCCCCACTCCATGCCGGTTGAAGACGGAGCCGTAAGCGCACTTACTTTGAGTGCAAACAGTTTGCAGTTCTGGAAATAGACATCTCCGCTACCGCAGATAAAATCGGTGGTCCCATGGATTTCTCCATTTTCCCAGTAAGTTTTGGTGCCTTTTGAATAATAGGTGTCCTGAGTGCTTAAAAGTTTGACATTCCTGTATATCACCTTCTTGCTCTGCTCCTGAATGGCTACGTGCCGACCCGTTACCGAATAGGATGAAGGGTTGCCATAGTTAGCCTTGTTGTAAAAGGTCATATCCTGAACATAAAGGTTGTCAGCGTTGTGGAAATACATCGTTGCAGTAATGCCAATCCCCTCATTTGTAGACTTATTAAAAAGAACCGTATTATTGGTGCTTTGTCCAATAAAAGAGACATTTGCAGTAGAAAACGTGGATTTTTGATTTGAATCTCCGGTTAATGAACCGACATTATATTGTCCGTCAGGGAAAAAAATATAGAACCGGTTACTTGAAGATGCAGATTTTGCTGCAGCAGATACTGCGGCTTTATAATCACCATCTACACCCACAACAAAGTCGAAAGCCTTTTTGGTTACCGCAAATGAAACCTGGGATGACACAAGTACTAAAATCGCTGTAATGACTGAAGCTGGATAATGGTTCTTTATCTGAGACATTAAAACTCCCGGGTTATTTAAGAATATTCTTTTCCTTTTTAATTACAAACTACCTATTACTATATATAGAATAAATTAAAAAATCGATCAAATGTGAAATTATGCTTTGTTGTATAATAATCTGTACCCGTTTTGAGTACGGCAGGTTAAAAACATTCCTGTGCCTGCCCGGTTTACCAGACCTCTTTCACATCGTGAAGAATCGCCCTTTCATTGATGGAAACGAGCGGACAGGAGCAGTTTGCGCTATTGTGTTTCTTGCTCTGAACAGTTACGATTTCACAGCTCCGCAGCAGAAATTCACCGATTTTGTCCTCCCGGTGATCAAAGGCGAACTAAGCAAAGCAGATGCAGCGGTGTTCGTTCAAAAATGGGCCAAAAAACTGCAGCGCTCGAATACGGTTCATTTCGCTGGCACCATTTCATCCTCCGCAGGCACAAAGGAAACCAGTTTCCTCTTCCAGTGCCCCGACCTGTAACGCAGAAAAATCAGAGGTCCAAACATCATAAACATGGAAATTATCACAACCCAGGTGACCCGCGCAGAAGCACCAAAAACAAAAAACATCAAAAATGCCATTGTCGCGAACATCAAATGCATGGACACCGAAATCACCATGGTCCATAGTGTATCTCCAGCTCCCCTCAGAGCGCCGCTGAACACAGCAAGTATCGCATCGGCGATTATGTAGAATGCTATGAACCGAACCATGAACTCTGCCAGCTCTTTGATCTGATTGAAACCCGGGGATACTTCTGCCGGATGAAAAAGGTTTACCATGTTTTCCGCGAAAAATCCGAAAGGAATCAAAAGTAATACCGAATAAGTAAGAGCCAGTTTTAATGCGGAAAATGCAGAGCGCTGCGCGCTCTGCAAATCTCCTGCTCCGATATAGCGTCCCACCAGACTGGTAACGGCTATACCAACACCTGTTAGAGGGATAAACGAAACCATGTCCCAGTTAAACGCGATTGTTATCGCTGATGCAACGACAGTCCCCTGTGAATGAAACGCTGTTACCATAAGGGTGAAGCCGGCATGGTTCAGAAAGAATTCCAGTCCCGCCGGATATCCTATTGCAATCAGCTCTTTCATCAGAGCTTTACTGTAACGAAAACACCTCATGACTGAGTATTGCTTTACATTTGATTTACTGAAATAGGCGATGCAGAGTATTAAGAGACCTATGACACCAGAGATTACAGTGCCATAAGCAGCTCCGCGGATACCAAGTTGCGGAAACCCCAGTTTTCCGAAAACCAGCATATAGTTGATACCAACATTGCAGATCATACTTGCCACATTGGCAATCATAATGATCCGGGTTTTTCCTATGCCACTGAAGAAACTCCCGATGCTGCCTCTGAGGAGTATCGATATCGACCCAAACATAAGTATCTGAAAATATGGCAGCTGATATTTAAGCTGTTCAGGAGAGATTACTGTCTTCAGGAAAATGAACTTTACAAGAGGTATGCACGACAATATTACAGGGTAGGCAAGTAGTGAAATAATCAGACTCTGAGTAGTAACCAAAGCACATTTACCGGACCTGTTGGCACCCAAGTTCCGGGCTACCATAGCCGTTGAGTACCCGATAAGACCTATGAAAAAAGTGGAAAACATAAAGCTGGTTATTCCACCGCCCATGGTAGCTGCCATCTGTACCGGTCCAAGTTTTGAGAGAAAGAGCCGGTCGGTAAACAACATTACCGTTTCAGATGCCTGAGAAATAAAAAGCGGGGCAGCAATTCTCAGCACCTCCTCCCCTCCTCCGGGGCCCTGAAGATTGTTTGTCAATAATATCTTCATGTCATTAAGAATTTTTCGCATAATAAGGTCCACTTGTAACTGAAAATGTTCCTGAATATAAAATTGGCCGGCTCAGGAGAAAAATCTTACGACCGGGGGGCAGTTTAAAAACCTCAGGGGAAACCGGGATTAAAGCGGATATCCCGGGCAGATACATTTTGCCCGGATCAGGTTCAATCAGTCAGATAAAGTACCTTGAGAGCATATCAAAAAGTTCCTGTTTCCGGAATGGTTTACAAAGACTTGCAGTGAAACCATACCGTGACGGGTTTGCTATAACAGGATCATCGGCGTATCCACTCACGACAAAAACAGGCGTTTGGGGTGCACACTTACGTACAGAATCAATGATCTCTTTTCCACCCTTTTTACCGGGAATAGTAAGATCAAAAATCATCCCTTTCAGCTGCCTGAATTCATCCGGTCTGTTCTCTATCATGTCAAGGACTTCTTCTCCATTGCTGCAGCAGACGGTTTGGTATCCTCCTGCATTGAGCATTGCTGATGTGATTGCACGAATGAAGTCTTCATCATCCATTAACAGGATGGTACCACTGCCAACGGTTTCTGATGTATTAATCTCTTCTCGAGTTACGGGAGCCATTTCCGTTGCAGGAAGATATATCGTTATGGTGGTACCCTGATCCAGAACCGATTCAACCTCCAGACATCCTCCATGACGAGTGATAATTGAGTGTGAGGTCGCCAGGCCCAGTCCGTGTCCATTGTGTTTTGTTGTGAAAAAGGGGTCAAAAATCCGGCTGAGGTTGGCTTTGGAAATTCCGCAACCATGGTCGGTTATCGATATTTTTACCCATTTCCCTCCCGGGACGGTGCCGCCGAAATTGCCTTCAATGGTAGTATTTTCTGCCGTTACATTAATTGTACCGCCAGTGGGCATTGCCTGCTTGGCATTTATTACGATGTTGTCAATTACCTGGCTGATATGATTCTGATCAAACTCGCAGAACCACAGGTCCGGATCAAATCTGAATTCATACGAGATGCTTGAACCACTCAATGCGAAGCGGACAGTATCGGGCAGCAGCGGCAGAAGAGAACCAATAGTCTTTCGGGGTTCTCCGCCTTTTGCGAATGTAAGCAACTGATTTGTAAGGGCTTTGGCCCGATTGATGGTTGACAGTGTTTTTGCCAGAGACTCTTTTACCGGTGTCTCCTGTGATGTATCATGAGCGATGCTGATGTAACCGAAGATGCCTGCCAGAAGATTATTAAAATCATGAGCAATACCCCCGGCAAGGGTGCCAATAGAATCAAGTTTTTGAGAACGCAGAAGCATCTCCTCCGATCTTCTCTGATCGGTAACATCGGTACAGATTCCCTCGACTCGTACGACATCTCCATTTTCAAGTATTGGCCCGTAGTAGATCTCAATGATCTTGTACTGGTTTCCAGGATGTAGAATTTTCATTTCTACGTGCTGAAACACGTGCTCTTTTCTTAATAGCTTATCAGCATCTTTTCCCACAGTAATGGATTGGGGTTCCACGTTTAAGGCACTCCAGGTCTTGCCAATCGCTGACTGGGCAGATATTCCGAAGAGTTTTTCGAAATTTTTACTTACGTATGTAAATACTCCCTGAGGTGACTGGCTGATTACACAATAACGTGGTCCGATTCCTTCAATTAACCTTCGGTACTTCGCTTCACTTTCCTGAAGTTCCCGTTGTATCCTGTACTCTTCTGTTACATCCCGAAACACCAGTACCACTCCGGCAGTACTTCCGTCAATGGCACGAATCGGAGCTGCAGAATCAGCGATCTGATATTCAGTTCCATCCCTTGAGATCATTATTGTATGGTTTGCAAGTTTGACTTTTTTTCCTTTGACAAGAACCTCATCTACCGGGCTTAAAACCGGTTGTCTGCTAAAAGAATTAATAATCCTGAAAATTTCAGCAACGGGTTTCCCTACGGCCTCACTTTTCTTCCACCCTGTAAGTTTTTCTGCCACCGGGTTGATAGCTGAAACTTTCCCGGCAACATCGGTTACCAGTATCGCATCTCCGATAGAGTCGAAGGTGATACGAAGATTTTCGGTCTGTTCGTAGAGCTCTTTTGTACGTTGTTGTACACGCAACTCTAACTGTTCGGTAAGCTCAGCATTGATCAGCTCTTGTTGCCGTTCTTCAAATATCACCCCGAGCATGTTCATAACGTTTTGTAAAAAAGGGAGATATCCTGAAAATGCCTGAGCGTCCCGAAGCGAAAGAGTGAAATATCCGAAGGTACTGTTTTTATAACAGATTGAAAGCTGTTTGCTGTCGGCCTGTTCAACTGGGGATGTGCCGGGGTTTGATTTATCGGCTGAATACTTGACATCCTCCACACCGGGAAGTTCTCCAAGTACACGACAAACCGCATCGATAATCGCTTTTGTATCGTGAACATGGATAACCATGCTTTGCAGCAGGTTGATTTTTCCAAGGACTTCAGTTGAAATTGAATCGAGAGTCATAAATCTTCATCCTTGCAGATACTCTTCAAATCCAATAGTAGAGCTGTAAAAACTGACTTACTGATTCTCCCATTCCAAAAGCTATTTCCATTGGAATGCTTCAGGTTGAAAAAACTGGTTGGTCACGATTTTCAGTTTAACTAATATTATCATCGTACCCCAAATCAGTCAACTTTTATTATTAGTACATACTCCTCATTGTCAGCTTGTAGAATGAACTGCACAAAATAACCAGTTTTCTGTTTGTGATTGACAGCCCCGGGGCAGCTTATGCAGAGATTTATCGGAGAGGCATATGCGCCAACTTAATATTACAATATAATACTCAATAAGACTTTTTTATAAGAGGGCGGCCAGTGCTCATCTGAATCCGGATGGTTTCACCATTAAAAAGCAGCATGAAAATGCCCATAGAATCACAAAACATTAAAGTAAATAGTTGCATCAGGTGAAGTCAGGATGCTAAATTATTCTCACAGTGAATTTTATCAACTTTTCTCTGTATCTGATACGGCGAAACGATTCTGATACAGAAAGGATAAACAGATTGAACATCCAGAATACCATTAATCGTTTTCCGGTCATAAACAAAATTATACAAATATGCCTTCTGATGATCATACCCGTTCACACTGCTTTTGCACAGCAGCAAGTACTGGGAAGCGCTGAACTTTTCACTAAAGGGAGTGTGACTTACGGACGCTTTGAAGTGCGTATGAGAATGGTAGGAGCGGATGGTGTCATAAGCTCATTTTTCCTCTGGAAACAGGATTCCGGTGACAACGATGCCATCTGGAATGAAATTGATATCGAAGTACTGGGGTGCAGCCGCAAAGGTTTTCAGAGTGCAATTCATTACGGAACTGGTGGCTGGTCCAATATGCAGCATCTGGAAAGTTTTCACCATGTGGATAGAGATCTTACATCAGGATACAACACCTATACCATTGAGTGGACACCGGATTACATTTCATGGAAACTTAATGATAGTCTGATAAGGAAGGATAACAGTGATTTAATCAAGAAATTCCGTGACGTTCCGATGCAGATGCGCTTTAATATCTGGCCGTCTCTTAATCCATCCTGGGCCGGGCAGTTTAACCCGGAGGTACTGCCAAGACACTTGTATATAAACTGGATAAAATATTACAAATACACTCCCGGCAAAGATTCCAGCTTCACTCCTGAATGGGAAGACAAATTTGATTCCGACACTCTTGGTGCACGATGGAGTACAGGTTTCTGGGAGAGTCCGGACAAAGCCAGCACTCATATTGACAAAAATGTCAATGTCAAGAATGGCGCCGCGATTCTGACTCTGTCAGAGTATGCAAAACACGGTTTCAACGGGATACTTCCTCAGGATAACCAGGGCGGAACCACGTTTCCTAAAGAGTTCAGAAGAGGACGATAGTTTAATCACGGCTGGGACCTCACTTTTGGCCCCCCCAAGGTAGAAGGTGTGACAGAAGTGAAGTAACATAACAGCTTTTTCCCCGTCATTCCGCCGGAGGCCGGAAACCATCTTCTCCGATTTCCTAATTCTCGGATGGATGCCGTTCTTCAACGGCATGACGTCCGTTACGGTTGTGCTGAAAGGTTACTTATGTGAATGACGTAACAGCTGCACTCCGTCATTCCGCCGGAGGCCGGAAACCATCTTCTACTGTTCCAACCGTTCCTGGATGCTGTTCTTCAACGGCGTGACAAATTCGTGGCGGGAGTGAGGAAAAGACTTACAGAGGTTCCAGTTTGTGAAAGCCTTTATGCACCCGGGATAAGTGCAATTCGCGCTTATCCCGGGTGCATAAGTTCAGTTATCAGGGAACTATAACTTTGTGTGCAGCAGATCCGCTCTTCCCGTTTACCATGACCATGTAAATACCTGCTGGCTTGTTACTGAAAGTAAATGCCTGTTTTGAAACTGTTGCACTGGAGACAGTCCTGCCTTTAGTGTCAATCACACGCACCCGGCTTTTTTCATCTGCACCTTTTAAATGAATAACACCGGATGCATATGAAGCACTGAGAGCTGTGTGAATCCCGGAAAGTGGCTGCTTCAATACAGGAGTACTGTTTTTAAGAGTAAAATTCTTCAGAAATGCCCAAGTCTCTTCGCTGTTGTTTATGCGATCATTTGTATTCATCGGCCATTCATGACCACCAGTACGGATTGAATCCGCAATAACTACCGTGCCCTGATCACATGGACCGTAATAAAGCCTGGTAACATAGGAATTATTTTTACCTTCAGGGTACGGTTGTGTCACCACCGGTGTTTCCGGACAATTGCATTTTTTTATCCATTTTTTGACATCATCCATAAACGCAGCTGTCCCGCCGCTGAAGCCCTCATTTGTACCAAACGTCAGCCTCATCGACATCGGCCGTGAGAGATTGCAATCACCGTTGAGATGTCCTGAAGTCGGTGCGATAGCCGCGAATACATCGGAATACCGGCACCCAAGCTGAAAAGTCATAAATCCGCCCTGAGAGAACCCGCAGGAGTAGATCCGCTCCCTGTCGATACCATACTTTTTATCCACGGTGTCGATGATCGCCATCAGAAAAGCATAATCGTTGGCACCCGACATGTCCCACGATCTGTTGATCGCATTGGGGTAAACGACTATAAATTTTCCCTTATCCGCAACGTTGTCCATCTTTGTAGCGGAATGTGCCCACTCTGAATCCTGATTGTAACCATGTAGAGTGAAAACAAGCGGTGGTTTGTTTATGCCGGAAGGCACGTATTCAATGTAATTACGATTTACTCCGGCAATACGCATATTCTGCGTCTTCGCCTGGCCGAAAACTCCTGCCGACATCGAAATGACCGCCACAAAAGCCAATAAACTACGTAAAACCATATCCCCCCCCTTTTTTGGCTAACCGCTTAAATAATCATGGCCGTATGTGCAGTGACACAAGTTGCAGATAAAAGCAACTCATGTATCACAATATAAGCATTATTTGTGTAAAGCACATCATTTTTATCATTACAGCAGGACAAGTGTGGTCAAGCTATCCCGCACGTTCAACAATTCTTCCGCTCAGTCTTACCGCGGGCTTATTATTCAATAAATGTGAGCTATTGGGATAGAGAAGATGGTTCAGCATCAATTGTACCTCTCCAAAAGCATTGAACTCATAGGAACTGATATTTCTTTCGAAACTCTTAAAAGAATTATCAAATCCCATTAGAGCAGGGCGTTGCGCAAGCGGCACAGAGCAATGATTCCAGTAATCGGTTATCAACACCGCGACATGATCATTTGCACACACCCAGGCTGTTATAGAGCTGTTCTCCAGAGCCTGTTTCATCAACCTTTCACATTCGGTAAAAATCAAACTGTCACGTAAAAGTGTATCATGTTCAAATCTGATTGAAGAGATCCCGTTTTTTAGAAAAGGGTGCAGATTTTTAACTATTCTCCGGGTCGAACAATTTCTATCAAAAGAGGACTCTTCCTGCACTTTCATCAGAAAATAGTAGTCGTTTAAAAACTGATTGCATACAAAGGGGAATATCTGGACATCAGGGTAAGAATTTGCCGCTTTTTTCAGCCCGCTCAGTCTGTTCTGTGACCAGGGACTTTCATGGTACGGCGAAATGTAAGCGATTTTTTTATGCCCTTTACCGATCAGATATCTGCCGACTTCCAAACCGGGAAGTATTGAATAACTGGAGTCAAAGAACGACAACTTCTTCCGGTTGCCACTGTAACGGTCAATCATTTTCTGAATTCTATGATCTTCAACCCATGCCGAAATAGGGATATTGTACTGTAACAATTTACGCAGACATTCTGCTGAATCTTTCATGTGGTATGAAGAAAGGATAATGCCGCAGATATCTTTACTTCTCAAAAAATGTTCTAGTGGTGTGTCATCCGGGGTATAAAATTGCGGCTCCACAAGGGAATCATCGCAGCAGACAGTTTCCAGTCTAACGTTGTGGTTCATGGCTGCAGTGGAAAGTAAACGATAAAAATTGCGTTCACGTTCTGTCTCTATTTTTACAGAATTTCTACCTGTACCAAATGCTACTATTGCGATCCTGGGCCGGGGTTTAATCCGGCTGGTAAAGAAATGATACCGGACGCCGTTGCGCTTAATGATATTTTCTTTACATAACATGTCAAGAATTTTTTTAATCGACGGATAACTCACGTTGTAATATGCCGACAGCTGCTTGATTGAAGGTAACGGCTGATGAGTAGGGTATTTTCCTTCATTTATATCGTTCCTGAGCATCCGGGCAATTGCCTTTACCTTACCCGTTTTCTGATAATTTGTAACCTTCGGAGATGATGTTTTCTTACCGGCAATGCTATAACCTTTCCCCCACCCACCCTCTATTACCCCTTCTTCCCTTAGTACTGCAATCGCCCTGATTACAGTTACAGGTGAAACCATGCACAGACCGGCAAGATTTCTCACCGGGGGCAGACACTCATCAGTACTGGATTCAATAATCCCGCGTATCTTCCTGACAGTTTCTGATAACACCGGAGCACTTCGTTTTTTCATTCTGGTCCATCTTTGAAAAGTACCTCTTAAATATAACAGTATAACGATTATTTTAATATATTAATTTTTCTTTTTTAATCGGCACACTCTAAACCGCTATATTGTTAGAAGTCAGACCGTTTTGGGCATTCGATCAATTCTGACGGACAACACTTGTATGGTAAAGAACGCAATCAAAGGAGTGTGGATGTTTGCAGCACTGAATTTCAAGTCAATAAAAGGTTTTTCTTCTCATAATAGTTGGCTTCCGGTGAGACAATCAAAGCCAGAACTTCTTTCGTTAAATCTATCTCTGGTATTACTCTTACTGTGTGCAATTGTGCTGTTCCCCAAACACCTGTCAGCTTCAGAAACAGTGCTTAACGACACCCGCATTCTGATCGGTGCTACCGCAGAGGTCGGAAGCTCGGATAAAGAGGGGCTGTTCGGCTGGAAAGCATCCAGTTCAGTTCAAAATACGATTAAGAGCGAATTCGGTCTGGTACAGACAACATCTTATCCGGCATGGGGTGTATGGACCGGAACAGCTCAGAATCCCAAAGCCTACAATTTAAGTGATATGAACAGAGTCATAAACTGGGCACGTGAGAACAATAAAAAAACATGCATACATCTTCTTTGCGGTTCGGGAACCTATTTCCCCGCATGGTTTAATTCAGGCACATGGACAAATGATCAGCTTGAAGATCTGCTGCAGAGCTGGATAACCGAAGCCATCACCACCAACGGCAACGCATCCAAGGTGGATTACTGGAATGTTGTGAATGAGGCGTTTACCTGGGATGGGAAATACTGGCCGACTGAAACTGAATGCCGCTGGCAGCAGCTTGGATGGGAAGCGGATCAATCGGGGCTTACCGGGAATGCAAAAGTTTACGATCGGCATCCTGTGTATATTCGTAAAGCTTTTGAGATGGCTAGATCAAAAACTTCGGCAAAACTTGAATTGCGTGATTACTATATCGAGTTCTGGGATAATTCTGTGAAGGCAAGGGCGTTTTATCAGTTGGTCAAGCATCTGGTAAATACAGGAGTACCGATTGATGCTGTCGGGTTTCAGGGCCATTTCAGACTTGACCGCACTTATGACTGGTCAAAGCTGACCACGGCTGTAGCGGAGTATAAGAAACTCGGTCTTGAGGTCTATATCACTGAAGTCGATTATGGTGATACCGATCAGATCGCGCCGGCAAAGCAATCCCAGTGGTCGGCCCAGCTGGATGAGGCCCAGACAAAAGGATATCATGACTTTGCAAAAGCAGCGGCCGCAGGAGGAACAGACTGGATATGTCTCTGGGGTGTAGCGGACAATACCAATTCATACTGGAGAATGGGACAGAACGCGCTTCTTTTCAACGAACAATATCAACCCAAAGCTGCTTACACCGGATTCCACCAGGGTATCGTCGAGGGCTTGCCCCCTGTCAATACAGCAGGATCTAAAACAGGCCCGGCCAATTCCAGAGGGATTATACCAAAAATCATTGGAACAAAGATATATCTCAATGATATCAACTTTAACCGGTACAAAATCTTTAATATGTCGGGAAAACTTGTAGATTCATCAGAAACTTCCAATAATTCGATCGATATCGGACACGTTTCAAAGGGTGTCTACGTTCTGGAAATCTTTACAAAATCATCAGGGAAAATGACTTTCAATATCAACCGGTGAGCACCTGATTTTTAAGAATAAAGATTTTCTGGAAGAGGGTGTCCCCTCTTTCGCTACAGCCTGTCGAAGACGCCAGTCTTCCGCTATCACCCCGTGTTGTCCACTAGTTGCAAAGGCAGGTAATTTCACCACATTTACAATGCCTTTTTCGCCGCGCTGACGAACTGCTGGTAGATTAAAACGTATTGTAGCCTCCCGGAAATTAGATACCTAAGGCCGGGGAATATAAGGATAAGTGCAATTCGCTCTGATCCGAGTGCATAAGTCAAGCACTGAGAAAAACACACAACTTTGGCAACTCCCGACTTGTGACTTGCAACTTGCGACTCAGACCAGCTCTTCCTCGCTGGCCAGAACCGGTGAAGATGCTTCTTTGGCCTCGTCTGAATCAGCATCAACAATATTCAGCAGATGATCCTTAATACGCCGGTATCCGGTAAGAATATCAGGGTAAACTATCGTGATAAGAGGATCAAGCTGTTTTACAGACAATTTTTTAAGGAGACGTGAGCGCATCCGGCGAAAAAGGTGGGTTATGGAATCACCGTGCGGTTTGGCCTTGATATGAATATCGACATCATGTTTACGATGCGCATTGAAAATCATCCCGAAATACTCATCTACTGCGGCATGAAGTTCCAGCATATCATCAACCTCTTCTTTATCCAGTGTCAACTCTGCGTTTTTAAGACGAAGATTCAGTTTTAAAATTGAGACGATATAATCGCTTGCCGATTCATACTCATCAGCCTGCCTCAACTGTCCCTGAGCTTCCCTGGCGATAGATGAAACAAGTTCCTGTGAAAGCAGATTAGTGAGGAAAATGGTGATCTCCTCCTGCATACGGTCAAGCAGCTGTTCCTGATTGAAGAGCTTGTCTATCAGTTCCTTTTCTTCTGTAGAGCCTGTCAGAAATTCCCGAAGCGAATCCATCATCTTTCCGGCGATCTCTCCCATCCTGATAACTTCGAGTCTTGACTGTTCAATGGAAATCATAGGCGTTTCATGAAGACGGGAATCAAGGTGAGTCAGAGCAGGAACTCCGGTTGATATTTTGTCCTTGAATAGATACTGAAGAAACCGGGTGAGAAGATGGGTAAAGGGCAGAAAAGCGATTGCCAGAAGAAGATTGAAGATAGTATGAGCCAAAGCAATTCTGGTGGCAATATCGATACTACTGTGCATTATAGCTTCCAGCATTCTCAGGTAGACAAAAAAGAAGGGTACGACAATCAAAACAGCTACTACTTTTATGAATATATGGGCATAAGCAACGGTTCGCGCCCTCATTGTTGTATTTAGCGAAGCCAGAAATGCAGTAACAGTAGTACCAATATTCTGCCCTAACACCAGGGCCACCGATGTGTCAAAATCGACCACTCCGGCCCTTGCCAGTGTGATGGTCATGGCGAAAGTTGCAGATGATGATTGAATGATGCCTGTCACCAGCGCGCCTATTATGACACATTTGATTAC
>JAAYYB010000196.1 GCA_012515615.1 Fibrobacter sp.
GCCGCGGGCTCAAGTGCCTGGGGCAATGACAGCACCTTCGAGATAGCGGCTGGCCAGGAGATCTCCGATACGACAAGCTGGCATCACATACTCGTCGTGATTGACAGGGCAGATAATGCGAAATGTAAAATGTATGTTGATGGCAAAGATTGGACTGATCGGAAAACAGGCGATATTTCAACTGTTCCGGCTGTCACCAACACTCTTGATCTGCGAATGGGAACAGAAAGTGACAGTAATGCTTCATTCGACGGACTATTTGACGAAGTGGTAATAGCCTCTAAAACCAGATCTGCTGACTGGGTAAAACTGTGTTATATGAACCAGAAGGAGAAGGACGTATTGGTAACCTGGTAATAGAACAGACTAACAAACAATCTTGTTGTGAAAATTATACTTCATCTTCAATACCTATCAGGGGGATTAAAGTCCATGATTAACAAAAAAATGTTATTCTCATTCCTGCTGTTTTTGCTTTTTACCACGACCTGTTTCGCAGAAAATCCGCTAATACAAACAAATTATACACCGGATCCGGCTCCGATGGTGTATAACGATACGGTATTTCTGTATACGGGTCATGATGAAGATCATGCCACCGGATTTACCATGTATAACTATTTGCTTTATTCTTCAACAGATCTGGTGAACTGGACAGATCACGGTGTTGTCGCATCACTGAAAAGTTTCAGCTGGACTCCAAATAATGGTGCATGGGCTGCCCAGTGTGTTCATCGAAATGGAAAATTTTATTTCTACGTTTCCATTCACGGCAAAGGTATCGGTGTACTTGTTGCCGACAGTCCATACGGGCCGTTTACTGATCCGCTTGGTAAACCGTTGTTTTTTCATAGTTGGAATGATATCGATCCCACAGTTTTAGTTGATGATGATGGTCAGGCTTACATGTACTGGGGAAACCCGGAATGTTACTGGGTAAAGCTGAAACCGGATATGATTTCTATTGATGGAAAGATCGATTCGCTTGTTCCCCGAATGAAAACATATCAGGAAGGGCCCTGGATATATAAACGGGATAGCAAATATTACCTGGCGTGGTCTTCGACCTGCTGTCCCGAAGGTATAGGGTATGCCATGTCCGATAAACCTACCGGACCCTGGAACTATAAGAATTCTATTATGGACGGGAACTCCAATTCATCTGGTAACCAGCCGGGGATATTCGATTTTAAGGGCGCTACCTATACAACCGGATTTACAAATGAGCTGTGGTTTTCTATTCAGGGCGGCAGATCTGTCAGGTATGAACGTCGTTCGGCAAACCTCGCGAAAATCACATTTAACCCTGACGGGACGATCCCGAAAATTCCATGGTTTGGTGTGGGTAATCCAACCCCGGGTGTGCCACAGGTTGGTAGTTTCAATCCTTATGATACTGTACAGGCCGAAACTATCTGCTGGTCAAAAGGGGTCAGGACAGAAGCCTGTAAAGATGCAGGCGGGGGAATGAATGTCGACTCTATACATAATGGTGATTATATAAAGGTCAAAGGTGTTGATTTCGGCGAGAACGGAGCCAGATCTTTTGATGCTCGGGTTGCTTCTGCAACAAACGGCGGAACCATTGAAATACATATCGATACTGTAACTGGTCCTCTGGCAGGGACCGTCACTGTCAATGGAACCGGCGGCTGGCAGAACTGGGTGACAAAATCCTGTGATATCTCTAATGTTACCGGTAAGCATGACCTTTACCTCAAGTTTACAGGTGGAGGTGGCTTACTGTTTAATTTCAACTGGTGGAAATTTTATCCTGTTGATCAGACTGGTACTGAAATGGGATTTAAAAAAGCAGACGGAAATATAAGAAATATGACGATCGTAAATGGCACAGGTAAAGCAATCTCTCTTCAGCTGAATATTCCGCAATTGTTGTCAAATGAGGATCTGACATTTAACCTGTTTAACTTATCTGGACAATTGGTCAATACAATGTCCGGCATCAATTGTGAGAACAGGAATCTGATTATGAATACAGCCGGAACACGATCCGGTACATATGTGTTAAAGGTATTGAATGGTAAACAGACTGTCCTGACAAATATAGTCAACTTACAATAAGGAACACTTTTTGATCAGGTTAAAATGAAAGAGTAAAAATAGGAATTGAAATACAGGTAACACTTGGAACGGAATATTTTACAGCCTGAAATGGTTCGTACTCCCTGTTTCAGTTGATCCGTGAGTGCTCATCGAATTTCGGCACAATTCCGAAAGGTGGTGGTCCGGGACGGCTCTACATTGTGCACATTAGATCCGCCCGGCCTCTTGTAAAGAATGGCTGTAAAGTCCAGCGTTTTATGGCACGGCTCTGTTCTCTTTCATGGGTATCAATTTACAAATATATGTCTGCGTGTAACAGAACGGTTTCCTGACACCAGTTTGAAAATATAGATATTCGAACCATTCTTTTTGCGGTTCCACTTTACACTGTAGGTTCCTGCATTTTTAAAGGAGTTTTCCAGAACCGCCCTGACTCTGCCCTGCATGTCAAGAACCTGAAGCTGTGTTTTACCGGGTACAGGAAGCGTATACCTGATAACTCCATCTTTCCTCACCTGAAAAGAGATATCTTTCGACTGATAATTTCTGATGTTGTGGTTTGAAACAGGGTCTGCCAGCGGCTGACCGAAAATCCGCCGCCAGGAGTAACCGTCCCATTCCTCAACTAAAATATTCTCCACGTTTACCTCAACAGTTTCACAACCCTTGGGATTCAAGCTGTTCACCGCTATTCCTTTATTGTCCGGGTCGGTATCGGTAAAGTCGGGAGAAACAGGAAATCCCGCGAAATCGCTTTCTGAAGAAACTGCCGTGCTGCTCCAGGACCGGTCATTATCCCACTGTCTGTCTTTCCAGTCTGCTGGTGAAATTGACCACTCAACACGCATGGGGTAAAGGCTGCCGCGATGAACTCTGGAGGGATTCCCTAAGTATTCTACAAGATGGTGACTGGTGGTGGTCATGTTGCTCCAGTTTGTATCCTGGGGAATGGTATCGGAGAACTGAATCATGATACGCTGGTTCCATTTTCCGTAACTGTCCGATCCTGGTGAAAGGTTCTGATGACTTACTGAGAACCTTCCAACTCCTTCCGTGATGATCGGTTGCACAATCCAGCCGTCGGTATTTCCGTTCTGACCGGCAAGCCCATCTCTTTCAGTATCAAAAAGAAAATAGGAAACCCGGTAATTCCCATAGCCGATATATGCTTCCTGCGCATCATGAAACATCCGGATTGTCATAGTCTGCTGTGGAGCCGAAGGGGCCTCATCGTGCCGGAAAAATGAAAAATGTACCCCCGGTCTGCCGCCGTGAAGAGGAGATACTCCGGATTTCTCATTTGACCCTTGACTTACAATATCAATCAGGTTGCGTTTCATAATTGAAGAAATACGGTTGGGGTACTCATTACTTGTCCATCCGGTGCCGTTACTGCATAAAATTGAAGCCCTGTTTGCGTACTGCTTTTCAGTTGGTTTATCGATTTTCACCACAAGTGAAACTTCACCGGTTGTAGCAGCTGTTCCAGATGAGGTTTTAAACCCGGGTACTGTACCGATATCCCAGGTTACCACTCGATTTGACGCATTGAAGCTGCCACCATCAGTGCATGATACAAACGACATATCACTGTGAAGCGTGTCAACAATCACCACATCTTCTGCATCCAGAGAGCCATAGTTTCGCCAGGAAATGGTGTAGGTTATCTCTTCACCGCTGACTGCGCATGTCTTGTCTACGTCAAGGTAGACTTTTAAATTTGCCGAAGGTTCCATGCTCATGGGCGCATCGTAATTTCCAGATAAAAGGAGTAAGCCAAGAAGCCGAAACCATCCATGGAAATAATGTGGAACACTGGTCAGATATTTATCTCCGGGAGTGTCAACATCCCACTCGATTTCACACTGGCGGTACATCTCGGCCATAAGATTGAAATCCTGAGCGGCGACAGCAGAAGGTGAACCGGTCCCGTGGATCCAGTTTTGAAAAAAGAACCCCCCGTCGGTTCCATTAAGAGTCCAATTGGTCCATAATACCTGCGGTCCCCAGTAGGAAAATTTTTTGTCGGCTCCATAGACACAGGAATTGCCCCAGGGAGCCTGACGATTATCCCACAAGAAGCGTGCATAACGCTGCCCTATGTCTCTTTGGAATGTATTTGGGGTTCCATTAATTACCTGATGAGTGACCGGGTCCCAGCTTGATGACGGGTTGCCGTGCCACACGTAATTCAGAACAGTCCGCCAGGGGAGGCGGAAGTCTTCACCCATATTTGAATTTCTGAATGTCGGTACGTTATTTGAATCTATACTCACTCTGCCTGCGAAGGGAATTACTGTGGGATTTTTGAGCATCTGCCCCATCAGCCAGTCCGATGAAGCTTCAGCACGCCGGAACTGTTTTATATTCCAGGCATAACTTGCAGTATTCATCTCCGAAAAAAAATCGCCAAACTGATGAAAGTAGGAGGGTGCAATGTAATCGAACCACTGCTCCTGGGGACCTTTTAATTCGATATTAACCCCGCTTCGGGCCACATCATTTGCCCAGTCAGTCAGCTCCAGCCAGGAATCTCCACCTTTAAAGTAGCCGTCAAATCCGATGTCGCCGCTGAGATATGTTGAACCGTTTGATGAAAATATTAGCGTGTCTGTAAGGGCTTTAATAAAATCGATAGCAGCCTGCTTATAGGAGATAGGATTACCACAGGCATCATCTATCCCCATGAATTCACCCCATTGCCTGTAGGCGCAAAGAAGTGCTAAAGCGATGTCAAAGTCACCGTCCGCGGCAGAATTATCGCCTGCTTCATTAGTCCAGCCCGGAAGCTGGCTGTAGAGGTATCCGGGGCTCGACTCTTTGCAGTCGCTGTAGCGTTTCACCTTGTTCATGGCAAAATCATGAACCCATAGCCACAGCCCGTCAAACGTGCTCTTGTCGGCCATTGACACCGCTGCCAGCATGGCATAACCGTCTCCTTCGGAACATGATGGATTTGAGCGGTAGTAAATGTAGTCAACCCCTCCCATACCACCTCCGGGTTTTTCAGCCCGGTTCATCATTATCTGATATGCATCCCTGATGGTCTTTTCCATCTCGGCATGGCTGACACCTGCGGCATTGTGTGTAGCAAGATTGCCAAGTCGCCCGGTGTTGTTATGATAGGCATTGAATCGGGGAAAGGGGCAGGACGGGTCCCCTGAATTGATATCAACTTCGATCCGGGCCAGAGCAGCGCAGGGAAGAGAGATAAGGATGAAGGTTATCACAATATGAATAATTCGGTTTTGCATGTTTTTTCCATTAATAGAGTGAAAGTAAAAAAGCTAAACCGGTTTGCAGTTCCCCTTTATAAGAGAAATATAAATTAATTGTAGTATTTGGCAGATTAAGGGCAATGATCACAATAAAAAATGCCTCTGAAAAAAATCAGAGGCATCGTTATCGGTCATTGAGTCAAAGCAGCAATCGGTGACTGCATTTGACAAAAATCACATCGGTTCTTCAGAAGGGGGCTTCAGTGTGTCAGTTATTTTCTTTATATAAGCCTGAACTTCGGCAAGTTTTTCTGATGCACCCTGAACATTTCCGGCATTGAATTCCGCTGCTGCGCTGGTTGCGGCACTGTCTGCAGCGCTCAGGTCAGCCTTCAGCTCAGTAATGATATTCTTATCTTTTGAACGGGAGGCTTTTTTGATGTCGTCGGCTGTTTCCTTCAGCATGTCTTTTACTATTGCCAGGTTTTCCTTGGTCGTTGACACCATCTCTTCTTTGATCTTGGGAGCTTCGACTTTGATCTCATTTGCGATTTGAGTGGCGTTTTGCAAATATTTTTTGGCGATAGTATATTTTCTGCCCATAAATTTGCTCTGTTGACGGGCAATTTCTGCTTCAGCCGCGTCCATAGCCTTCTTTACGTTCTTGAAATTGTTGGCGCAATATTTGTCCGCTTCGGCATCCTGAGCGGCCTGGACTGCTGCTTTTGCCGCAGCCAGTTCCTGGTCGGGTGCTTTGACACAACCTGTAAACATATATAGAAAACATGAACCGGCAATAACCATGGTGACCTTACGGTGCAAAGAGAGCATACTTAGCCTCCTGAGAGGGTTGATAGTTAATAGATGGCAGAAATAGCCTGATTCTGTAAAATAGTTTCTGCAACGATGAGTAGAGTAATAAGCCTTATGCTTCGGCAAATCGTGGTTGAATTTTTTCAAATGAGTATGTTATGGCAGAAAGGTATTAATCAGCCGGTGATTATTCGAGTCGGGCCGGGGAGGAGGGGAAAGTGCAATTTGGTTTGATCCAGGGGCATTAGTCAGGAGAGAAGAGGTGCGGTTCATCTGCGCGTTGATTTGTATCCCTGTAAGATTTGGTCAGAACAGCGGGGGAAGGATTGGCTTAACTTGTTAAATGGATCTGTGTGGGGTCCCAGAGTCATCTCTGGGGTGAAAGAGTGACTTAACTCGTTAAATGGATCATTGTTGGGAGTCACTAAGTCATCTCTGGGGTGAAGGAGTTACTTAACTCGTTAAATGGATCACTGTTGGGAGTCACTAAGTCATCTCCGGGGTGAAACAGTGACTTAACTCGTTAAATACATTTGTGGCGGGTCACTAAGTCTGAGGTGTAACAGTGACTTAATTCGTTAAATGCACCTGTGGGGAGTCACTAAGTCATCTCTGGGGTGAAGGAGTGACTTAACTCGTTAAATGCACCTGTGGGGAGTCACTAAGTCATCTCTGGGGTGAAAGAGTGACTTAACTCGTTAAATGGACCCATGGGGAGTCTCTGGGTCACCTCTGGGGTGAAACATTAACTTAATTCGTTAAATGAACCCATGGTGAGTCACTAAGTCATCTCTGAGGTGAAAAAAGTGACTTAACACCTCAAATCCAAAAGTCACCTCTCCGGAAAAACTTAATGATCTGCGTGTACCTGTATATCAAGCCTGTATTTCATGTATTTTACTCTGCCTGTGGAACGGGGTTTAGAGGATAATCAGGATTCGATGCAGCTATCCAGCTGCTCAGATTTTTGCGGCCGGAATGGAGAAGAAAATGGTTGATATTCAAAAAAGGTTGACGTTTGCTTCGCATGCGGAACTGATACAGATAGCGGAGACAACGGGTACGCCTGTTTTCATACATGATGAGAATTCTTACAGAGAATACGCACAACAGGCACTTAACGCTCCCAATGCCTTTGGCTTGAAGGTCAGATATGCCATGAAGGCTAATTCTCACAAAGCTGTGCTGAAAATCTTTGACAGCATGGGACTGCACATTGATGCCTCATCTTATTATGAAGTCAAGAGGGCTATGGCAGCGGGGATCAGTGCCGATAAAATCTCTCTTACCAGCCAGGAACCGCTTAATGCAGAGCAGTTGAAGGAACTTGCAGGGATGGGAGTGCTGTACAATGCCACCTCGTTGCTGCAGTTGAAGCGTTATGGTGAGTGCTTTACCGGAAGTAACCGTCCCTTGTCGGTAAGAATAAATCCAGGCCTGGGCTCCGGGCACAACAACCGCACAAATACAGGCGGTCCGGCGGCTTCCTTTGGCATATGGCATCAGTACCTGGATAAGGTTCTGGCCCTTGCACGTGAATACTCACTGAAAATTACACATGTACACACTCATGTAGGGTCTGGAAGTGACTGGAAAATCTGGCAGAAGGCTGCTCGATTGACACTCGATGTTGTAAGGGAAATGCCTGATGTAACAGTTGTAAACATGGGCGGGGGATACAGGATCGACCGCAATAACCCTGAAAACTCGATGGATTTCGGGACCGTTTTTCCGGTTGTCAGTGACGCGTTCAGATCGTTTGCGGATGAGACCGGACGGAAGCTGCAGATGGAGATTGAACCTGGAACTTATCTGGCGGCCAATTCATGCATCCTGGTTTCCCGGATCTGTGACATGGTTGATACCGGAAAAGACGGGTACAATTTTCTGAAACTCGATTCTTCGATGACAGAGCTGCTTCGTCCCATGATCTACGGAGCCCGTCATCCGATAATATTGCTGGGTAAAGGGGAACAGGCTCAGAAAGATTATGTCGTGGCAGGTACATGCTGTGAAAGTGGAGACATATTCACTCCTTCTGAGGGTGATCCCGAGAGAGTGTCGACAGTAAAGCTGCCCGAGGCGCAGACCGGAGACTACGTGGCAATCACAGGTGCAGGAGCATACGGCATAACCATGAGCGCAAAGAACTACAACAGCCGCCCCATCTGTGCAGAGGCAATGATACGTTCTGATGGTTCACATGTGCTGATTACCAGAAGACAGAAGCCGGAGGAGATCTGGGCAAATGAGATTGAAGTAGAAATATAATATAGCCGGCCTGAAGCTTCACTTAACTTGACTTGTGCACTCGTGTCAGGGCGCACCGGATACATAAGTCAGATTTTACTGGTAATTTTAGACTATGTGGATCATTCTCGCAATTTGTTCATCAATAAGTCTCGGTATTTACGATGTTTTCCGGAAGAAATCACTCGAGAAAAATGCCGTACTTCCGGTACTTTTCGTTTCCAACCTTACCGGCGCACTTATCTTTCTGCCACTGATTCTGTTTTCGTTTGCTGCCCCGGATCTCTCAGGAGGACACTTTCTTCACGTCCCATTCTCCGGATTCGCAGTCCAGAAATTCATTTTCCTAAAAGCGATGCTGGTTGTGAGTTCCTGGATTTTCACATTCTTTGCATTCAAGCATCTGCCTCTGACTATAGCATCTCCGATCCGTTCAGCCGCTCCGATATGGACCATAATTGGTGCAATAGTGCTTCTGGGCGAGCGGCTCTCCTTACTGCAGTGGACAGGGCTGATTGTCTCGCTGATCTTTTTCTACCTGTTTTCTTTTGCCGGCAGTAAAGAAGGCTATTCTTTCAGGAACAATAAATGGGTTTGGTTCATGATCATCGGTACAGTACTTGGATCATGCAGCGCGTTGTACGATAAATTTCTCATAAAACGTTTTGACAGACTGGAAGTACAGGCCTGGTTTTCGGTGTATCAGGTTGTGGTGATGATACCTGTGCTGCTGCTCGTGTGGTATCCGGTAAGAAAATCAACCACACCATTTGTGTGGCGATGGAGCATTCTTTTTATTGCGGTTTTCCTGGTCACAGCGGACTTTATCTATTTCTATGCGATTGGATTTCCCGGAGCCTTAATCTCGTTGATTTCTACTATTCGCCGCTCAAATGTCGTCATTTCATTTACTGCCGGCGTGCTTATGTTCAAGGAGAAAAATGTAAAGACCAGGGCTTTACTGCTTATGGGGATTCTGGCTGGAATAGCAGTGATGTATTGTGGTACTTAAAAGCGGCAGGTCCAAGGTTATTACTCCGGCAAGTAAACACTTTACACTATAGGGTAACTATAAAAATAATGGTTGAATACCGTTACACTTCCTCTCTGTTTTCGCTCTCCATATTTTCTATTTCCTGCCGCCTCTCAATTTCTTCCTGTATCTCCATCTGCTTTGATTTTGAGCGATTCCTTATGCGGGTTACTATAAAGCCGGCAATCAATAAAAGTGCCCCGCCTACCCAAAAAAGAGAATAATCTGAGATAAGAAAGAGGTACTTGTAACGCTTTTGAATCTCGGTCTGCAGAAGTTTTTCAAATTCTTTGGTGCTTAACCCGAACACCTCAAGACTCGCAGCTTCAAAGTTTCTTCTGTGCTTAGTCGCTGAGAGCAGCTCCGGGAGTAGATCGTATCCGTATGTGTCAATGAGAAAGGAAACTGCAAAGTGGCTTTGACAATAGGAAAGCTGAGCTTTCCAGTGATCAAATCTGTTAAGCCTTTCTATTGAATCAAGGTGCAGAAGCGAACCGGTTAAAATGGCCCTTGATAAAATTACGCTTCCATCAAAGGAAAGCTCACCTGAAAGTGCCATTGCCAGACCCTCATGGAACCATCGTGGAACCCGCAGTATTCCGTAAGATCTGACAAGGACAATATGAACCAGTTCGTGTATCGCAATCCTCTGGAAATCTGTGTTGAAAAAAGCATAATTTCTATCAACAGGTACAATTATGGTATCTTTTCCTATTGCACCGCCGCCTCCCCATTCAGGAAGCCTTACTCCCAATATCCTTTCATCTGAACGGCTGTAGAATCGTATGATGACAGGGGCAGAATCAACAGGTTGAGCGGGATTTACCAGAGCATGTATTCGCCGGTATTCTTTTTTTAAAGAGATCGTGTCAATCTGAGGCGGTAAAGGACCCTCATACTGGAGTTCAGCAGAGAGGCAAAGAGAGAGGAACAGCAAAATAAGTTGAACAACCCGCATTTTATAAAATTATATCATGTCCCGGGGTGTGCTCCTGATTGAAATTACTCTTTGAAGTCTGGCTGGAAGTATTGCAGACGCAATCCTTCCATTCTCACCTGAATCGGTCCATACTTCAAAGACCCGATCTTGTATTACCTGACTTATGCATCCGGGCCGGCCCGGTGAATTTTAACAGGGATTCTTCCCTCTTTCCACTTACGCCTGTTGCTCTTATGTGTACAAAACAGATACCTGGTACCTGAATCTTGTCACCGACAACCACACTGTTTGTACCCTTCTGCATATTGTTCACAGTAATTTTTTTCAGGAGTACCCCCAGGGGGTTGAAAAAAGAGAGAGATAGATCCGATCTCTCTGAGAGTTCACAAAAGATAGTGAGACGATTGTTGAGAGTGGAAAGGCCTGCCTTCATCAAAGGGTGCGCGGTTTCCATGTTTTTTAAATTGATATTCCATTTTTGCGAGACTGGTTCTCCATTTAACGTATACTCAAGACAGCTGATCTCAGGAGATGTAAGTGATGCCCGGGTAGTGAAATCATCCGAAAAAAGGAGGGCATTGGATGGCACTGCTGACACATGAACATCATCCACAATGAAAGATTCTGTTCTCCCGGATCGAAAACCTATACCCCCCGCTGCTATCGATGCATCAGAAACGGAATCGGCTTTCTGATCATTAATCATACATTTGAAAACTCCACCATCAGCGACAATTCCTACTCTGTATTCTGTATTTATGTCAATATTCCATGTTGTCTCTTTCAGCACTGTCCAGGTTCCCTGCTTTCTGACATGGAATCTCAGAAGATCGGAATCAGCGTTGAATTGCCACATATATAAATTTGTGCTGTCCTGAACTCTGAAGCATACTCCAGCCGCTATTTCCGAAATTTTCAAACTGAAAGTGAACTTGAAATCTGTCCAGTTGCCTGAACTGCTCTGGCAATATGCGTTTTTACCAGCATTCATCACTTCCGGTCCAATATTGACATTAGAGACGTTTTTCCATTTCTGGAGTGTTGAAAACCCTTTCTGTGCAAAGACATAAAGTCTGCTGCTTTTGTTGTCAATTTCAGTTATGCTGATCAGAGGTTCTGAATAATAGAAGTTCCCGTCATCCTCACTCGTAAGAATACGCCAGTCAGAATACCCGCTTTCAACTGATGCTCCTGCGATACTGATGTGAGGCATAATCGCGTAAACATTTCCCTCGCCATCAAATGCAATGCTTGACCGGTTGTCCCACACTTTTGTCGGTATATTGGTATTGATGCGATGCCAGGGTCCTGTTGTATCCTTGAAATAATGCATCTGTACGTTTTTCCCTGAAACATTTTCCCGTGAAAGCACATGAACCCGTCCCTGCTTATCTACGGCCATGCCTTCCTGGTTGATCAGTCCTGTACCGGTTGGGATTGTCCAGACTCTGCACGATCTGGTATTCTGACTAATAAATGAGCTTCCGGCCCGTGCGACAACAGCCCCTTCCATATCATGCCAGGTGAGGCCGTAGTCGTCACTTGTCGCATACATGAGGTCGTGGTTCATCTCACCACTTCCGGTCTCTCTCCAGCACCAGGCAGCATGGAGCCGGTTGTTATTATCAAATTGTAAACCATGAAAGTATGCTGTACAATTCCCTCCATTGTAGTCACCTTCAATAAACTGTCCCAGATTCCTCCATGTGCCGTTATTATTGTATTTCCATATTCTATTATCGCTGTCTCCGCTTGTGCCGATTCGTGTTGTAAGAACAAGTGTACTGTCGGGTGCTGTGATAAACCGGGGGTAGGTAACTGAAGTAACGGATTCTCCATCAAGGATACTGTTTACTGAAGTGAAAAGCCCCTTGCTCCATTGAAATTTGTCAGGGTTCGACAACAGCCCCGCAATCGACATCCTGTAATGAAGTGTAGAAGTATGATGGTCAAAAGAGAGATGGAGCCGTCCGTCCGCAGGAGAGATTCCCATTGATATTGTATTGTGGTTGTCATTTACACTCTGCTTGTAATCGGTCAATTCACAGCTTTCCCAGACTTTCGAGGAAACTTTCCGCCGTGCAACCGTTATGTATCGATCTGTGGAATAAAAAACCGCATACTGCCAGCCGTTAAAGGTTATCAGTGCATCCTGCTGAAAAGAGCAGCTGTTCAGATAAAGGTTCCCGTACCTGCTGTCGCGCCACTGGGACGCATTATCAGTGATTAAAGTCTCATCAACTTTTATGGCTGTTAATTCACCAAAGGCTATGGAAAAACAGAAACACAGAATGGAAAGAACGAAAAAACGCATTTTACACCTCATCTCAGCACAGAAAATTGCTTTCTTTATCCGAAGGGTTCTCTTCTAAGAGCATGGAGAGCTTCCTGCCCTTTAACCTAAAAGTCGCAGTTGGGGAGAACAAAAAACCGTAAGATGTTGAGATGATAAGGCTTGAAGGCATCGCAGGTCTTATCGGCAAGGTGATAAGATCAAGATGCCTGAAAGCCTTAGCGCTCAACAGATTACGATTTTTTGCCTCATCCAACTGCGATTTTTAGGTTTAATGATTATATAGAGAATATAAGCGCTTTGGGGGCAGGAAAGAGTGAAAAAAGAGTAAAGCGCCAAAGGCTGAATGTTCATGCTTCCGCTGCAGCTTTCATCTTACTGACACTTTTTAGAAACCACTAATCTTTGCCTGGATGTTAGTCGATTGGCCTGATCATGCCTAGGCTTTTTTTTTGGAAAAATCTGACCAGATATTCATCGATAACCTGAAATATGGACTGTAGAGAGCTGGCCTCCGAAGGAGGTTGTGGCCGTATACACAGACATGGTGAAAAACAAAATACGGCAAACATAACTATAGAAAAATCAATTGAATACGGGATATAGTGTATCCAAAATGAGCACGTTTTATACCAACAAACCTGTATTAAAAACAGTTTAATGGAAATTTGTGCATATATTATAAATGAAAATGGCGGGAAATATTGTCTATATAATATGGATTTGCTGTTACCAATATTTCTTAGAATTCAAAACCCGGGAGGGCTACACATTATGGCAAGTCAAGTTTTTAAGTCAATTTTTATCAAGATAAACCTGCTGTGCTTTATTTGCGGACTTGTGATGAAGTCTTCTATATTGGCACAAGATCTCCCGACAGCAAAATCGATTGCCGCAGAGATGGGCATTGCATGGAATATCGGAAATACAATGGAGGCAATCGGAGGGCCGACTTCCTGGGGTAATCCGGTACCGACTCAACAATTGATCGACTCTGTAAAGGCCGCCGGGTTCAATACGATCAGGATTCCATGTGCCTGGGATGGAAATGCCGATCAGGTTACATTCGAAATCAGTCCGGCCTGGATGGCTCAGGTAAAACAAGTGGTTGACTACTGCATTAAGGACAGCCTCTTTGTTATCTTGAATATCCACTGGGATGGCGGCTGGCTGGAAAACAAGATTGATTCGTGTGTAACCAACGCCACGATGCGTCAGAGGATTCAGGCCAAACAGGGCGCCTACTGGCGGCAGATCGCCACGGCTTTTCGCGATTATGATCGCCACCTGATATTTGCGGGTACAAACGAGCCTAATGTCAAAAACGGTGCTGCATCCATGGAGGTGCTGAAGTTCTTCCTCCAGACGTTTATCGATACAGTACGGGCCACAGGCGGCAATAACGCTTCACGTACACTTGTCATCCAGGGGCCAAACACTGCCCTTGAGGACACCTACAAACTGATGACTTCTTTACCAATTGACAAAATTGCCGACCGGCTTATGGTGGAAGTCCATTACTACCCTTACCAGTTCTGTCTTATGGAGCAGGATGCGGAGTGGGGGAAGGTTTTTTACTACTGGGGAAAGTACTATAAATCAACAACAGACACAGACCGCAACGCAACCTGGGGTGAGGAATCATATACAGATTCCGTATTCAATCTGATGAAAGTTCAATTTACAGATAAAAACATACCCGTGCTTCTGGGTGAATTCGGAGCGATGAAAAGGTTGACTCTTAAAGATGAGAGCCTCACAAGGCACATACTGTCCCGCCGCTATTTTTACGAGTATGTTTGTTCATCGTCAAAGCGCCACGGGATAATCCCGGTCGCCTGGGATGCAGGAGGCAAAGGTGATAAGACCATGACGATTTTCGACCGCAGGACAGGTGCTGTTTACGATCTGGGCCTTCTTAACGCGATGCGGCATGGATGGGGTATGCCGAAATTGGAAGGCGATACATCACTGGTACAGGTTGAAGCTGGTAATAATTCCCTGAAAATTCTCTATTCAGCGAAGGATTCCTTATGGGGACAGGTTAATCTGGGTGTTGTCAGGCCGGATATGACCACTTGCGATTCCATTATTGTGCGTGCCTATGTAAATGGGAAAACCGAATATGATTCTGCAGGGGTTTCAAAGTACGGGTATTTATCACTTAGCCTGGTGACAATGTCCAATAACTGGGTTTGGCGGGAAGCGTCACTTGGTAAATTGACCATGAATGATTGGGCAAATTACAGTATCCCTGTTTCAACAGATACACTGGATACAAATGCGCTTGTTCCGGCTGATCCTGCAAAGATTGATTTCTTTGCTCTTCAGGCATATTCTGCGGGGTACAGGGGAACGATATACATAGATTGGATTGTGTTCAAATCAAGTAACGGTACAAGTGATACAGCGTACTCCTTCAACCTGAATGCTCCGGAGGAGGGGGAGGGGAATGTTGATGCTGTCATGCTGATATCAACCGGTGCTGTTGCTGGCGATCAGGAATGGACAACTACGACCACAAGCAAATGGCTTACATCCACGGTGCCGTATCGTGCCTCCATTATCCCCGGTACCATTCATGCATTTATATACAATGGTATCATTCACGCGACCTGGAACGCTCCGGTATCAGGTAATGTGAAGATAATGCTGAAGGATCTGCAGGGGAGGAGTATCTATTCAGGCATGGTCAGGGCCAGCGCGGGAATGAACAGCTTGAAAATTCCGGCGGGCTATAGTGGAATGGCGCTTCTGCAAATCCAGCAGGGGATAAGGAAATTCACAGGCAAAGTAGTCTGTCGTTAATAGAGACGAGCGTTGGTTAATATCTGTTGACGATGTCCACATAAACTGCTATTTTGCATTATTACCTGACTTATGCATCAGGGCGTGAGGAAGTGCAATTGTCCCTGAGTCCAGGTTCATAAGCCAGGTATTATGAAAGTAAAGGGAGGACAATCATATGCTTCTGAAATTTCTGAAAGCCAAAGACCTGTTGTTTAAAACCCGTCCAGTTCATAAAACCCCATGAAATCTTACTGCTGATTCTACTATGCATTCAATATTTGAATTCGTTGATTACAGGAAATATCTTCGGGCATATTACATTGAACAGAAAAAGAAGAGCCGTCATTTCTCATACCGCTATTTTGCGGGTAAAGCAGGAATCAGTTCTCCATCATTTTTCAAGCAAGTCATTGACGGAAAGCGAAACCTAACAAGACCTGTAATCGAAAAATTCAGTTCTGCAATGAAATTGAGTCATAAGGAAGCAGACTATTTCCTCTGTATGGTCATGTTTGATCAGGCCAGGACATCGGTTGAAAAACAGCAGCATTATAATTCCATGCGTTCGATGGCTGGAAACTTCAAAGAGTCGGTGCTCAATGGTGATTTCTTTGATTACTTTGCACAGTGGTATATTCCAGTCATACGCGAACTGGTAACGCTGTACGATTTCAAGGATGATTTTAAAAAACTCGCTTCTATGATGAATCCTCCCATTAAGCCCTCAGAAGCCAAATCAGCCATAAAACTTCTTTTGAGACTGATGCTTCTTAAAAAGGATAACGATGGTTTTTACAAACAGACCGATACGGCGCTGATCGCAGATAAATCCGTTGTATCACTTGCATTACAGACATTCGCAAAAACAATGATCGACCATTCCAAACTCGCCCTGGAACAGGCAAATGTTGATGAACGGCATATATCAGGAATAACCATGGGTATATCGCCTGAAACCTATTCCCTGCTTGCGGCAGAAATTGACGCATTTAAAGGCAGAGTGAAATCGATTGTGAACAGAGATAAGAACAGTTCTGTTGTTTATCAGATGAATTTTGCATTTTTCCCGGTCAGCGGCAATACCGGAGGTTTGAAGGGACCGGTGGAACAATGAGAGCGTCTCTTGTTTTCGCAGTCGCTGTTCTCATTTTGTGCCGATGTGGTTTAGAACCACTTTCCGGTGGCACAACCGATACAGATAATATCCGGATATCTGCTGTAATGTACCAGTCCGACGGAAAATTTGCCGCTGGAGCATCTGTGATGCTTCGGTCAGCAGATTACCTTTCGGCTATCGATGAAGACACTATAGACAATAATGAGAAAAGAAAGACCGTAACTGATGAAAATGGCCGGTTTTGTTTCGATTCACTTGATAGCGGCAGTTATAGTATTGAAATTAATGACGAAAGGGAATCTGCGTTTCTTTTCCGGATAACAACGGGTAATGTTAATGAGCACGGCTCAGACATGGTACTCTCTGACACACTGAAGCCTTACGCAAAAGTACGCGGAAATGTCGATATAAGCACCTCCGCAGCTCCGCTTTATTGCCTTGTTTATGGCCTTGAAAGAAAAGTGCTTGTTGATTCTTCAGGAAATTTCGAATTAGGTAATCTTCCAGAGGGAGTCTACAGTTTTAAGATTATCTCTGAAGATGATGCATTCAAACCGGTTGTGATAAATGATATACATGCTTCATCGGTGAGCGAAACCAGGCTTCCTTTTGTGAACTGGAATTCTTCAAAAAAACTGTTCCTCAACACATCCGCAGCTGGAGCAGATATTTCCGGTCAGGTAACAGAATTTCCGGTTTTAATCCGTTTGAATGATTCAAACTTCAGTTTCGATTCTTCAGCCGCAGACGGTTCCGATATCAGATTTACAAATTCAAAGGGAGTTCTTCTCTCCCATGAAATCGAAAGCTGGGATAAGAGTGCCAGATCAGCGCAGATATGGGTTAAAGTCGATACAATAAAGGGAAATGACAGCACACAGCATATAATGATTTTATGGGGTAATTCAAATGACGTGAATCTTTCAAAAAGCAGTGATGTGTTTGATACAGCAAATGGATTTCAGGGGGTATGGCACTTTTCTGATTTCAAGGGAAATGAAACTTTCGATGCGACTCTGAACATGTTTAATGGTACTACCACTGAGGTCTACGGCGTTTCAGGATTGATAGGCTCTTCTGGAGAGTTTAATGGTTTGACAAGCAACGTTTTAATATCCGGTACAGCTGACGGAAAAATGAACTTTGCAGAAAATGCTTATTACACAATATCCGCATGGGTTTACACCTATGAGAATGATACAAGCTACTTCATTGCCGGAAAAGGTGATTATCAGTACAACCTGAAAATAAAAGATCAGCAGTGGTGTTTCGCTCTGTATACAGGTCAATCATCAAATGTACTGGAATTAAGGGACTCAATTTCAGAAAGATATAAATGGCGGCTCCTGACTGGTGTGCGGAAGGGAAACCGGCAGTATCTTTATATAAACGATGAGTGTGTTGATTCCACTGGTAAAATCATATCCGGAGATCCAACAGAGAATACAAACCATGATTTCCAAATAGGTGCAGGAAGTGAATTGACGAGTACCGGATTTAAGACATTCTACGGTAAAATGGATGAGGTCCGGATAAGTAATGTATCACGCGGCCCGAATTGGATAAAATTAAGTTACATGAATCAAAAAGAGGTTGATAAACTGGTTCAGTTTAAATAAGAGTCAGTAGTGTCAGGCGAAATAGTACCTGACTTATGCACCTGGCCCTAGAGGCATAATCCTTGTAGAAAGATTTATCGTTTTATAAATACCCTTGCCCATCCGCTGCTCTGAGAGCCCACAAAATAGAAACCTTCTGGAATATGAGCGGTATTCCACCAGCAGACTCCTGACAAATCAAACTGCATCTGTTCGACAAGCTTTCCAGTTGCATCGACAACACGGATCGGATAACCGGCTCTGTGCCGACTGGAGGTGATCAAAACTGTACGGTTATCAATATGAGCCGCTTTGATTTGTGATGCTTCAAGTGAACCGCTTATAGTCTTGACATGAGCCAAAGAAACCGTCGCGGTATCCCAGCCGGTAATCTGTTTGATTTTAGCTACCACCGAGTCTGATATCGCCCGGGCATCGGTGGTATCCGGGTGCCAGGTGCAGCCTTTTACCTCTTGTTTACATTCATAGAAATAGATTCCTTTATTGCCAAGGGTTGTTGTCTCAGCAGCTACGGCGGACCTGGTTGCCTGATCCATACATCCTGAGTATGAGATAAAAAGAATGTATGCGTCAGGATAATTGCCTCGGATGGTAGATACAAATGAGTGGACCGCAGCACTGTATTCGTTGTCAGCAGCACCCGAACTGTTATCATTGATTCCAAGAAAAATAGTGACAATGTCAGGTATCCATTTAGAGAAATCCCACTTCGGTGTTGACCCGCTGCCGATAGTGTCAAATGTGTTTCCATATTTTTGGGGTAAAGATGCTCTTCCACCCGGGCTTTTCAATAAACCGATACCGGATTCCGCCAGTATAATATCCTGTGCCCTGAATGCCTTGCTTGTAAGGCGCGCCCAGGTTTTGTTGGTATTTGTGTGCGCCTGCTGGTCACCACAGGCTTCAATAAAGTATCCGGCGGTCCAGGAGTCACCGAGGAACTCCATCTTACGCACCGGTTTGGCTGAAGGAGTGATTTTGCCGCCGTCTGACAAATAGATTCCGCTGAACGCCGCAATTGCCCAGTAAGGCTCATTGCGCCGGATTATTCGGATTACATGATCATCTGATGAAAGAGAATTTACAAGAGAATACTTATGGGGACCCCATGAGTCGGCATGCAATGGCGTGGATTGAAGTTGACCGTCGATTTCTATATCATAATACCCGGCCCCGTCGGTGAGCTCTATTTCAACAGTAGCCGTGCCGCTCACCTTAAACTCAATTGTAGAACCCGACCAGTTAAACCGGGGTGCTTTGGGGTTGGAATAATCAAATCTTCCGTAATAATTGATCGCTGGATCATCGGGAGAGATCAGTGTATCTGCAGAGAGATTACCAGAAGTAAAAAGCAGTAAAGCCACGGAAAGAAGCAGGAATGATTTTAAATAGTAACGATTAGAAAAAATCATCATAAAGAGGCAGAGGACCAGAAAAGGAAGAACAGGGTTAAAGGCCATGTAACTATCTCCAGATTACTTGTTTAAAGGAAAATAGTTGTTTCACAATGGCTATTGTATACCATCAGTAGAAAACCGTGGACAACACTGATGTTGCCCATAAACTACTCTGTCTGATTTATCTGGCCTATTCCGAGGCCTGACCTTAAGGGATGGCTTCAATACAAGTAATGATTAAAGGAAGATAACGATTTTTTGGAAGAGGGTGCCCCCCAATATAAAAAAATCTTAAGAATCAAGATTTTTGTGAGAAGGGTGCCCCCAATACAAAAATTCTTAAGAATCAAGATTTTTTGGGAGAGGGTGCCCCCAATACAAAAATTTCTTAAGAATCAAAACTTTTTGGAAGAGGGTGCCCCCTCTTTCGCTCCAGCCCGTCGAAGACGCCGGTCTTCCGCTATCACCCCTTGTTGTCCACCATTTGTGGAGGCAGGTATGGATATCACATTCGCAAACGCCTTTGCGGCCGCACTGTCGAACTGGTGGTAGATTAAAACTTATTGTAGCCTTTCGGAATTAAATAAGATAGGCCAGTTTCTATTCCGAGGCCTTACCGTAAGGAAGGGCATCAACAATAATATGCTGTTTAGAGGAGGGAACCCAAATAGAAGAGATTCTTAAGAAAAAAGAATCTTTGGGAAGA
>JAAYYB010000197.1 GCA_012515615.1 Fibrobacter sp.
AGTAATAGAATAGTGGGGCTGGAGTTACTTAAAGAGATGGTTTGCGCTGGATAGAACTTCCCTTTGAGATGAAAGTAAAAGATCTTCCTACAGTACACTGCTTTTATTAGAGGCGCAGTCGAGAACCAGTATTGCCTTTTTTTGTTCCCGCACCTGATAACCTACAGATGAAAAACTGACTTTGTTGATTTAAGATGACTCCAATATAGAATTACCTCTCTTTTGAAGGCTTACTCTGGAGCCTCAGAGATGAATTAGTGACAAAAAATCCAAAGTTCTTATTTCATCTCTGGGGTGAACTTCTTACTTAACCCGTAAAACTAACACTGTCACCTCTGAGTACCCCCCTTCCCAAACCTGCCACCGTACACTACCAGTCTACACTTTTCCTCCTCTCTCCTAAAAAATTCCTTACAAATCTTCTGCTTTCCCCTTATAATAAAGAATAGTATTTTAAAAAATCATAACCTTCACATGCGCCAAATCAAGCAGAAATGGCCAATTCCGGGTATTTCCCTCAAGGATCTTCCTGGTGTTCCATCGAGCTGAATTAATAAAAACATGAGGAAACTGATTAATACGGACTTCTTTCTATCCCTGATTCTTTTTAGCCCCGAGCGTTCATCATCCGGCGCACGGGCAATCAATTTCGACAACGGTTTCTGAGGGGCCCCGGAGATGACTCAGTATCAGTGACTAAATTTTAAAGTTATTCTTTCACCTCCGGGGTGAATACAACACCGCGGCCCAGTGCAAAAGGTACTGAAATGAGTAAATTGCAAATGACCAGACTACATAAAAAAAGGAATATCTTGTTAAAATCAAATTTATTCGCTTTAATCATCGCCTCGGCCGCTTTTGCCCAGGAACCCATTCCCATATCAATCAATTCCAATGACCCTGCTTTCCCTTTCCCGCAGTTTCAGCCTTATGTCAACCCATCTGCCACTCTGGGGAATGTTGGAACCCATAACAGCGTCGGTGTCCCTCATGCAGAGATGGAAAAAACAATCAAGGATGCTTACCGGATAATGATGAACCGGGCGGAAAAACCGGGTGGAGGTGTAGGCGGGATCGACTACATTTACTACAAGTCAGAACCGACATGTACGGAAGGTGACGGTTACGCCATGCTGGGTGCGGTAGCGATGGCTGACAAACCCACCTTTGATGGCTTGTGGTTGTGGATACATGATAATGCGATGAACAAAGTAAAGCGCTACAGTGACTGTCAGGAATCAAGCCCCGGGTACCGCTACAGCCAGCTTCCAGGCTGGAAAAATGTTTCAAATGACAACTCTGCCGCTGATGGTGACTTTGACATTGCATTGGCGCTTCTTTGCGCCTATAAGCAATGGGGTGAGTTCATGGGTGTAAATGATGCATGCGGTAACCCTATCTCCTATAAGCAGGCTGCTGTCGATTTCATTAAAGCCCTTACCGACACGCTTATCTTTGTTTCAAACGGTTCAACATGGCTCAGCGGCGACATCGGTTTTGACGGCTACTTTAAAGGTGGAGATTCCTGGCAGGAACTGACTGACTGGGCAAATGATCCGGCCCGAAGCGGTGTTAATATCGAATCTAAGGGTCCTCAGGAGCAGTGGTTTGACTATACTGCCCCCTCATACTTTCGTCAGTTCGGTGATTTTCTTTCTGAGATAGATTCAGCAAAATACGCATGGAACATAAAACAGTTCCGCCGTGCTGAGGCATCGTCGGACTGGCTAATGGGACAGATGCTTAAAAATCCAGCTGCTATTCCTATTGCAGGCAAAGTATCTATCGGATCGGATAATGTGCCGGTTTTCCGCAATGCTAATCAGGGTGAAGACTTTCGCCTCGGGTGGAGAACTATTCTTAACTATGTCTGGCACGGGAATCCTTCATCGACCTGGGACCCGGTTTCTCACCAGGTTATTCAGGGAACACCGAATACTTTTGAAAGAGACATGGGGCTGCGCTTTGCCCGTTTCCTCTGGGACCCCCGCCAGGACCCCTGGAAGAACCCCTGCGTTGCGGGTGCTGATGATAAGTTTACCTATTGGGGTCCTCACGTGTTGTGGACATTCTGGACCCTTAACGGAACAGATGGTGAATTCTTTTTCCTGAACTGGATCCACAGTGTCGGCTCACCCTCCGCTGTTATCTCTCAGGATTTTAACCTGATGTCAGAGATGTACCGGCAGCTTGAACTCGAGTGGGATGTTGACACCCCCGGAGATGGCTATCTGACAAGTGTTCCACATTATTTCCATGGATGGTTCCGGGTTCTGGGACTGCTTGTGCTTTCAGGCAACTACCATTCTCCGGCACAACTTGTACCCACTGCAAATATGAAGGTTTACCTTGACATCGACAAGACATTTGCATTTGAAAAAGACACCGTTACCTACACTATCGATTACCGCAACTATGGATCTCTTGATGCACAGAATGTGGTGATAGTTGATACACTTCACCCTGATTTCCAGTTTCAGTCGGCAACCGATGACGGAATATTTAATGCATCTGCAAACACTGTGACCTGGAATATCGGTTCTGTGTCCGGATTTAAAACCGCAACCGGAATCGAACCTACAAGGGGACAGGTAAAACTGGTTGTCAAAGTGGCAAAGGCCACCCGCAAACAGTACCGAAACCGTGTTTCGATCTCCTGTGCAAACGGAAGCGGGTGGGCATCGAATGAATACCCCAACAACATAACCTCTGTTATGGAGCGCAATTATCTGGATATCGCCAAACGAGCGCTTATTGTAAACAAAACCGCATCAGCAGCAGCGGTCAACCCGGGCAAAGAGATCGAGTTCACAATTGAGTTTGAAAACACCTCCGATGCAGGGTGGATTAACGGAGGGCGCCCGGGAGTACATCTCTCTTATGCCAGCGCGGCAGATCCCGCAAACCCTGCTATGAACACAATGAAAGTCAGGCTCTTCCATCACGCCCAGGAGGCCTATATCGATTACGGCAACTACCGTATCTCCTACTACCTTTTCGATCCGGGATTGAAATGTTATCAAGGCACCGCTGATTGCCAAACAGGCTGGGGAGTACAGCCGACAATCACAGAAGGTCTGGATAAAAATTTCATTAAAATCTTACATGAAAATATCACTCCCGGCGAAGACGCCAATGGTAAATGGAACCAGAGAATAATCATCCAGTTCTCCGACCCTCTTGATCCAGCCCGGGTCGAAAATCTTGCGGCAATCGACCATCACCTTCGCGAGTATGCAGGAATGCAGGGAAGAATTCACAAGGGCGGTACGATGCCTTTACGTCTTGCATGGAATCTGTTTTCTGGAAACTGGACAGCGGTAAACTGGGCAGATGACTGGTCGTGGGATCCGCAGGCACAGGATGATGACGGCGGGGTTTACTGGCCGATTACCGGGGACTGGACAGATCTTGACAATCCCGATATTCCGGTAAATAACTGGGACCCAAAGAGCTGCAAAACAGCGGATTATACTGTTGATAACGTGCTGGTTGAGGAATGGGACGGCTATACCTGGCGCCGTGTCTTTGGAAATGGGCCTCTTCCCGGCAGAGAAGCAGTAAATGTAGTCGTAAGAGACACAATCCCTGCGGGCTTTACTTTCAGTCAATTTACAGGTAAATTTCCTTTTGATATCGAGCCGACAGTTTCCGGCAACATCATCACCTGGACTATCCCAAAACTCCAGATTAAAGAGAAAGGCACTATCACATACAAAGCAATCGCTTCCGGTGTATGCCCGGTACAATCAAAAGACATCATGACAAGAGCATGGATCAGCGCTGACAAGGAATCACCTGTCTACGACAGTGTTTCGGTACTTGTCACCTGCGATTCAATTCCTCCTCCTCCGCCCCCGCCTACCACTTTTTACAAACTGGCTAACACCAATACAATCGGGGCCGGAGATACGGTTATTTATACGCTGGCTTATAAACAGACACACGGAAACATGGTAACCGATGCCTCCGATATCAGCAAGTGGAACGATGTGGGTGGGGCCGGCAAACTGGGAATCGGGACCGATGGTACCATCTCATATAACATACGCAATGCACGCATGGTGTACAGTCAGTCTTATGGTGTAAACGGCACCATCGGAGGAACACTGAAACCGGCCACCTACAGTGAATTCGCCATTGTCGCACGTGATGACGGAACAAACTTCGTGGAAATCCGCATGAAGCAGGAGTACCGCGATATGTGGATCAAGTTTTACAACAACGCGACACAGGTCGGCGGCGAGCAGAGATTCACCTATACCGGGTTCCCGGCTGCTTTTGATTTCAAGATTAAGCTCTCCGAAGATACTATCAGTTTCTGGGCGGGTGATACATCGGCGCTTCTTCCCAATGTCAGGCAGAACGGAATAAGTGTGCGGACAGGCTTTGCGGGTGTCAAATCTCTAAACGATCCCGGAACCACATTGTCAGGATGGTCTACTCATTTCGACATGAGTTATGATATTGTAATAAGTGACGCACTTCCCGATGGTCTCACGTTTATATCCGCAGGTGGAGAAATTTCAACAGGCGCACTGGCCGGAACACAACTTACTGTCGATAATACAAACGGAACAGTCAACTGGAGAGTAGTATCCGGAAATGATGCACTCAACCATGGAGACTCTGTTACCGTGTGGATAAAGGCATTGTGCCATGCCTGTACAGTTGATTCGGTAATTAATACCGCTTACACAAATATGCGCGGAATTCCTGCCAACAGCATCGCCGCACAGTTAAGGACTCCTTGCATGGTAGAAGCGGGGAATCCGGATCACCTTGACATAGTAGTTGACACATTAAATATCAACCTTCGGAATGATACTTCCCTTGAGCCGGTATTCATGGATGCCGGAACATTGAATTACAGGCTTTATGCAGTAATACGTGATGAAAAAGGAGTATTCATTGAAAAGGCGAACATTCCTTTGTGGATTAGCCGAGATGAAACGGTTGTCACTGTTTCCGGCCAGCCGGGTTCGCCCTGGGGAGGCCTGGTTACAAGAGCAGGCAGCGGACAGACTGTAATAGTTGTAAACAAAGACGGGCTGAAGCCCGATTCTGTTACAATTATTGCCGAAGCAGCTCCTCCATGGCCGGTTATCTCAACCGCAGTAATGGCCGATGAAAACGGAGACCTTATCCCTGATATGGTCACTATTACCCTTAATGACACATTTATGGTAAACCAGCAGCTAAACAATGTGGTTATCGATTACAAAGGCAATCTTTACACAGTCCCTGCTTCCGGAACAACTCTTCAGGACAGAACTCTTCATGCCCCCTTCCTTTCAAAATCTGGAGTCGATCCGGTTCCCTCCGGCAGTGTGATGATGAACATTCTTGTTGAAGGCCGGGCGGAACAATCCTCGCGTATTTTCACCGATGGAGTCGGGCCGGGCGTTATAAGTGCTTCTCTTGCAGAAAATTTATCAGAAGCTATTGACACACTCTCAATTGAATTTTCCGAAGAGATAGATTATCAGGCTCTCACAGAAACATCGCTGCAGCTTATCAGAAACTCCGGGATCGATACAGTCACTCTTTCTGTTTCTTCGGCAAGTCTTTCCGGTATGAACCGTGCCATGGTTATTGTAAGCGCCAGTAACGGGATCAGGCCTCAGGCAGGCGATCTCCTGCGACTTTTACCGGGTGTACAGGGCGGAAGTGTTATTGACAAGTCCGGAAATAAGCCACACCTTCTGAACCAACCCGTTGTGATCGGGGCAAAACCGGCAACGTTGACAGGAGGATGGTACGTAGATGAAACTGCTGATGGTATTGTAGATGCTGTTTACATGCAGTTCCACAGATCTGCTGTTCTTGACGACATACGTTTTTCTCTCTCCTGGAGCGGCCCTCAGCGGCTCAACGCAATCACATCTGAAAACTTTTCTCATGGGACAAACGATGCCATAGTGAAAGTTACCTTACCCGACAGTTTTCAGGTAGGTACCGGAATTAAAACTTCAGGAAGCATGTTCCTTCTTGTCGAGTCGATCTCATTTCCCGATCTTTACTGGACAATCGAGGCGGCAGACAGCGCAGCCCCGGTAATAAGCAGCGCCATAATTCATCCCGGTGTTATTCTCGAAAGTCAGGATGTCGTACCCGATACTTTAGAAGTCTCATTCTCTGAAGAGGTAATGATTGCAGATAACACCAATCCGTTTATTCTCTTTCAGCCGCCATCTTCAGATTATACTCTGTTAAATCCCGTATTGTTAACTCATCAACAGGAACGGGTCAGATACTCTTTTATTAATGTTTCCGGAGTCGAATACCCGTCAAGCGGTGACAGTATAAGGATCAATCCGGCTTCAACTGTCAGGGACATGGCCGGGTTATGGCAGAATAATCCTTTAAACAGGCGGGCACCGGTAACAGTAAATACAACAAAAACAAGCTGGGTAATGAAGTCAGGACCCAATCCATTCAGCCCTGCCTCAGGTCAGTCTCTTGCTGTACTCATTGCGTCGGCCGCATCCTCGAGGATAAAGCCTGTTGTCTCTTCTATCTCTCTAAGTATCTACGATGCAATTGGAAACAGGGTGATCAAAACAGAAGATTTTTCCAGAACTCCAGAAGGTTTTCTTCTGAGCTGGAATGGAAGAAACAGGAAAAACAGGGTTGTTGGAACCGGTCTATATATGGGAATTATCAAAGTAACCGATAATGAAGGGGGAATGACATTTAGAGTCAAGATTGCAGTCAAATAATTTCTGATGATTTTTTTTCTGTTAAGTTAAGACCTTAATCGCTGGTCTGGCAGAATAGAAGCCGGTTTTTTAAAGACAATATCTTTCCTTCATCTCTCAGGGTGCTATTCTTTTACGTACTGAGGCAGCTATAAATGCCGCTTCTAAATCCAATCCCATCTAATTCCTGCCACTTTCCACTTGCAAGTCGCAAGGCAACACTTTCAACTTTCACTTTTCACTTTTACAAGCATCATTTGTAACTAAGCTCCCCTTTTTCCACAATCTCCAGATTACCTGTGTCCAGCTTGTCTGAACCATATAGAAGTGTAGCCGTATCAATTAGTGCTAGGTGACTGTAAGCCTGGGGGAAATTACCCAAAAGTCTTCCTGTAGCGAATTCTATATCCTCGCTGAAAAGCCCAAGATGATTGGAATGAGAGAGTAGTTTTTCAAACATCCGGTAGGCCTTTTCTTTTTCTCCTGTTTTATACAGAGCAGAAATCATCCAGAACGAACACAGAGTAAACGAGGATTCCGGTTTTCCAAAATCATCCTCATTCCGGTATCGAAACATCAAACCGTTATGGCACAGACGCTCCTCGGTCTTTTTGACAGTCGCGATATATTGCGGGTCCTGAGCGGAGAGAAAGCCCAGAGGCTCCATCAGAAGATTGGCCGCATCAAGATAATCACCGCCATAATACTGAGTAAACGACCCTGTTTCATTGCTCCACCCTTTACTCATAATATCATCCCTGATCAGATCGCGTATCTCCCGCCAGGACCTGGAATAATCCTCTTTTTCGAAAAGAGAGGCAATCAGCGACGCCCTGTCCATGGCCATCCAGCACAGTAGCTTCGAAAATGTAAAGTGCTTTTTCTGGCTCCGGAATTCCCATATTCCCCGGTCGGGTTCGTTCCAGGATTCAGTTACTGTTCTAGTGATGGATCTTACGATTGTCCAGAGACTCTCCTTTGTGTGAAGATCACAGCGGAATGTGCTCAGAAACAAATAGATTACATCCAGCAGAACTCCATAAATATCATTCTGTTTCTGATTGAACGCGGCATTGCCCACCCGTACAGGTGTAGAATTTTCGTATCCGCTCAAATGTGTCAGCAGCCGTTCAGCAAGATTCTTCTCTCCTCTAATGCCATACATAATCTGTATTTTATCATCCTTGAACGGCACCACTTTCAGTATGAACTCCATATAGCGTTTGGCAGCGTTTATATGCCCCATACGTACCAGGACAGAAATCGCCATCGATGCATCCCTGATCCAGCAGTATCTGTAATCCCAGTTGCGCTCAGAACCCGCAGTTTCAGGAAGAGAGGTCGTAACTGCAGCCAGAAGAGCCCCTGTAGGCTGAAAAGAAAGCAGCTTAAGCGCAAGTAAACTTCGTAATATTTCGTCGCAGTAGGCTGATACAGAAAATGTGGATCTAGCCACCCAGCTCATCCAGTAAGCACGTGTAAGCTGATATTCCAGATTCACATATTCTATATCAATCCCTGGAATTTTCTCATTATAGCTCAAAAGAAAATATGAGTCCTTTTCAAGTCGGAAACTACCGCCTTCGATTACCTCTTTTAATGACAGATTCGAGTAAAGATAAATCGACTCATAATTACCGCTCCTGGAAGTGGTCTTGGCATAATGATTCTTGATTTCGGTAACAGTCCGAGAAAGACCATAGTTCAGCGCAGGATTAAAATCCACCATGATCACCGGCTCACCCTCTCGCACTTTTATGTATCTGATTATATCCGGGGGGCAATGGTATCCACTACCATCATATTTATACCTGGGCATGAAATCAATCAGATCAAATGCCCCGTCCACTGTTCGAAAAGAAGTAACAAGGATATTTGTATTTGGAAGATAGCGCTGCGTAGATGAAAGAAGGTTTTCAGGCGCTATGGAAAATTCCCCGCCTTTGTTTTTGTCAAGAATAGAGGCAAAGATTGACGGTGAGTCGAAGTGAGGAAGACACAGCCACTCCAGACTCCCCTTTTCAGAGATTAAAGCCGCACTTGAACAGTTACCGATAACACCATAGTTCATGTTTTTCATGTTAACACCTGATTAATTGAAAATTTTCTAATTCAGTAGCGCCCTGCTTAATAGATCTCCTCGGATTATCATGTAATCATATACTATAGATATGAAACGTCAGAAAGAAACCAGAAAAAATCAGGTTTGTATTTATATGAGAAATTTGGATTATTTGCATTCATTGTATAAAGCTCCCCTTTACAATCAGAGCTCGGCATTCAAAAGATCACAATATTATTCTACCAGAACACTACTGATTCAAACAGCCAAAAACATCTCACCAGTTTTCAATCTCTTCCTCCACTTCCGTCTCTACTCCCGTTTCGCAAAGCATCTCCAGAAATCTCCTCACTTCTTCGACAGATTCCACATTGAAGTCTGCCTTGGAGGAGCCTATACCCACTTTAATCGAGAAGCTGTTTTTCGGCAGACTTGAAAACAGATCCTCATCTGTAACATCATCACCAGCTGCCAAAACCATATCCCATGAGCCTTTTTCCACAATCTTCATCGCGGCAGTCCCCTTGTTGATTCCAGCATTTTTGATTTCTATCACCCGATTTCCCTGCATTACCCCCAGATTGAGATTTGACACAAGGTGAATGAGCGCATCCATCAGTTCCCTTACTCTCAGAAAAGCCAGTTCAGGATCAGCATTTCTGTAATGGAAAGCAAGAGAATACTCTTTTTCCTCAAGCAGCGCTCCCGGGGTCCTGTCTGCAAAGAGCTCAAGTATTGGCCACAATTCATCTTTCCATTTATTCTGCTGGGACACTGTGGTACTCCAGTCGTCCCCGGGTTCTTTTATCCATACCCCGTGTTCTGCACAAAGTGTAATACCGGTTTCTGCAAACCAGCGATCAAGTGAACGTCTATCTCTCCCGCTTACAATTGCCACTTTCCGTCCCTTTATGGAATTAAGTCTTCGGAGCAGATCAATCAGCCCTGGATCAGGAACTGCCTTTTCCGGTTTATCGGCAAAGGGAACCAATGTCCCATCATAATCAAGCAGGAAAAGGACACTGAGGGCCCGGCTGTATTTTGATCTGATTGTTCTACAGTCCGATTCTGTCAATTTTTTACACTGCAGGTTCTCCCTTAACGCCCGTGCCTGTTCAAGTTTATCGATAAAATCGTATGCCCACCGATGCACATCATAGCGGATCAGACGCCTTTGCATGCACATTATTCTATATTTCTGCTCATCTACGGGCATTTCAAGTGCGACCCTAAGGGCCTCAGCAATCTCCTCTTTGTTGTTTGGATTCACAATGATTGCCTCTCCCATTTCCTTTGCCGCACCAGCCATTTCACTAAGGATCAACACACCGGTTTTATCCTGCTTTGTTGCTATATATTCTTTTGCCACCAGATTCATTCCATCACGTAGCGGAGTCACAAGGGCAACGTCACAGGAATGGTAAAGTGCTGCAAGAGTCGGGAACGGAAGAGACCTGTAGAGATTAAGCACCGGCGCCCAGCCAATTGTTCCGTGCCGCCCGTTAATGCTTCCGATCATCTCGTTCATATCTTTTTTAAGCTGTTTATAAGAGTCAACAGATGTCCTTGACGGAACCGCAACAAGTATGAGTGTCACTTTTTCCTTCATACTAGGATTTTGGCTAAGAAAGAGGTCAAATGCCTCCAGCCTCTGAATGATCCCTTTGGTATAATCAAGTCTCTCGATTGCGATTATAAGAGAGCGGTTGCCTGTTTTACGCCTGATAGATTTCTCCTCTTTCTGCACCTCAGGCATCAGGCCTACTTCGGAAAATCTCTTGTAATCTATTCCCATAGGGAATACATCAGCCTTTAAAATTCGGTTATGGCAACTTATCTGGCTGAAAGTATTATCATACCCCAGCAATCTTCTTACGCTGTTAAGGAAATGGCGGATATAGTCATATGTATGAAAACCTATCAGATCTGCCCCCAGAAGCCCCTCCAGTACCTCTTTACGCCATGGCAGAAGACGAAATATCTCCAGGGAAGGAAAAGGTATGTGAAGAAAGAAGCCGATGCCAGAATCTGGTAATTGCTTTCTAAGAATAGCCGGAAGAAGCATCAACTGGTAATCATGAACCCAGATAAGATCATTTTTAGTGGCTATAGACAGAACCGCTTCTGCAAAAAGTGTATTAACATGCACATAAGAAGACCAGAAATCGGGCTGAAAAAAGGTATGCTGGGGAAAATAGTGGAAAAGCGGCCAGATTGTCTTGTTTGAAAAACCATAGTAGAACTTCTCAACATCACTGCGGGTTATATAAACCGGCACACAGTTTTTTTCTGACAGATTCTGACGAATCTCTGCTTTTTCAGACTGATTCATGTGCTCACTGCTCAGTCCGGGCCAGCCGATCCAGAGACATTCATTGTCCTGATGAAAAGCATCAAGTCCGGTGGCAAGTCCACCGGTACTGTTGATGTAATGAATCCCACCTTTTTTCTTTTCCACAGTCGTGGGCAAACGGTTTGAAACGAGAATTATCCGTTGCATAATATACCACCACAGGATTTTTAGATGAATAAACTAAGAGGAAATAGATCCCGCTATTACAGGTAAAGAAATAAAGACTTTTGCCGTAGTATTATTAATATATTAATTATACAACTGAGGATCAACCCAAAGTTTGATGGATCTCTCACCATAACATTTGTTATTCTTTATTATTTTATTTGGTATAAATGATTTATCAGAAATCATAGAACTCCTGAATGCCAAACCACAATGTTAAAAAGGATATAAAGCAGAATGAAAACCCGCCTGTATCAAAAACCACTCATACTGAGTATCGAAGTTTAGCAATGAAAGTTTTCACCCTTCGTCTTTAAACTCAGAATGAGTGGGAGGAATCATATAAAGGTACCTCATAAAATTCATTTCCCGCTACGGCCAGCCTCCCTTGAAAACTGAACATTTAGAGGTACCATTAATCGGTTCCATCCAGTTTGTAAAACGCCGGCTGTTTAATCATTTTTTCTTTTACAACTCTTACCAACTATATTATAATAGACAAAAGGCAAGTTGACCATAAATAGGAATCTATCATTCTCTACTTTGTTTTTAACACTAATTCAGCTTTTGAATATTATCTTCAGACAGCAGACTGCCTTATTAGACATGCATTCAGGAGATTTATTCATACGGCTGAAAGACCGAATATGAAAAAATATACGTCGCCGGGAAAATCAGGGTGCAGGAATCAATTGAGAGCCATGAAACGCTTCAACCGGAAAGCAGATATCGCCTATTTTCCTCTTTAACTTTGAAGTTTATCGTTATTCTATCTGCCTTTTTTGTGTACAGCAATTCAATCCACCTCCCATTCATATTCGACGACGAATTCTCGATTATAAAAAACGTTTCCATACGGGAGCCGTAGTCTCTCAAGAGCATCTTTGATACACCCGGTCAGGGAAATCCGGTACAGGGGAGGCCACTATTAAACCTCTCTTTTGCACTCAATTACGCAATAGGAAAACTAAATCCCTCCGGATATCATATTGTCAATATCTTGACACATCTTATTACAGCTATACTGGTTTTCAGTATCTTAGACAGGACATTCAATTCCGGCTCATCAGGTATTCGGTTAAAACGTGATTCCGTATTTATCGCTTTTTCAGTTTCTCTCCTCTGGGCGGTTCACCCCCTGACAACTTCTGCGGTTTCCTATATAACACAGAGAGCCGAGTCTCTTGTCTCGATGTTTTATCTGCTGACGATATACTGTGTAATCAGATCATCCTCGGCGACCGGAAAAATGTTTTCAACAATCTGGTGTATTGCCGCCGTGGCCGCATGCAGTTTTGGAATGGCATCTAAAGAGGTAATGATCTCTGCTCCGTTTATCATCTTCATTTACGATTCTCTTTTTCTATCATCGGGGATGAAAGATGCCCTGAAGCGCAGGGGGCCACTTTACGGAATGCTTGTGCTTACCTGCGGCATTCTTATTTGTAATGCTATCGATGCCGGGGGGAGAGGCGGAACTGCTGGATTTGATACTGACATTACCAGAGAAGCGGGTTATATCCTTACTCAATCCAGGGCTTTTATCCGGTATCTATTGCTTAGTTACTGGCCCTCAGATTTGGTATTTGACTACGGGACAAGCCTGAACAGAACCGTCAGTGAAATCTGGCCTTTTCTAATATTGTCTATTGCTATTGTGGTCAATGAAATTGGCGTGCTTTTTTACAAACCCCGGGTCGCATTCGTCGGTTTGTTTGTTTTTGCTGTTCTTGCACCCAGCTCCAGCATTATCCCTGTAAAGACACAGACAATCGCTGAACACCGGATTTACCTTTCCCTTTCAGCTGTAATTTTGTTTACAGTTCTGGCCTTACACCATGCATGGGAACCGATCGAAAAGAGAATAAAAAAATCCTATCAAATTACAGGAGCCCTGCTCCTTATCCTCATTACTGCGACAATACTGGGCTACATGACAATCCTGCGGAACAGAGATTACAGAAGCGAGCTTGCTATCTGGACCGATACCACAAAGAAATTACCGGAAAATGCCCGCGCCTGGATGTATACAGGTACAGCTCTTCTTAATCAAAATCAGGGTAACCCTTCAGAAAAAGAGGTTCTCGAGGCGATAGCGATGCTTAATCAGGCAGTCGCACGGGACCCTTCTTATGTGTTATCTTACGCCAATAGAGGGCTTGCCTTTTACAAGGCAAAACGATATGAAGAGGCTCTCAGGGACTACGACAAAGCAGTATCGATGAACCTTAACAAGGCTGAGTTATTCAATAACCGTGGCATACTTCATGGTGAGACAGGAAATACTCTTAATGCGCTGAAAGACTTTACAGCCGCCGTAAAAATCGATCCACAGTTCGCACTTGCCCATAGTAATCTTGGATCAGCCTCTGCAGCACTGGCAAATGATTATATGAACCGTGGTGAAGAAGAGAATGCGGTACGGGAATTTAAAAATGCAATCCACAATTTTTCAAATGCGCTGAAATTTGATTCCTCTATGGTAAAGGCATTTAAAGGAAGAGCCGCGGCGTATTCCATGGTGGGAATGCATAAGGAAGCCGCGGATGACTGCTCGAGGATAATAAGTATCAGCCCCTCCAGTTCCGATGCATTTCTGGACCGCGCAATATGTCATTATAATCTCGGTAAATACCATGAGGCGTGGCAGGACATCGAGAACGGGAAAAAACTGGGAGGCCTGCCAAACCCGGAGTTTATCATGATGGTTGCAAAAGAGGCGGGTCTGGCAGGAAACGGTATCGAGAATAGATAAAAGCTACACTCTGAGCTGTGCAATTGAAATATCGGTGTACGATGACTGGCGCGCCTTATCCATTACCTGCACGAGCTTATCATATAGTACCTTGTCTTCTGCTGCGATAGTAATCCTGTTTATGTCTTCTGCACCTTTATACATCTCTTTAACTTTAAACAGGTACTTCTGAAGATCATCGTAGGCAGAAAGCGGCCTGAGCTGAAACTGAGAATTGTTTTTTACAACAATCATCCTTGACGGCTCTGAAACGGTGAATAAAGTGTCGCCCTTTCTCACCTTTTCTACGGATTCATTCTTATTGTTGACCAAAAGCTCATTATGCTCAGTATAGAGTCGATTCAGGATTCTACGGTTTTCATCACAGACGTAAAGTAGTATCTCGTGTCGTTCACCGATCTCAAGGGGTCTTCTGTTTCCGGGGTGAATTGGTTGTTTATCGTTTGTGAATTCAACCGTTACTTCAGACCTGTCATCACGGGTTATATAATTGTGAAATTCCCGGTAATAAATCGATGGCAGGAATCCTCCGCTGCTTCCAAGTGTCAAAACAGAATCGGTCAGAATGACTGTAAGCTGAAGCTTCCTGGTTTCATCCTGCAGGCCTTTTTCTTTTACAGGTGAAGTATTGACCCCGCCCTCGGGCAAACTGATATCTATAACAGATATTCTGGCAAATTCTGAAGAAACAAGAAGGACAGGAATAAGTACCACCATGAGATTCATGACCGGCTTGAGGTCCAGGTCTATTCCAGCAGAGAGTTTTTTCTTTAAACGCATAGCTCCTCCTCAGCTTTTGGGTTTCAGGCATGTTCTCATAGGGAAAACGAATGCGGGAATAAAATTGTTACACGATGAGTAATTTTAGTGTCAACACATCTACTGATCAGTTCTTCATCGCAAGCCAACCTGCAAAAATCCCGACAGATACACCCGTTCTATTCAACAAATTTTCTTCCGGTCTTACTCAACCTTACTTATCTTGTAATACATGGACAATAACAAGCTGATTCATCCGCACGATAAGTTTTTCAAAGATGCATTCAGCCGCATAAATGTGATACGAAGCTTTGTTGAGTACTACCTATTCCCGGAAGACAAAGCGATTATTGATCCTTTAACCCTGGAAGCAGTGAGGGACACCCACATCAATCCTGAACTGCAGGAATTATTCTCTGATATGGTGTATGCGGGTTTAACGCCCGATGGATCAGAACGTGTCTATCTTCTATTTGAGCATAAAAGCTATCCTGATCGCAGAGTCGGAGTACAGCTGCAGGAAAATATTGCTATGGTACTCCAGTATCATCAGAGACAACACGGCAGAGAAAGTATCCCGATCGTTTTATCCATAGTAATAGGGCTGGGTCAATCAGTATGGGATACAGGAATCCAGCCAGTCTACCACTTTGTCCCTTACGAAAAGCATAGGCGTATTTTTCCTGATCTTCAATTTACCGTTATCGACCTCTCCGCAATTACAAATGACCAGATCAGGGGGGTTGCTTATCTCAGGATTCTTTTTCTTACCCTCAAATATATCCATAATCCCGGATTGCCTGAGAAAATCAAGGATATAATCGTAATATTTAAGGAGCTCAATGATGATCCTGAGGCCCCCGAGTATTTTAAAGTACTAATGAAATACCTGGAGGGGACTACAAAGGAGAACCTGTTTCTTAAGTTACAGGATAAGATAAAGAGAACCCTGAATGAAGGGGGCGACCAGATGTCCAGGTTACTTGAAGGCGTTTTAGAGGATATCATTAAAAAACGATTAGAGGAAACTGCTGCTAAAAGCAGGCAGGAAGGTTGGCGGGAGGGACTGAAAATAGGAGAAGAAAGAGGAATTAAACAGGGCATAGAGAAGGAAAAGAGAATCAGCACTTTGGAAATTGCAGGCAGGATGATTTCTAATGGTTTGAATGATGAAATTACCAGTAAGGTTACCGGTCTTACTCTGCAACAAGTACAAAAGCTGCGAAATGGTGGGGGGGCACAAGGAATGTGACCCAAAGAGATGTTGAGGTTATCAGGCATCTGCTTCTGTTTTCTCTGCATCTCCGGCGATAACGTCACTTCGCGGAATGAATCGTTTGTCGGAACGGATCAGAGGCATACTATTAAAGATATAATCGTAATACTAAGGGAGCTCGATGATGATCCTGAAGCCCCCGAGTATTTTGAAGTACTGATAAACTACCTGCAGGGGGAGACTTTTTTCAGCCAAAACACTTTTTCCCGTAAAGAAAAAGCAAACGCCCCGTGGGTGAGTCGCAAAATGTATTCAGTCAAACGATTCAACGGATTAGAAACCTGAATTCGTAAATGCCCGTAACTTTGGTATCAATTCCCTGATATACATAGGAATGTATTCTTTGCAAAGGGCACTTCCGTGGGGCATTATCAGAACATCGGCTCTATCCCACAGAGGTGATGTATCCGGGAGTGGTTCCTCATTGAATACATCCAGACCTGCACCGGCAAGAATTTTTTGATCAAGTGCCCACAAAAGATCTGATTCTCTGTAACAGTTTCCTCTGCCGATATTATAAAAATACGCCCCTTTTTTCATTACTGAAAACAAATCTCTGGAGAGCAGGTCCCTGTTTTCGTTTGTTCCGGGGAGCACTGTTACTATATGATCAGCTTTAGCAAGAACCTCCACAAGCTCTTCCGGCTGATGTATCGCGTCTGCATCCTTGTCAAGAAATGCATCATATGGGGAATGCTTTACACCAATTACCCGGCAGCCAAATTCTTTAAGCACATGGGCGCATTCTCTTGCAATGTTCCCATAACCGATTAAAACAACTGATTGTGAACCTAAACGGTTTGTGTTGCTGAGAACGTCACGATCCCAGATATGTTGCTTCTGGTTTGACAAAAGAGCTGGAATTTTACGATTGAAGAATAGTATCATTCCAAGAAGTGATTCTGCCATAACCGGTCCATGAAATGAACCGAAAAAGACCGGTATAGAATAAGCTGCGTTTTTCTCTATCCAGTCATGGCCGGCAGATGGAGTAAATATCGCCTTAAGAAGTGGTGCCTTCCGGTACCACCCGGATAGAAATTTCCAGGTAATGCAGAGATGACAATCGTGAAGCTTTTCCTGTAGCTCTTCTGTTGTTTCACAGGTGTAAAATTTCCACTCCGGAAAAGTTTTTTCAAGCGTTAAGACCTGTTCCTTTTTGATACTGAAACCGGAAATGTCGTTATACAGGTAAATTGCAACGTTCATCTTTACTAACAGTTTTCTGCAATGTCATTAACTAAAACCACAGAGTCATCCCATCCGATACAAGGATCAGTGATTGATTTACCATAAATATTTGCATCCGATTTCTGATTACCTTCCTCGATAAAACTCTCGATGAGGAATCCCTTTACAATAGTATTAAGCTGAGGAGCATATTTTCTGCTGCGAAGCACTTCCATACAGATACGGTGTTGTTCTTTGTAACGTCTTCCGGAATTATCGTGGTTTGAATCTATGAGTATCGCAGGATTTACAAGTTTTCTCCCCAGGTATTCATCTGCAATTGATATAAGGTCTTCGTGATGATAATTGGGGATTGTTCGTCCATAGGGATCGATTGCTCCACGCAATATAAGATGAGCACAGGGGTTACCATCTGTTTTCACTTCCCAGCCGTTGTAGGAAAAAACATGAGGGCTTTGGGCTGCCATAATGGAATTAAGAGCTACCTTCATGTCTCCGCCAGTAGGATTTTTCATGCCAACAGGAATATCGAAACCGCTTGAAGTTAAGCGATGGGATTGATTTTCCACTGATCTGGCTCCTACTGCTACATAACTTATAACATCATCAAGATAGGGGTACATGTCAGGGTATAGCATCTCATCGGCTGCCGTAAGACCCGATTCTGCGATCGCACGAATATGCATCCTGCGTATCGCCCGGATACCTTCTGCAATATTGGGACTCTTATGAGGATCTGGTTGATGTGCCATTCCCTTATAGCCTTGTCCGGTTGTTCTTGGCTTATTGGTATAAATTCTAGGTATGAGAATAATTTTCTCTTTTACTTTTTCCTGAAGAGAGGATAGTCTTGAGACGTAATCACAGACCGCATTTTCATCATGGGCACTGCATGGACCAATAATCAACAAAATACGGTTATCCTTATTCTCAAAAACAGAACGGATTTGGTTATCCCGTTCTGTTTTAATGAGTTTGAGCCTGTCTGAAAATGGCTCACTAAGTTTTACCTCCTCAGAGGAGGGCAATTTTCGAATTTGTGTGAAAGACATAAAAAATCCTGTAATAAGCCGTTTAAATTTGCCTGCTTCAACTTTCCCAAAGCGTTTTGCCAAAGAAATTTGGTAAAAAATAGTAATCCGGTCTATAAAATACTAGTATAAAGGGGATTTATTCAAACTCAGGTGAAAAATATTTATCTAAATAAAACCTAAAAGTCGCAGTTGGGGAGAACAAAAGACTGTAAGATGTAGAGATGATAAGGCTTGAAGGACATTGCAGGTCTTATCGACAAGGTGATAAGGCCAGGACGCCTGAATGGCTTAGCAATCAACAGGTTGCGCTAATACGCCGCATCCAGCTGCGGAATTTAGGTTTAAGGCGATCAGGCATATGCTTCTGTTTTCTCTGCATCTCCGGCGACAACGCCACTTCGCGGAATGAATCGTTTGTCGGACCAGATCAGAGGCATACTGTTAAGAAGAAATTTAAATCAGCCCGGAATTTCCCTCAACAGGCTGTACCGGCTCTCATTCTGGAGCAGGTCCGCATTCGCCAGTCTGCCGGCAGGATCAAGTATGCAAACCCGGTCTTTTGCCCGGGTGACTGCAGTGTAGATAAGTTGTCTTGTCACCGGCATTGCGGAACTATCCGGAACAAGGAGCATTATTTCTCTGAACTCTGACCCCTGGGATTTGTGGACGCTTATGGCATAGGCTTCATCCAGACCGCTTATCCTCTCTACCTGTACTTTGATGATCCCTCCCCTTACCGGAAAGCAGCCGTAAACATTGTCACCGTCTTCAAGAATAACCCCCAGATCTCCATTGTAAAGCTCTAAGCCGCCCCCCTGGTTGCGATTGACAATAACAGGCTGCCCGTCATGCCACATTCTGTTTTTTGGAACACCCTTGTGGCTGCGGAATAGAAGATCACAGATAGAGTTAGCCCTGTTACGCCCGAATCTGCCTTCATGAACGCAGCAGAGGATTCTCCTGCTCTCGATCACACTTCTTAACTTAACAGATAACAGAGAATCTGACACTTCAGAATCTGTCAACTCCGGGCGTATCTCATTTTTCCAGACTTCATAACTGTCCTTCACAAACCTTCCCATCCACTCGCCTGTCATCTTTTTAAGCTCAGCTTCCGCATCCCCGCTCTTATTCAGCTCAATACCCCTGTACTCAACAGAATCACTGCTCTCAATATTGCTCATACTGCCATCGTCTTTGCTTCTCTGGAGTATCTGCTCCCACCATTTTAGAATCCGCTTGTCGGAACGGTAATTTTCAGTAAGAAAAACAACATGATCGACCATAAGGCTCGAAGATGTCGTAAGGGTTGACAGAAGATTTTTTTTGGTGTCAGACTGTTCAAGTCCTGAGATGATTTTTTCCGCTACGGTGAGAAAGTTATTCGACAATGATGCCTTTTCTGCTGATGCCGCCAGTCCGGAGGTGAGATCACCCAGAACCGCACCGGCATCGACTGGAGGAAGCTGATCCATGTCACCCACAAGCACCAGACGACTCTCAGGAGAGAGGGAATTCACCAGCCATGCAAATAGACGCATATCGACCATACTCACTTCATCAACGACTATGAGCCGGTATGGAAGATGATTATCGTTAGTATAACGAGGCCTTCCGCTTTCGCTTATACCCAGTAATGAGTGAAGTGTGCGGGCTTGAACAGATGAAAACGGATCATCATCCGCAAGATCACGTGTAACCGCTTCATGCAGCCTCGCCTTGGCCCGTCCGGTAGGCGCACATAAAACCACAGAATCTGATGGTATATGGTAGTATTCACAGATAGCCCTGATGACAAGGTGAACAACCGTGCTTTTTCCTGTACCCGGGCCGCCGGATATGATCGAAAACCGGCTCTTTAAAGATACTGCCGCGGCAAGAATCTGACGAATATGAGCTTTACGTCCGGCAAATGCTTTTTTCAGGGCATTTGAAATTGCACACTGTGCCTCTGGAATATCGATCTCAGTGTTTCCAGTCTTCAGCATATGTGGAAGAACTTCCGACAAAAGACTCTCTGCATTAAAGTACGCCTGAAAACTGAATGCCCGGCGTGCACTATCGTAAATGACAAGTGGTTGACTGTAACTTTCCTTATTCAGGTCTTTTTTTACAAGGGGGGCCAGTCCGGAAATAAGCTTTTCATCTGTTACACCGCGGTACCACTCTTTTACTGCTTCAGGAAGGCCTGACAGTTCTTCAAGCGTAATTTCCTCAGGGAGCTCTGCACCTGTAAAAGGAACGCTTTCGATCTCAACACACCGCACCATCTCTTCTTCCCGTGCGCGCGGGTACCCCCTCCAGAGAGTGGCCAGAAGAAGCAGCAAAAGAGTGTGGAAGTCCTCTCTGAGGTTTTCCTCCGGCAGACGGGATGAGAAGAAACGGGCCTGACGGATCTCAAAGCTGCTTATGCGGCGCATGGCCTTGAGTATCGAGCCCAGGACATCGGGACTTATTGTTCTGTTGTTGAGTTTAAGAGCCATTTTCTATCTATGTCTTTTCCGGGGTTTTTATTTTATCACCCCTCTGTCGGTCGTACCTTCCCCTGTCACTCATAAGAAAAGTTTGGTGCCGACAATCGTCCCATTCTAATAAGATTTGATTCGGGACACCCTTAAAAAATATTCCCGAAACAAGTACATTGGTATCGAGAATTACTTTCATTTTCTTTTCCTGACCTTCTCAATCGCTTTCTGGATATCCGATCTCTTTAATCCTGCTTTTTTTGCCTGTTTTTGAGCTTCTTTTAATAATTCTTCAAAACCTTCTAGTGCTGGTTGAGTAATTGTTTTAAGGATAACAGCATCACCTTTCCCAATTACCACAAATTGATCGCCTTCTTTAAGCCCTAAAGACTTTCTAACCTCTTCAGGTATTACAACTTGCCCTTTGGATGAAAGCCGGGTTGTAGCAAAATTTCCACTCATGATTCTATCTCCTTAATGGTTTAAATCTTACCAGTAAGAACATACATTATGTTTCTCCTTTTTTTGCCTTTATTTCTTTTTCCTCGCCCGCCTCTTTGAGCCGCTTGGCAATTGCACACAACATTCCTGCCCACATATGCTGTTTGTGAAGCCTTAGCTGAACAAATGGCATATTGGGTGTGTTATGCGTCTGTAAACTTTCGCGATCTTATTTCCCCGCCAACTCCTATTTCTTTTTTCCGGCTATATTTTTTCACTTAATGTATAATGTTTAATATTGAGGAATTGTCGTATCAATTTCACAATCATTACCAAGGATTAATAATAACCCTCCACCAAATCGTAATTTATTTTTCCAAAACTCATATTCTTTTTTTCCTTCAACTAAAACGATTCTACCATACTTTTTTGACGTGCTATCGCATTTAAGAATTACATATTCTTCTTTGTATTTATCCTGCAATTCTTCCAATATATTAGATTGACAAATTGAATCAAGAGTAATAGGCGTTATTAAGCCAGGATCATCTTCGATTTCAGTTTGGTTAGATTTTATTCCTCCTGCAAACATACAACAACATACCAATAAAGTCATTATTGTAATTGTCAGTATTTTTACTAAATTCATAAATACTTTCCGTTTTCCGTTAGTCATGCCGGCGGCTTCCCATGCTCTTGTTCTTATTTCGTTGGCGGTCTTGTTCCTCGCGAAAGTTTACTGCGTATAACTACCTGCATACCGCTCTATCTCATGCTTTACAAACGTTGTATCTTCTTCCGGATCTGCTTTGTAGAACCATACCGGGTCGCACGGGTCCTTCTCCAGGGCACGAAGATAAACGTAAACCGCTCCGCCCAGATTACACGAAGGGTCATACTCCGGGCCAAGAAGCCCTGAAAGCCAGGTGTGAAGACCATGACAGTAAACTTTCGCCTGAAGGTCATACCTGCTGATCATAATACTGTCGCGGATACTCTCTTTGTCATAAGATGAAAGCCAGTTGCTCTTCCAGTCAAGCACAAAATACCTGAAGCTTCCATCACCATTTTTCATTCTGAATACAAGATCCATATATCCCAGGACCCAGTGAGGGTCCGCTCCCAGGTGAAACTCCGCCTCTGCACGTAAATCATTCAGGCCAAGGCCCGACAGCCTTATTTCACCACTCTCAGGAATGCTGTAAGAGATGCTCAGAGCTTTTTTAACAATAGCTAAAGTGTTCTGAGTCATCCTGTCCACTTCCTCTGTGGTTTTTCCTGCAGTCAAACCATGCTTTTTGATAATACCTGATGTTTTACCCTTAAGAAACTCGGGTATCTCTCCCCCATCTGCCCAGCCGATTCCTTCCTCGTGCGATACCGCGCATTCCAGTATCTCATGAAGCGCGTTGCCGGTGTGCTTTCCCGCAGGAAGAGTGAGCCTGGAGAGGGCGGCTTCACTTTTGTCGGGTGATGAAAATCCGGAATCGTGGTCAGGGGCACGGCGCCCGCCAAGGTCGGCGGGTTCTTGCTGATTGTGAGCAAGGGCCGAATAGCTTGTCTGGATACGTCTGCGGCCCGGAAGTCCTATCTGCCGTAGCGCATCGTACACCCGGTTCTGGGCTTTTGAGAGACTTTCAGTAAGATCAGAATCAGTTTCAGGCCCCTTGTTTTTATCACCGGCAGGTACGGAATCGACAGGAGTATCTGTGCGCGCACTGCAGATGCAAACAGGATGTTTCTCATCAGTAAGGGAGATGTCAGCGATCTCCTGAAGAATCGGGGTAAGATCCTTTTCCGGTGCCCATGAAGGCAGTTCGCAATGAGCCCACGGAGTTTCACTGTTCGCCGGATTTTTCAGATGCATCGGAACGTAAAGGAGCGCTTTGGGGCGGGTGAGTGCGACATAAAGAAGCCGCCTGCGTTCCTGCATCCGCTGCTCAGCGGCAAACTTCTCTTTTTCTGATGCTTCCGGTGTTCTTGCCAGAGATTTTTCCGAAAGCACCGGCATTACATGGCGAATATTCTTTTCTGTTACTGACGGGTCATCAGCGGTCCCGGTCCATCGCCTGAAACAACCCTTATTCCCTCCTGAACCCCCTGTGACAATAAAACAGACCGGAAACTCGAGCCCTTTAGCGGCATGCATGGTCATGACCTGAACTTTGCGCCTGTCACTCTCTTTAGCGTGAAGATTCTGATCCCCGGCCGGCTTTTCCAGGCCGCTCTCCAGATTGGCAAGGTGTTCTATCAGATTGTCAAGAGATCCCTGTTTTCTTACCAGGTACTCAAGCGCATGATCCATAACCTGTCTGAGATCGCAGAGTTTTCTGTCTCCGTCAACAAGCCTTATAAGCCTCTCCTGGACCCGTGTACCTGTGAGGATACTTCTGAAAAGCCGGGCCCATGCTTTCCTGTCAACAAGAATTTTCCATTCCAGAAACAATCTGTTAAGAGGCCCGCCGGCACTCAGCTCTCTGTCAGGATCTATCTCTTCGGGACCGTAATTAAAAAATGATGTAAGCAGTGCCTTAAGTCTGTTTGACACGCTGCTGTCTTCTGTGATCGCAGAAAGAAGCGCCCTGAACTCTGCCGCCATCGATGACTTAAACACACCTTCCTGCTTATACTTTGATGCAGGGATACCGTAATCAAGCAGAGTGCCCAGAAACATGTCGGCAAGACCGTGATTTTCCGCAATTACGGCAAAATGGTGGTAGTCAAGCGATGTTTCCATCCAGCTGTCACCTTGCGGAAGGATAACCGTGCGTCCCTTCAGCTCCGATATTACAGAGCTTACATACCGGGCATATCTCTGTTTGCGCTGAGGAGATGATCCCCAGAGCGGGACAATGCGAACAGGCCTGGACAGTTCTTCGGGCTGCCCGGAAAACGCGGCTTTACGTTCCGGTATTCCCACCTGATTCTCAACGGTATAACTTATACGGTCAGACAGGAAAAAACCGTTTTCCTGGCCATATGTAAAGATACTGTTATACCCGTCGATTACCCCCGGAAGGGAACGGTAATTATCTTTAAGCAGGACATTATCTCCTGAACCGCACCCCGGATCGAGAATCGAATCCCTGGCATCAAGGTAACTCTCCACCACTGCATTCTGGAAACTGTAAATTGACTGTTTAGGATCCCCTACTATGAAAATACTGGGTGAGAAGCCATCCTTTGCATCAACGACAAATAGTTGCCTGAAAATTTCCCACTGAAGCGCGCTTGTGTCCTGGAATTCATCAATTATTGCAAAACGGATCTTTGACCTCAGAAGAGTCCGGAACTGCTGGTTCTCCCGCACTGCATTATTTGTCAAACTGAGCATGTCCTGAAAAGAGATGAGCCCCTCACGGCTCTTCTTCTCCCTCCAGCGCCTGCAGACCTCAGGAACCGCTTTAATAATCAAGGCAAGACTCAGTTCAGCTTCAGGGTTCTGTAACCCAATCCACTCCTCCAACTCCTGCGATCCGCAAACATCTCTGTATGCCCCGCACGCCTCATTGATCAGCGGATTCTGCTTTACCCCCTCGCTATTGCCTTTTACAAGTTTATTTGCAAGGTAATCCTGACCCCCTCTGCCCATGATCTCGCTTTTTGAGCTGAATGTGCCTTTTGCCAGAACCCCGCTCCACCTCTTGAGAACTTTTGTCAGCTCTTCAATGTGGCCCTCTTTCAGGCCCAGGGGGTTCTCATTGAGCCTCTGGATCGTAAGGATATTTTCCCGAAGCTTCCGTACAATTATCTCTGTCAGTTCTTTTTTTCTGCGTATATCGCTTTCTATGGAACCGAGGTCCCTTCCGGGAGCCAGACTGTCGGTGCAAAGCTTTGTATCCGGGTCAAGGCACTCTTTAGCGACTTCAATTATCCGGGAGACAAGGCCCGAATCTCCTTCGATTCTGGTCGACTCCGCAAGCAAAGAAAGATCAACACCCCATTGCGGCCAATCTTTCCGGATCGATTCCCGAAGGCAGGCCAGAAGCCCCGCCGAGTCATCAGCCATCTCACTGGTGAACTGCATTCCGGTCTCAAAAGGGTAGCTTTGAAGAAGTCTCAGGCAGACACCATGAATTGTCCCGATTAGTGCCTCATGAAGATCATTCAGACACCTCTGAAGATGAGAGTGCAGCCCGGCCTGCTCCGGCTGATTTCCAATCTCAGCGATCCTCTTTTCCAGCCCCTCACGAATCCGCTTTTTTAGCTCTCCGGCGGCTTTTTCGGTATAGGTGACAAGAAGGATTTCACCGATTGATGCCCGCGGGCAACCCTGCCCCTGAAGAATAGGGAGAACAAGCTGATTGATGATAGTCCAGGTTTTCCCGGTCCCGGCATGTGCCTCTATCACCCCGTGTCTGGTCAGGTCTACTCTACTCATTGAAAGATCCCTCCAGAATCCGGTCCGATGATTCCCTCTCAGAATCATCTTCTCCCCGCTCAGCGAAGCTTGCTCTGATGATCGGGCTCAGCCTGTAAAAAATCTGCTTTATTTTTTCGTCGTCCTCAGGAAATTGTGCCTCGGTAAGCTTGAAGGCATCTATGGATGGATAGTAGAGGGGGTGTTCATTGTCCCTGTCTGACTCATCCTCGGCTATTTCTTTTATAAGCCTGATGAATCCAGAAAGATCAAACTCTCCATGCTTATCCATTTCTTTTGATACCTTCTCAAACCAGACAGCCGGGGCATGTTCACAGGTATTGTTCCGGGTCATATCAAAAAGGATACGGGAGAGCCACTGACTTGCTGTTTTTCCATCGGTCCAGGGTTGGGGTAGAGCCCACTCTACCTGGCCTATCGTCCCATCATCGTTATTTATCAATATGTTAGAAATTTTTTTGTGCCCCTTGAGCGCGAAGAAAAGAGAGTAAAGCCATAAATCGATATTATTAAAGATCTCTCCGATATCGCTGCCAATTTTTATCAAGACAAGGTGCTCAACGGGATTTTTATGACAAAGCACAACCGGAACATTAATCTTTATTCTGTAGCTGCAGTCGCCATCCTGAAGTTCAAAATCAGATAATGCATTGTCATTACGGAGGTTATGGTCTGTGTCAGTATGCAGATTATAGCTGCTGTACAATCCTGAGATTTCAGCAATACCGGCGGCTGCACACGCGGCCCATCTCTGAAGAGTCAGCAGGTCTTTTTGCGCGAACCCTCCCTCAGAAGCCAGCCCGGAGGAGCAAACCTTTGTAAAAAGCTGATGGACCAGTTCGGATGACGCACAAGCCAAATCTTCGGGTGTCCGGCATGGTTCTCCGCTTACGGGATATGCCCGATGAATTATCTGCTTAACAAGCTGATTTTTTAGACTATGCAATGAAAAATAGTCACTCTCAAGCGGCTCGTCGGTAGCCGCTGATATCTCATCAACCAGTTCATTTCGAAGTCCAAGCGATCTCTTTAGCCGGTATTCAAGCGGATTCTTAATAAAAACTGCGATATCATCCAGTGAAACCCTTGGTTTATCTTGAGTTACAGTAATTTTACCACCTGTATCTTTTTGTTCTCCCAACCTGAATTTCCGTCGCTTTTTATCAGTGTAACTCATTGCCACTACAGAAAGTCTGGAAACGGAAGGATCCCAGCAGAACTGCTCCTCATTTTTCATCACCGCCTCATGCGCAACCAGAGGAATAACCCCCGGATCATCAATACCTTTTTCAGGGTCGGGGAGGTGAATTCCGGCTGCAGAGGCCAACTCGATCACTACACTTGAGGGCTGCAGAATTCTGTCCTTCTGAATGTCCTGACCTGGAAAAGAGATAAAAAGATTCTCCCCGGCAGAACAGATAAGTTCAAGGAAAATATAGCGGTTATCGCATACCTGATCAGGATCTCCGGCAATCCGGTCATTAGAAAGCAGATTAAAGACACTGCGGTTATTTATTCCCGGGAACGCATCTGCACCCATGCCTGCAACAAATACCGCCTTGTGGGGCAGCACAAATCCAGAACGGAGCGGAGCGAATGTGAGACTCCCTGTCCAGGCCTGCGCACTTCCGGGAAGCTCCAGTGTCAGACAGGACAGCACACTTGCTTTTAACTCCTCAAAATCCAATGTGTTACGGCCGCAGAGACTTTCCTGGAGTTTCAGCTCCTGAAGAGCACCCCTGAACTCATTCCTGCAGTAGATCTCATCGGTTTGAGTTGCATAAATCCATGAATCTGCAAGACTTATAAAAGAATCTACAAGCTTTGAAATGCTCTCTTTTCCACACTCTTTTTTAAATCTTCTACATGAATTCGCCAGCTCTTCAATGGTTGAGCAGTAGTGTTCTGCCATCTCTTTATCAGAGGTTTCGAAATCACGAAATGGTGATGGTTCAGCATCTTCAAAACTTAAGTTGAAACCAAGCTGAACAGGTTCATCAGCCAGCGCCCCCATCAGGATCCTGGCAATCCCGAGCCCAAACGTATGGGCATCAGAGGCACACTCCTCATGGTCGCCCATCTCTTTTCGGTGCTGAGCATCGAAACCCCTGAATGTATTTAGTTGTGTCGTCCAGCTCTCCCAGACCTCCAGCTCTTCAATGCTTATATCCCTGGACGCCATTACGGTTTCATTCCTCAGAAGAGAGAACACCCGGGCACGGGTAAAATCACCACCGCATAGCGCAACCAGATCTTCTATTGCCGCCGCGAACCTGCTCTGTCCTGAGTCAACACCCAGAACGGTATAGGGAATAAAGCCCGGATCATTATGGCTGTATGCCCCGAACACCTTTTCTATATAGGGAAGATATTCTGCAGGATCAGGCAGATAGATAACCATATCATCAAGCCTGAGACCACTGTCGTTGCGCAGCAGGTTCAGGATATTTTCGCGCATTACTTCAATTTCACGGCCGGGCTCCGGTGCAGCCAGTATCTTGATAGAACTGTCACCTGGCTCAAGCGGTGCCATCGGGGACCCATCGCGCATCAGAAGCGCATTTTGAAGTTCCTGAAGTCTGTTTTTAGGCTGTAAATCGTTGTCAGGAAACGAATAATCGAAATTATACTGAGCAGCCTGACACCAGAGGGTGATATTTTCCTTCCCGCTCTTTCCCCAGAGTTCAAGAAGAGGATGATCGGGCGTGCTGGTCTTGAATTTAAGGCGATCTGAGTTATAATCGTCACTTTGGAGCTTACCGATTGGGGGATTAGAGCCTTTATCGGGAAAAGTCCACCTCCTTTTCCCCTTTTTTCCCCGCGTCGTATTAACATCCTCCCAGAACTCCGAGCAGGGATTCAGAAGATATACGTTGATGTCGCGGGTCTGAGACATCTCAAGCAGCATATTTCGATGGAAGTGGCTGATTTTACTCAACATAAAGATAAAAATAGAGTCACCGCAGAAAGATCCGCCGTTTCCCTTCTGCCCCGGTTCATGGCGAAGCCGATAAAGCTGGGGAAGTGTAAGAAGCCGGGGGGTTTCGGGATTATTTCCGCTTCTCAGGAGCCCCTCTTTGCAGAAAAGCAACCTGTAGATCTCCTGCTGCCATGCTTCGCTCTCCCTTATCCAGGACTCGCTTTTCCCGGCTTTATCTGCGAAATAGAGTTTGCAGCTGGTGATCCAGGTATCCTCTATCCCTTTCACTTTCCATCCGCCGGACGGGGGCAGATCAGGGTCCCACACTCCCGGGCGGTTGTACTCATACTCTAACAGAAGACGGGCAATTTCTGATGATAACTGCACCCGTTTGACCGGATCGACAGCGCCCTGGTTTCTGAGGTAACTTTTTAGGGGCCTGAAAACCTCTTTTTCAAGCAGAGTATCGCTTAAGAGGGCGCAGATAACCTGCTGAAATTTTTCCTTGTGTAGAAAGACCATGTCCGGTTCGGGGCACAGGGCATTCCAGAGAACCGATTCAAACGATCTGATCTGCGGATTGACCACACACCCCATATTCTCCGCCAGCCGGAGTTTCAGCCACTTGCCCGTAGCCGGGTTGGGAACTACAAACAAGGGGGAAAGAAAAGGGTCTTTCCACACTGATCGGATATCATCGATGAGTGAGGGAAGGAGCAGGTGGGCGCTGGGAGCGAATTTCAGGTTTAGCATTTTTTTATCCGGTCAGGGTAAAAATTTAATATAGCACTGGAACAAAGCGGATAGTTTAAAATTAAAAAAATATTTGAGAGAGGTACGGGGCGGCGACTGGGAGGTTCAGAAGGCAGAGGGCACATTATGCCCCAGAGATGACTTTAGGAATTTTTCGACGACACAAATTCACCCCAGAGATGAAATAACGACTTTGTTTTTTTTCACTAATTCACCTCGGGGGTGAAACAGTGACTTAACACGTTAAATCAAAAAGTCACCCTGGGAAATACATAACTCTGGGGAACCTCTTGCCTACTCTCAGGGGAATCCCACCCCAGAGATGATTTAGTGCCTGATATTCAAAGTTCCTATTTCCTCTCTGGGATGGAAAAGTGTCAATGCCAAATTCCCAAAGTCATCTCTGGGGTGACATAGTGCCCCAACTCCTCAGGCTCCCAAAGTCATCTCTGGGGTGACATAGCGCCCCAACTCCTCAGGATCCCAAATTCATCTCTGGGGTGACATAGCGCCCCAACTCCTCAGGATCCCAAAGTCATCTCTGGGGTGACACAGCGCCCCAACTCCTCAGGCTCCCAAAGTCATCTCTGGGGTGACACTGCGCCCCAACTCCTAAGGCTCCCAAAGTCATCTCCGGGGTGAACCTCCAACCCTCCAACCCTCCAACCCTCCGAACGCTGAACGCTGAACCCTGAACGCTGAACCCCTACGATCTTTATGGCAGAAAAGCACACGGTTGATTATTTTAATCATTATTGCAATTACATTACTCTCAGGAGATTTAAAAAAAATGAAATTATTTGTACCTGGAAGAATCTGTCTTTTCGGGGAGCACACCGACTGGGCCGGCGGGTATCGACGTATTAATGGGGCCCTCGGGATGGGTTACTCACTCATAAGCGGGACCAATCAGGGATTATTTGCAGAAGTTAATCCGCACCCCTCGAAACTGATTTTCAGAACAACGCTGACCGATGAGGTATTTGAAATTCCAATGACCCGGGAAGCACTCCTTGAAGAAGCGCAGAAGGGTGGCATTTTCAGTTACGTCGCAGGTGTTGCTTACCAGGTACTTACCCATTACCGGGTACATGGGCTCGAGATCAACAACTACAAAACAGATCTTCCGGTGAAAAAAGGTCTCTCATCGAGTGCTGCAACATGCGTGCTGGTTGCAAGGGCATTTAATAGAATATATGACCTGAAAATGACTATCCGCGGTGAAATGGAGTTTGGTTATCTGGGTGAAATAACGACTCCTTCACGGTGTGGCCGCCTTGATCAGGGGTGTGCCTATGGAGATCGTCCTGTCATGATGATTTTTGACGGTGATCAGGTTGATGTAAAAGAGATTGCTGTCGGGGACAACTTTTACTTTGTCATCGTTGATCTTTGCGCGGGAAAAGACACCAGAGAGATTCTCAGCAAGCTTAACAAATGTTATCCCTTTGCAGAAAATGATCTTCAGCGGGGAGTTCAGGAATATCTTGGTACAATCAGCGCATCAATAACAAAAAACGCAGTAAAGGCAATTGAATGCGGCGATGCTGCAGCACTTGGCAAATTGATGATTGAATCCCAGGCTGCGTTTGACCGGGCTTGCATGCCGGCCTGCCCGACCCAGTTGACATCACCGATACTTCACAAACTCCTCTCGTGGCCATCGATACAGTCTCTTATTCTTGGAGGAAAAGGTGTAGGATCACAGGGAGATGGAACCGCACAGCTGCTTGTAAAAGATGAAGCAAGCCGTGATAAAGTAATCGCCATTATCGAATCAGAACTTAAAATGCAATGTATGAAACTCACCATTTCACCTGCCAGGAAAGTCCGCAAAGCAGTCATTCCCGCTGCAGGTTTTGGAACCAGATTGTTTCCGGCGACAAAAGCTGTCAAAAAGGAACTTTTCCCGGTTATCGGTCGTGATGGCGTTGCAAAACCGGTTATTCAGGCTATTGTTGAAGAGGCTCTAAGTGGTGATATCGAAGAGATCTGTGTTATTGTTCAGAAAGGGGATCGGCCACTGTTTGAAGAATATTTCCATACCCCTCCGCCAGTCGAGCACTTTGCAAAGCTGTCCAAAGATGCACAAAGGATATCTAAATATATCAGTGATATAGGCCACAAAATCACATTTATCGAGCAGGAAACTCAAAACGGTTTTGGTGATGCAGTCTACTGTGCCCGTGAGTGGGTTGGAAATGAACCTTTCCTTCTCATGCTGGGTGACCATCTCTTTGCATCCTACACCGATACTTCCTGCACCCGCCAGCTGCTCGAAACATATGAGAAATATGGCAGAAGCGTAGTCGGCCTGATGCTTACACCAGCTGACCAGATTCGTCATTTCGGGACTGTGACAGGAAACTGGGAAGAGAAACAATCGGTCATCGCAATTACCGAATTCGCAGAAAAACCTGATGCACAGTACGCCGCCGAACATCTGCACATTGAAGAGCTCCCTGATGATCAGTATTGTACTGTCTTTGGTCAATATGTCATTTCACATCGGATATTCGAATTTCTTGAAGAAAATATCACTAAGAACATTCGGGAAAAAGGTGAATTTCAGTTGACTTCATGTCTTGACAAATTACGTCAGGAAGAGGGCTTCATGGGCTATCTTGTTAAGGGTAAACGGTTCGATATCGGCTTACCGCACGCGTATCTGGAAAGTATTCAGGAGTTCGCGAACTGGAAGCATGGATGATCTGTTCAGTAGTTTTATTATCCTGAAAGTCGCAGTTTTGGGGATCCAACTGCGACTTTCAGGTTTAAGATTATACTGACAGACCCGCTGTCTACAGCCTGACCCTGACCGACGATACGGCGCCTGACTGCTGCTTGAATCTGGCGATATAAATTCCCTTACTCATTCCGCCGGGCAATGGGACTTCGTAGACTCCCGCGTTTTTGAACCCTTTGACAAGTACCGACGCCAGTCGTCCTCTGCAATCGATCAGATCCATCTCAACAGGGCCGGAACATGCAACGGCATACCGCAAAGCCGCACCCCGGCGGACAAGCGGCGATCTGCCCGCAGGGAGCGCAGTGTGCTGTTCTGAAATATCGGTAACCGGGAGAGAATCATTGAGCACCATGAAATCGAACAGTCCATATCCACCGTTCGTGCTTCCCCGCTCCGAAGCCGACATCCGCACATAACGTGCGGAAACAGTTTCAAATGTCTCATCTGTCACCGAGCGGGCTCCACCCTTGGTGGTGCTGAAAACGTCGGTCCAGGCTGTATTGTCTGTTGACACCTGTATCTTGAATGACTTTGCGTATAAGGAGTCCCATTTCAGAATAACCCGATTTACATCCATGGCAGTACCGAGGTCAACCGATATCCATTGCGCATCGCCTGCTCCGCTGACCCACTTTGTGGTGTGATAATTCCTGTAGGTGGCGGGATTGGTCACATTGCCGGCAATATTCGAGCCGCTTGTTGAAGATGCCGTTGCGGTTTTGTTGAGCGCCAGGTTCCGCGAATCCTCAATTGTCCGCCATATCCCCTTTTCTGGATCAACCTCCCAGTCCATGTAATAATTTAGCACCACCGAATCTTTCGGCGTAAAGGTGATTGGAAGCCATACATAACCACCGCTGCGTTCGGGATGAATTACCTTCCAGCGATCACCGCAGTACATCTGTACGGTATCCTGGGTCCCTTTGAACGGGAACACGAAATCACACTGCGTATCCCACGATTTTCTGTCCATATCACCTGGAGCAATGACCGATACGAGATTTGTTGTCCACGGTCCGTTGATATTGCGCGCAGTCCAGTAGCGGGTCTCTGTAGGATCGATTCCCATCATTCCGGAAGTCATGTAATAATAGATGCCCCGGCGCTTCATTATCAGGTTGGCTTCGCGGTCGCGGTTATTCCATGTCTGAATCTTCTTTTCCAACCCCATATAATCCCATGTCATAAGCGAAAAATGCTGGGCAGTTGCACCGTTATCCCATGATTCAAAACAATAATACGCCTTTCCATCATCGTCCTTGAACACCGACATGTCGCCGGTGTAAGCACCATACACAAGACTTTCGGACTGTTTAGTGAACGGACCTGTGGGGCTACTACTGGTCGCTATGCCCAGCTTGCACCAGTTATCGGTTCCCTCGGTCTCCCACTTCAGGACCATGACGTACATTTTCGTCGAATCATTGTAGAGGACATCCATCCGATTGGTTCCCCGGGTCGCCGTAAGCATATTGCCATGGTTCTTCCAGTGGAGCAGATCCGTTGACGAGTAGCAGGTCTGATTGGTCATATACTGATCGCAACCATACCAGTAATAGGTCTCACCGAATTTGTTCAGACATCCGCTGCGGGTCCGGACCAGATTTCCATCAGTATCGTACTGATTGAAATCATTGTGAATTGTCAACCACTTCGCCTGAGCGGTAAGCGCCAGCCCGGCGATGGCAATGGCCACCAGCGCGAACCGCAACCCACCTCTTTTACCAATAACAGCCATGATACACTCCCCCTTGGCGGTTGTTGCAGATACCGCCTGTTAAAAACAATGTACCGGCAGGCCGGCACGACATTTTACATTCTTTATTCCTGTCTTGAGATCTTATACCGCAATAAAATATCTTCCGCATCTTGCGGTTTCGCTTATACATTGACTGATCCTGGGGATGGTGGCAATGGGGTACGATAAACAATGGATGGACAAATGCAATCGGCAGAACCGGAACTGGCAAGTGAGGCCTGCGGGACTATGGTGATATAAATCGAAGCTGTGTCCCGTTGACCCGGCCGGCTTAAAAGGTACACCGGAATATTCAAAAGGCACCTGGTCTTTCCACCGCTGCACCATTGAAACTCCCCTTTTCTTACACTTAAAGAAAACCTTTAAATATTTCATTTCAAGTGAGGTCACACGAGAATTCGCTGCACCAGGCACACGAAAGAAAACGAATCCGCTGTGATTCGTCGATTGTGTGCAACAGCAGCGCTGTAAAATTCACAGCCGGCCGAGTGAAAATGATTTTTAAAGGTACCCTTAAGATAATATACTCTTTTTATTGTTGTAGAGCACGACAAGTGCCCACAGGTACTACTTTGCAAACACATTTACAACACGGCTCTCAACCCGGCCATTCCCGCTAACCTGTAAAATCCCGGTGTTACGGATTTTCAAAGGTATATCGAGTGTTGTCGAGGAACTCGCGATTATAACTTTTTTATCGACTAATTTACCTTGAGTAGTAAACAACGTGACAACATAACTGCCCGGTGTGATGAATCCGATTTTTAAGATCTGATTTTTACAAGAGTAACTAATATTTTTCTCTGGCACAACACTGAATTGATTCCGGCCGATACCAACAGGGTTTGGTACAGAAGCAGAATCAAGTACACCAATCCGGCTGCCGCTGCTGTTATATGCTTCCAGACGGATTGCTACAGCTCCTGATGGAATTTTGTACTTTTTTGATACAGTCAGCGACTCGGCAGGCGTAACAGTAAAAGAATCCACAGAGCTGATTGCAGTGTTGTTTTCATTAAAAAATACAGCCTTCACCATACCCGGATAGAAAACACCATAAATACCTTCAATACTCAAGGTATCAGCGGTCTGATGAGCTGAAATTCGTTTTGTAATTATTCCTGCATCATTGACATCGTTTGCCGGCCCGCTTGAACGGGCACAGAACCAGTTCTCAACCATTTTGGTCGAGTCGTTTGGTGAAAGTGATACTAACGGTCCATGGACTTCCACTTCGGTTACATTGCGGTTATTATAGGTATATACCTGCACTGAAGCGCCACTGTCGGGGTACTCTTTTCCATCTTCGTAAGTGAACGTTTTTACATAGGCATATCCATCCTGCTGGTCAATGAAAGCGATCCATCCGGCACGACAGTCAGCTCCAATTTTTCCGGTTTTCTTCAGATATTGTACACCGAAAACTCCGGGAGCAGCGTCTGGTCTCCACTGAGAGTTATCTGTTCCCTCATGCATATACTGAACATATCCCTTTCCTCCCCCCAGAGTACTATTGGGATTCTTCTTGAAATACACCCAGAAGTTTTTTGTATCAGCAACGCCGTTATGGCTGCAATCGCTCTGAGTAATGTCCCATATTCCATGTTTTAAAACAGAAGTGCCTTTATTGAGCATTGTAACTTCAACCTTTACCCTTGTGGATGCTTTATACAGGGTAATTACTCTTTTAAATTGAAGACCTTTATGCTTTGTGTATTTGAGGTCATTACTGTTTTCGACCTGACTCTCCATATAGATTACCGTCGAGTCTTCACTTTCAGCCAGAACTTTGCATATGTAAGGTTTGCAATCAAGTGCCGGAGGTGACGGCCATGAAAAATCAGATTGTGGTGAAGGGAGTGTCCGGTATCCTCCGATAAAAGCATTTCCATCTGCAGGGACTGTATTTTTTGCACTATTTTCAATATATATGGATGGATGATCTTTGAGGTCGTACTGCATGATTCTACCGCCGATTTTTGGCAGCAAGGCAAGCGTCACAAGCTCGTTTTTAAGTACAAAAATGGTGTCCCATGCTGCACCCCAGTCTTTATAGTTTACCTTTTTTTCCAGTGATACAGAGTATGATTGTGAAACAGCATTCAGAAATGTAAATAATACTATCAGTACCAATCTGATGTGAACTGCTGGTTTCAAAATGGTCTCACTTTCTGCATAATACCTGTCTTATGCATCCGGGGAAGGAATGTGCAATTCGCTCTGATCCGGTTGCATAAGTCAGGTAATAACTGGTTTATCTGTTGTATTTAATTAGCTTTCTTCTTTTTGTTAATAATATAAATTATTCACAAATCCAGGGGATAAGTGCATGGTGATTAAAGAGTACAAGAATGATGGCAATTCCGCGCAGGAAATCAAGCTGGTGTATTCGGTTTTTTTCTCCGGTTTTTATTGAGTCGGAGAGGTAGACCGGTTCGGAAATATCAGTTTTGTGTAATACCG
>JAAYYB010000198.1 GCA_012515615.1 Fibrobacter sp.
CAAGTCACAAGTCACAAGTCACAAGTCACAAGTCACAAGTCACAAGTCACAAGTCACAAGTCGCAAGTCACAAGTCGCAAGTCACAAGTCACAAGTCACAAGTCACAAGTCACAAGTCACAAGACACAAGACACAAGTCACAAGTCACAAGTTACAAGACACAAGACACAAGACACAAGTTACAAGACACGGGTTGCAGGTTTACATGTGCGAGTCACGGATATTTTTACTTACTACCTGTGCAACTCGTAACTTACTCATACCTTATCGATTCCGCAGGAAGCATCTTTGATGCCTTGAGAGCCGGAAAGACCGTAGTGAGCCAGGCTATCAGATTGGCTGCGAAATAGACCAGAAAAACATCAAAAGCACTTATCATCACGGGTAACTTGTTTATAAAATAGATATCACCGGGTAAGGGAATAAGCTGCCAGCGGTATTGTATATAACATAGCAGCACACCAAGTGAGGTACCCACAGTGGATCCCACAAATCCCACAACAATTCCGTAGAGCATGAATATTTTAAGAATTGACGAAGATGTGGCCCCCATGCTCATCAGGATGCCAATCTCCCTGCGCTTCTCAAAAACAGTTGTAACAAGTGATGAGATGATATTGAGGGCGGCCACAAACATAATCATCGAAATCACTATGAAAATTATCAGCCGCTCAAGCTTCATCCACTGGAAGAGGGATTTGTTCTGGCTCTGCCAGTCCATTGCCCTGTAAGGGTATCCACCCAGATAATCCCTGACGTCAGAAATGATGCGATCAGCTCTGAACAGATCGACCGTTTTAACCTGTATGCCTTCAACGCCTTCCATATTGAGGAGCTGCTGGGCAGAGGAGATCGAGATGTAAACCAGATTGAGATCGTATTCATACATTCCGGTTTCAAAAACGCCCGTTACTATAAAGCGGTTCATCCTTGGTACCGGATCCACCTGCCCCTCATCAAGGGCCAGACTCATAAGCACCACCTCTGCCCCGTCCCTGACTCCCATTTTGTCGGCCAGCCCAAGCCCGATACAGATTCCCGGAAGTTTCCGGCCGCGGTCAGATTCCATGCTGTCAAGATTGAAGGTCCCCCACTTGACAGATTTACCGATATCGGTTACAGAAGGTTCAAGCCGGTGATCAACACCCATGAACATGACACCCTCCTGTACCTGCTTGTGTTCAATCCCGCCTTTACCGGAAATATAGGGAGCCGCACCCAGAACATCAGGATGCTTGAGGATTTCAGTTCTTAGAGAATCATACCGGAGAACAGGTGTAGAATGGTACTGGAGAATTTTTGCGTGCGCAAGGGTACCTACGATCCGGTCCCGTACCTCTTTTTCAAACCCGTTGGCAATTGACAAAGCTATAATCAGCACGAAACTTCCCAGACAGATACCTATTGCAGTAACATAGGTGCCTATTCTGCGTTTGCCGCGCAGGTACCGGAAAGAGATAAAGGTTTCCAAAGAACTCATTATGGTTTTTACTCCGGACGCATGAGAGGGAAAAGGACCACATCTCTCAGGGTTGATGCATTGGTCAGGAGTGCTATGATTCTATCGATTCCCATTCCCCACCCGGAGATTGGCGGCATACCAAACTCCATGCACTGGAGAAAATCGTTGTCCACATCCATGGTCTCCTGATCGCCATGCGCCCTTGCTTCTGCCTGCTGTTTGAATCTTTCAGCCTGGTCCACCGGATCAACAAGTTCCGAGTATGCGTTGACCACTTCCCAGCCGTTTACAACAAGCTGAAAACGATCCACTACCATCGGGTTCTGGTCGTTTTTACGGGCAAGAGGAGAGAGATCCAGAGGATGATGGGTGATAAAAACAGGATTTATCAGTTGAGGACGGGATACCTTCTTATAAAGCAGGTCAATCAGAGTCCCGCGACCGGCCTTTGCCACATCGACATCGGTCTCAAACCTTATCCCCTGCCGCTTAATCTCGCTCATCAGATCTTCTCTGGTGGCATACTTGTCGATATCTATACCGCAGTCCCTCAGGATAAGCTCCCGGAAAGAGTAGCGGGGCCATTCACCTTCAAAGGAGATATCAGTACCCTCGTATGTAAGCTTAAGGCTTCCGTTAAGCTTCATGAGAAGCTCTTTGAAAAGCGCTTCTGTAAAGTTCATGTTGTCAACGTAGTTCCAGTACGCGCAGTAGTACTCAAGAAGGGTAAAATCCGGAAGATGCGAGGCGTCCATACCTTCGTTTCTGAATGAGCGTGCAAACTCATATACCCTGTCAAATCCTCCGGCGATGGCCCGTTTCAGATACGTCTCCGGCGCTATGCGCAGGTAAACATCGATATCGAGCGCGTTGTGGTGAGTCGCAAAGGGCCTGGCGAGCGCGCCTGTAGCCTTGTTTGTCAAAACGGGGGTGTCTATCTCAGTAAACCCGTTTTTGTTCAGAAACTCCCTTATGATACAGAAAATTTTAGTGCGTTTCCGGAAACGATCTCTGGACTCCTCCGACATGATCAGGTCCAGGTAACGTTTACGCAGTTTCAGTTCCGGATCGCTTATTCCATGGAACTTTTCAGGCAGCGGGCGCAGAGACTTGGACAGGAATGTAAACTTGTCTACATCAATTGTTTTTTCACCGGTTTTTGTGGTGATAACTTCACCTTCCACTCCGATGAAATCGCCTATATCTACCAGGTTTTTGATATCTTCAAACTGCTTCCCCAGTTTGTTTTTCTGAAGCGCGAACTGAATTTTCCCGTCAATATCATAAAGATGCCCGAAAGCCAGTTTGCCAAAATAACGAATCGCTATGACTCTTCCGGAAACTTTTATCCCTTTCTGACCATCCGGCAGCGCTGCTGCTTCATGAAGCCGGTGAGTGCGCTCAAACCTTTCAGCAAAGGGATGATATCCGGCACTGCGCAACTGGGGAATTTTCTCCAGGCGGACTCTCATCTGTTCGTTTAATTCGGCTTGTGTTTCCACTGCTGGTGTCTCCATACGTTAGTCCTGGTATCGGTTGTTCTTTTCACGGCCGTTGAAATTGGAAAAGATATTCGCACGGACCGCATTGTTTATTGATAGTAGTCAGTAGAATACAAAAATTGAAAAAAACTGATATAGATCAAGCGTTTATGAAATATTTACTAATAATTTTCACGCCGTCTATCGGAAGCAGGTAAGAAAGCAGACCGAAATGAGGGCATTTATCAGTTTAATTCTTTTTTGCACCCCTGTATTTGATGAAAATACAACATGGCTGACAGGCATTTTGATCTTTTTTACTCAATAGACAGGCACTTGAGGCATCATCACACCACCACACCCGGGGCACTTTAGTGGATCTACTTCATAAACGGCCTTGATAAGAGCGGTTTACGCCTCAGGAGCACCCTTCAACGTGCGCAGATTCAGGCTCCAGCTTTCCCCAGGCTGCATCAGCAATTTCCTGTTTTTGGAATTGTTGGAGTGCAAACAAGGCCAATTAATATTTTCCTTCTATGGCTCTTAAAAATTTCTCATGGGTGCTTCCGGGCAAGCTTGCAGGATCGGATATTCCAGGAAGGGGATCAGGGTCAGAGGATTCGATCCGCAAAGACCTGCAGCAGCTAAGTGATGAGGGGATCAGGTGCCTGGTGTCACTTGAACACCCGTCTGTCTCAATCGAATCCTTTTGTGATCAGTTCGGACTGAAGTGGAATTATTTTCCTATACCCGATTTCGATGTGCCGCAAAACGGTGATGATTTCAGCAGATTGATAAATGACATAATTAAAACATTTGAATCGGGAAATCCTGTGTGTGTCCACTGCCATGCAGGTATCGGGCGAACAGGCCTTGTGCTGTCGTGTGTTGTGGGCAGGTATTTTGGAATAAGCGCTGGAAAGTCAATTAAAACGGTCAGAATGACCAGAAAAGCCCTTGATACACCTGAACAGGAGAGATTTGTAAACGTGTTCCTGGATCAAAACCATGAATCCTGAATTTGACATCCGCCGGTTTCTTCTGGAAGATGAAGAAAAACTGAGTCCTTTTGCAAAAAAAAGCAGCGAATCACTTGGCCGCAAACTCCCGATGAAGCGTGATCCGTTCCGTCTTGAATTTGCCCGGGATGAGACCAGGATTCTTCACTCACCCCCGTTCAGGCGGCTTAAACACAAAACACAGGTTTTCCTGTCGCCCAACAATGACCATATATGCACCCGCATGGAACATGTACTTCATGTGTCCAGTATCGCCGCAGTCATAGGACGCTGCCTCAATCTCAATATCGATCTGATTAATGCCATCGCAAAGGGTCACGACCTGGGACACCCGCCGTTTGGACATGCCGGGGAAAGGGTGCTTGATCATACTCTTCAACTTGCGGGTATAAAGAGCGGATTCAAGCATGAAGTACATGGGTTGCGAGTGGTTGACAAGCTGACCAATTACGGATCAGGCCTGAATTTGACTTACGAAGTAAGGGATGGAATAATAACACATTGCGGAGAATCTTTTGAGAGAGCCGTAGTGCCCGACCGCAAAAGAAGCCTTCTTGAAATAGAATCCATAGATGACCGCTTCAATTATCCCGCTACACTTGAAGGGTGCCTCGTAAGGCTGGTCGACAGGATAGCCTACCTTGGAAGAGATCTTGAAGACGCGATAAAGGCAGATCTGATCCGCAAATCGGATATCCCGCCGGAAATTGTCAGAAACCTGGGATCTGAGAATGGAAAAATAATCGGAACATTTGTTAATGACACCATAGCCTCAAGTCTGGGTAAAGATTCTATCGAAATGAGCGAGGAAGTTTTTGGCTACATGCATATGCTCAAGGAATTCAACTATGAGCGCATTTACAGACATCCTGAGGTAGAGCGCAAGTCAAGGAAAGCAGCAAGCATAATTGAGCTGCTTTACCAGGAACTCGACAGAATACTTGAGTTATCGGAGCGGGGAAAAAACCTGGCATTTACGGCAACAATCACCCGTGAATCGAGCCTGATGTCAATCTTTTTCGATTTTATCAAGAACACAAACTACGATGAATCAACGCCATCCTGGCGCATAATAACCGATTACATAGCAGGCATGACCGACTCGTTTGCACAGCGTACCTTCATGCAGCTTTTCATGCCGGATCCGGTAATCTGAGCGGGTAACATTTAAAATGCTTAAATCAAACAGACACAAGATCGAATCTATCAAACAGAGAGGACTCTTTTCTGAACTGTGGGATTCTCTCTGGCTGCCCCCCTCGGCCCATTGTCCTAAATGCGGAAGCGCTGCGACTGAATACTACGATCCGCTTCTGTTTTCTCCTATACGCACATTAAAAGGGAAGCGCCGCATAAAATGCACGTCCTGTAAATTTATCTGGAGACCGTCCCGAAGTGGAAATTCAATCTGGGACAGATTCAAGCCTGTTTCCTGAAAAGCTTATGGGGATTCTGGATCTTTTTAAAAACCGCTACTGAATCAGAGAGTTGTCGCAGATGTGTGTGTTTCAGTATTGAACGACTTTAAAACTGTTTTTTTATTCTTCCTCGTATACCGATCTGCCTCTGTTTTTGTTATTATCATTCTCATTATGAGGCTTATTTTTACCGACAAGCTTTTCTACGGCTTTTTTTACAGCTTCAGCCTTAATCTCTTTCCGGAGAAATTTGTACTCAATTCCTCCGAAAACATCCTCCTTAGTCGACATACATGCTCCTTTTAGCCGTTTCAATTACTTTTCGATTATATCCCATCAATGTTCAGATTTCAAGGAAAAAAATGTTCAGAGGTTCAGCGTTCGCCAAGAATGAACCTCTTAACCTCTGAACGCTGAACCTCTGAACCCCTGCACCTATTTATCCCCTATCTATTGATCACGGCCCTGCTTAAACGTAATTTATTCTATCTTTTCGTACAATATTAATAAAAGTCATTCTTAAATCGTATTCAGATCTCATGCAAATCGCCATTTATTGCACAATTCCCGTTATTTCGGCTTTGATCGGCTGGATCACAAACTTCATAGCCGTCAAAATGATCTTTCGTCCACGCAAAGAGGTGCGCTTTTTGTGGTTCCGTATCATAGGACTTCTGCCGCGGCGCAAGATGGATCTGGCGGAGAAAATTGCGGAAACAGTTGAAAAAGAGCTGATTTCGCATCGGGATATCCGTGCTATTGTCCAGTCGGATGATTTCCACAATCAGACCGGGAAAGTGATTAAGTCCAAAATCAATGACTTTCTTGAAGAAAAAGTCACATCCAACACTCTTCTGGCACTCTTTGTCTCGCCCGATGTAACCTCCAGACTCTCAGAGGTTCTCATGGAGGAGCTCCAGAAAGAGATTCCCGGAGCAATAAACTCTCTGTTTGAAACAGTAGAATCCAGGCTTGATTTCAAAGCTATCATCCGGGAGAAGATCAAGGATTTTGATGTCCTCAGGCTGGAATCAATTGTTTATACAATCGCTTCAAATGAGCTCAAGGCGATCGAACTCCTGGGAGGAGTACTGGGATTTGTGATCGGACTAATTCAGGTCGCTATAATTATTGCGGGAGACATTAGAGGGTGAGCCTGAAAAATAAACTAATCCGAATTGCGTTTGTCATTCTCCTGATTGTGTATGCTGCAGGCGCCTCGGTACTGTTTTCAACAGTAAGCAGCAGTGAGCTTACTGTAGGTGACAAGATACACTTTGTCGTTTCCGCGATTATCCCTAAAGGCACAACCATTACTCCCCCGGCTCACGAAAACAGCCTGGGCAACATAGTGATAAAAGAATGGGATATGCGCAGAACTGAACGGGAAAAAACCGACAGCGTAACATTTGAATATATAATTACCACATATATTCCCGAGAATTGCACAATCCCGGCACTTCCGTTTGTTCATGAGCAGCAAAACCGGACAGATACCCTGCACTCCCTCAGTATACCATTGACAGTTAAGTCTGTTATTACATCAGCGGACAGCATTCTCGAGCTGAAGGATATAAAACCGCAGCAGGGTGCCGGAAAGGCTCCGTTATGGTGGATCTGGCTGCTTGCCGGCGGATTGGCTGTGGCAGCGGCTATTATCTGGGGCAGGAAACTATTCAAAAGGGTCCGCAAAGAGCAGGCCCCTGTGCCGCCCAAGCCGCCTTATGAGGAAGCTATAGACTCTCTTAATGCACTTGACGCAAAGCAGTATTTGCAGAAAGGACTTATCAGAGAGTACACATTCGAGCTTTCAGAGATTTTCAAAAGGTATATAGGACGCCGGTATGAGATTAACGCGGCTGACTTTACCACTGAAGAGATGATTGCATGGACCGGAGTCTCAGGACTGGAGCTGAAACTCCGCAGGCCTGTAGAATGGTTTTTCGGAGCAACAGATCCTGTCAAGTTTGCACGCCAGATCCCTGATCAGGATACTCTGGAACGGTTCGGCAAAGAGGTCAGGGATTTTCTTGAGGCCACAAAGCCGCTTCCGGAGAATGTGCAGGCTGCAGCGGGAGGTCAGGGCTGATGAGACTTAGAAACCCGGAGTTTCTGCTGTTATTTATTCTTTGGATACCCATGATCTGGGTTTATCTCAATAGAGAGCGCAAATACAGGCCTGCGGTGCGTTTTTCCGATCTCTCTGCAGTCAAAAAACTGCCCCCTTCGTTTTTTGTCCGTGCCCGCCATGTTCTTCTTGCCCTCAGGTTATTGGGAACCGGGCTTCTTATAGTAGCTCTGGCGCGCCCTCAAGAGGGAAGAACCGATGAAGAAGTTTCGACTGAAGGTGTTGACATAATGCTTATTCTCGATATCTCAGCAAGTATGAAGGCCATGGATTTTCAGCCTGATAACCGTCTCACGGTTGCAAAACAGACCATAATAGACTTTACCGGCAAAAGACAGCACGACCGGATAGGGCTTGTTGTTTTCGGAGCGCGCAGCTTTACCAAATGTCCCCTGACTCTCGATTACAACATCCTCTCTCAGTTCATCAGTGAAGTCACCTTTACAGAATTTAGTTCCCAGACCGCAATAGGAACGGCTATAGTGACTGCTGCCAACCGCCTCAAGGACTCTAACGCAAAAAGCAGGGTCATGGTGCTTTTAACCGATGGCGCGAACAATGCAGGTGAAATCCCGCCTGTTACGGCCGCAAAAGCCGCCGGAGAGCTGGGGATAAAAATCTATACAATCGGTGTTGGTAAAGAGGGTATGGTTCCTATCCCGGTAGAGATGAGAAACCCATTTACAGGAGAAGTGGTCCAGCAGATTCAGAAGATTGAATCTGACCTTGACGAGAGAACACTTGAGGAAATCGCCAGCACTACCGGCGGAAAATTTTTTAGAGCTAAAAATGCCGAAAAACTCAAGGAAATTTATGACCAGATAGACAAACTGGAAAAAACAGAGATTAAAACGACAATTTACACAAGTTACAATGAACGGTTTTACGCCTGGCTGTGGGCCGGATTTGTTCTGCTGATGCTTGAGCTGGTTCTTCAGCACACACGTTTCAGGCGTATTCCATAATACGGGATTGCAATGAGATTCGGAAACCCTGAATTTTTTCTTCTCCTTTTTCTTCTGCCGCTGTTTGCCGGTTTTTTCATATGGGCATATCAGCGCAAAATTTCCGCTCTGAAACGGTTTGCATCCCTTGATCTGGTTAACAAACTGACATCTGCAGCGGGCCTGTCCCGCCAGGTGATCAAATGGTCGTTTTTCTGTGCTTTTTTTCTGTTCATGACTATCGCTTTAACAAGGCCCCGTTTCGGGGCAAAAGTGGAGATGGTAGAGCGCAAAGGGATCGATATCATGGTTGCTCTGGACATCTCTCAGAGCATGCTTGCAGAAGATATCGCGCCAAATAGAATCGACAGGGCAAAGCATGAGATATCAAAACTCATAGACGCCCTGAAAGGTGATCGTATAGGAATCATAGTCTTTGCCGGTGAGAGTTTCGTTCAGTGCCCCCTGACACTTGATTACGGAGCGGCGAAGATGTTTCTCAATGCTGTTTCAACCGGATGGGTAGAGGTTCAGGGGACAGCTCTTGCCGATGCCATTAAGCAGGCATCTGAAGCGTTTCGCTCGAAGGCAAGGAAACATAAGGTGATGATTCTTATTTCTGACGGTGAGGACCATCAGGGGAAAGCTGCTGAAGCAGCGGCTGCAGCGGCCAGAGAAGGAGTCGTGATCTACACTGTGGGAGTGGGCTCAGAGAGCGGGGTGCCGATCCCTGTAAGCAAAGGCGCAGGTAATGTTGTTTACAAGAAAGACGCTTCAGGAAGTCTGGTTATGACAAAACTCAACCCGGTAATTCTTGAAAAAATCGCGGTCGAAAGCAACGGAAAGTATTTCCACGCAGGAACAGATCTCAGCCTCTCACAGATAATGCAGGAGATCTCCAGGATGGAAAAAAAGGATCTGGGCACCGCAAACCTTGCAACATTTGAAGAAAGATATCAGTTCTTTCTTCTGATCGCTTTGATTTTCCTTATAATTGAGTTTTTCATATCAGAACGCAGTATAAGAAAACAGGAATGGAAAGGCCGCTTTGAGTGATATGAAATCCTTATTCAGATTTAATCCGGTTTATCTGCTGCTGATTGTAATTACGGCTGTCGCAATGACAGGCGCAGATGAGGTATATTCAAAAAACAGGAAGGCCAACAAACTTTATAAAGATAAGAAGTACGAGGATGCACTGAAGCTCTACGATGATGCGCTCCTGGTTTCTCCTTCCGATAACGCACTGAAGATGAACAGGGGATCGGCACTTTACAGGCTTGGGGATTTCGAAAAAGCCGAAGAGATGTATAGCAGCGCACTGTCAACAGATGACAAGAAGAAAAAGGCAGATGCCCATTTTAACCTCGGCAACATTCTTTTCAGTAAAGCTCAGCAGATGGAGCAAAGCGGCGACCAGGGCGCAACCGACAAGTACAAAGCAGCTCTTGAGAACTATATTCAGTCTCTTGACCTCCGCCCTGAAGACAAAGACGCCAAATGGAACCTCCAGCTGGCTCACCAAAAAGTAAAACAGATGCAGCAGCAACAACAGCAGCAGAATCAGAACAAGGATAACAAAGACAATAAGGATAAGCAGGATCAGGATAAGAATAATCAGAACAACCAGAGTCAGGATAAAAAAGAGCAGGAACAGCAGAAAGAAAATCAGGATAAACAGGATAAAGAAAATCAGGATCAGCAGAATAAAGAGGATAACCAGGATAAGCAGGATCAGGAACAACAGGAGCAACAGCAGCAAAAGCCTCAGCAGCAACAACAGCAGGAAGCTGACAAAGAAGAGATGAAAAAAGAGGAAGCGGAAAGAATCATAGAACTGTATGCAGATGACGCTGACTCTCTTAACAAGCCCATGAAAAAAACAGACGCCCGGATCCCTAAACCAGAAAAGGACTGGTAGAGCGAAGATGTCTTTAAGGTATTTTGAGTCGCCCCGTGATGGAAAAATGATCAGAGGATCAATGCATGTAACAGAGCCTCAGAATGGAACATGGTTTGTGTTCTGTCATGGTTTTACGGGCCAGCGGATGGGGCCGGGTTATCTTTTTGTCAAAATAGCACGGGATCTTGCCGAAGCAGGATTCTGCTCAATGAGGTTTGATTTTACCGGTTCCGGGGAGAGCGATGGCCTTTTTGCCGATATGAATGTCACCACAATGAAATCCGATCTCGTCAATGTGACAGAATATCTTAAACAGAAATACTGCCCATCCAGGATAATTCTCCTGGGCCACAGTTTCGGCGGAATGATAGCCGCTTTCTGTGCAAAGCAGATCGGAGCATCCGGTGTTGTGCTCCTTTCTCCGGTTGGTGATCCCACAGGCCTTATCAGGCGCAGAAAAAGTCTTATCGAGTCAGGGACAAATTCAGATGGATACTATGAGAACGGCCCCCATGAAATGAGCATCGGCTTTCTTGACAGTCTACTTGGAATCGATCCTGTGGAATCACTCTGCAGTGAATTCAGGGGAAATCTCCTTCTTATCCAGGGTGATAAAGATGAATCTATCTCAGTAGAAGAATCGGGGCGATATGTCAAGCAGGCAAGGGTCTCGGGGATAACAGCCGGGCACCATATCGTTAATGGAGCCGACCATAATTTTTCAAAGGTCCCTTTCGTCAAAATGCTGTGCCGCACTATACGCAAATGGGCTCAGGAGCATTTTAAATGAAAAAGAGTTTACTGTTGCCGGTTCTTTGCCTTCTAACGCTGGTGATAACCGCCGATGCACAGATCCGTTTTTCGGCAAACACAGAAAGAACAAATGTTACCGTCGGGGAACAGGTCGTAGTAACAGCCACTTTAAGCAGCAATAAAAATATCGGCTCACCGGGGGTTCCGCATGTGGAATCCACTGAACAGTTTTCTCTACTGAAAACCGATCGCCGCCAGTCTTCATCTTCATCTATTCAGATCATTAACGGCAAAGCGGTCCAGAAAAACGAGATAAATACTCAATTTTATTATGTTATCACACCCAGAGCGACCGGGTCTTTTACTTTTCCATCGATTCAGATTGAACTGGACGGTACCATTTACAAAACAGATCCGTTGGTTTTTAATGTCACAAATGAGCCGGTTAAAAACCCCGATATTCAGGTCAGCCTTTTGCTTAATAAAAGAAACCTGTATGTGGGCGAACAGGCCGATTTTACTTTTAAAATTGTTCAGAAAGCAAACTCCCCCACCGAAGTGCGCAACAGTTTCATGCCTGCACTGGAAAAGCTGGAAAAGGCATTCGGCAAAGACTTCTCACTCAGCAGACTTTTCACTACCCAGATTACAACCACACAGGAACGAATTTACGGGGAAATTTACAACACATACTCTTTGAAATACTCACTGTTCCCTGTAAGTGCTGGAACATTCCAGATAACATCGGTTCCATTTGAATACCAGGAACTCAAGCGTGCTCAGCGTCGAAGGGTAGATCCGTTTTTCGATGACTTCTTTGACATGGATTTTTTGGGAGGCGGGATGCAGGCTGTCGCAAAGATCGCTCATTCCAACTCCCTCTCTATCAATGTCAAAGCACTGCCGCCTGCTCCGGCAGGCTTTACCGGTGCTGTGGGGAATTTCTCAATCAGTGCTTCAGCGGACCGCAGCGAGGTACCATCCGGGGAGGCAGTGACCCTTAAGGTAACTCTAAAAGGTTCTACCAGGCCCTCTGATATGGGTGATGTCAATCTCGCGAAGCTTGCAGACTGTGAAATTTTCAAACCGGAACGTCAGGTGTCGGCGGACACAACTGCCCGGGGAATATCTGCTAAGAAATTCTACAAATATCTTCTGATACCCCGTCAGGAAGGCAATCTGGTTATCCCTCCGGTAACATTCCCCTATTTTGATCCGGAAACAGGGACCTACAAAACTATCTCCTCGGACCCGATCAATATCAATGTGACCCGTGGTAAAGACGGGGGCAAGCCGCAGACCAGGTATCTTACACAGGAAGAGATCAGGGAAGTCGGCCAGGATATCAGATACATCAAAACCAATGCGAAAATAAGCAATCAGGAAGAACGTCCTTACAGAGAACCGGTCTTTTTTCTGCTCTTCCCCCTGCCGCTTATAATTGCCTTAGTGTCGATCCTTTACAGATATCAGGCAGCCAGTCGGCAGAAGAACGCACCACAGCAGATCCGTCGCAGGGCTGTAAGCCTTGCCAGAAAAAATCTTTCAACTATCAGAAAGACTGCCTCCAGAATGTCACCATCGGAATTTCTGGGCAAAGTTTCTGAAACAATAGAGCGTTTTATCTCTGAGAAGTTCGGGTTTCCGGCGACAGGACGTACTCTCGATGAGCTGAAAGCTGAACTTCTGAAAAACTGTTCAGATGAAAAAATCGTATCCGACCTTGCCTTTTTTATCGAATACATTGACAGCTACAGATTCGGGGGAAAGAGCCTCGATGATAAGACAAGAAACGAACTTATTTCCAAATCGGAAACCTTTATCACAGGTCTGGAGAGTGTGAGAAAAAAGGAAAAGGTATCGATGAGTGCTGCGATTCTCCTTATGGTTGCCGGACTCCTGGCCGCTGCTCAGGCTGCTCCTGTAGCGAGCTGGTTTGAAAAAGCGAACCAGTTCTATGCAGACCAGCAGTACGACAGCGCCTCTACTTATTATGAGAAGATCGTCCAGTCAGGGGTAAATAACAGCACGGTTTATTATAATTTTGGAAATGCCTGTTACCGTCTTAAGAAGATCGGGCTTGCACGCCTGTACTTTGAAAAAGCAGCCAGGCTTGCGCCCGGCGACCAGGATATCACTACAAATATCAGGTTTGTAAACTCAAATATCGTTGACAGGATACAGGAGCCGCAGCGGGGCTTTCTTGAAAACATCATCTGGCAGATGCATATACTTCTCTCCCTGAAGGCTCAGCTCTGGCTATCATTCTGCCTTCTGTTCGCAATTTCGGTACTTATTTCTTCCTGCTTTTACCTGTCAGGCAATGCGCGCCTTTGGCTGATCTATCTCTCTGTTCTGCTTGCTTTATGCCTTTCTCTTGTCGGGCTCTCCATGGGTTTTAAAATTTACGAACTGGAGAAAGTTTCCTATGCTATTGTTTTGTCGCCCTCCACGGATGCAAGAAACCAGCCTGACGGCAATAAAATCCTCTTTACAGCACATGAGGGAACAAAATTCCGTATCCGGAAAACCGAAGGCGCATGGTCGCTTGTAAACCTCCCCAACGGCTTCAGCGGCTGGGTTGAGAATAAGGACCTGGGAAAGATTTAAATAGAAGACAGGCAGCTTGGGTGATTGGCGCAACCTTTACTTGAATTGCGAATTGTTAGTTATGAATTACGTCCAGCAGGGCATTCCCCTTCACTGGATTAATTCAGCCTTTCAAGTGGTCAGGAATTTGCCGCATTTCAAAATTGCCCCGGAAATGACTCCAAACTCCCCAACTTTCACTTGTGACTTGCAACTTGTGACTTGCATCTCCCTCTTCCAGAAGTCCTATTCAGTTGAGTGTTCATCAAACCTTGCAAACGCCACCACGTAAATTGTACACTTAGTGAAAAACTGTAAAGAAGGGATTAGATGTCCAAACGGATACATTTCAATATATTTCCTCTGCTTCTGCAGATTTGTGCGGTTCTGCTGCTGATTTTCTATATTGTCTCCCGTTGGCTCCAGATTGATTTTCTCCCGGTTCTGGCAGCAACCTGTATCACATTCTTTATTATTTTCCCTGTCTTGCTGTTACTGGTAAACAGTCCCTTGAAGATGATCCGCAAGGCTCTTGATTCTGGTAATCTTTCTCAGATTAAAGAGCTGGCAACAACAAGCACGGGTTTTGGGCAGCTTGCCTCATTGACCCTCAAATTTTTCCAACAGAGAGAAGAGCTGATAGAGGAAGTCTCTGAGAGAAAAAAAGCGGAAATTGCACTGAGAGAGAGCGAAGAGAGGTACAGAAGCCTGGTGGAAACATCACCGGATGCGATAATGCTTTCAGACCTCAATGGCAATATTCTTATCAAAAATCTCCGTGCATCCAAACTCTTCGGAGAGAGTCTCGATTCCCAATCGGGAAACATATGCATTTTTGATCTCACACCCACTGAAGGCAGGCCGCATCTTGAATCAATTTTTAAAGAAATAAAACAGAAAGAGCGGATAAAAGCAGTTGAATGCCTGATGAAAAAGAAGGACGGCAAAATATTTCCTGCTGAAATCAGCTTTTCACTGGTAAATGCATCAAATGACAATGGCGGCGCTGTTATCAGTATTGTCCGGAATATCACGGAACGGAAAAAGTCGGAACTGGAGAAATCGAAACTCGAAGATCAGTTCCGGGCGATTTACAAAATGGAAGCAGTCGGGCAGCTTGCCAGTGGAATTGCTCATGATTTCAACAACATAATGGGTGCAATCTCCGGATATGCCGATATCATTCGTCACAGGTACGGTGAGGATCCTAAACTCGATAAATACGCACAAATGATCCTCTCAGCAACAACTAGGGCTTCAGACCTGACCGGCAAACTCCTTACTTTTGCAAGAAAGAGCAAACTTCAGATGACTGCCTTTGATATCCACGATGTGCTGAATGATGTTTACGGGCTTCTTGAGTACACTATTGACAAGAAATTTGAGGTCAATTGCGAGCTGAATGCCGCTGATCCGGTCATTATTGGAGATTCCACTCAGTTTCAGAGCGCGATAATGAATCTGGCACTTAATTCCAGAGATGCCATGCCTGATGGCGGTGAGCTGGTGCTCAGGACTGAGAATGTCACTCTGGACAAAGACTTCTCTAAATCCCGGGCATACATTGTCGCCCCGGGATACTATATTGCAGTTTCGGTGAAAGACACTGGAACCGGAATGGATAAGCAGGTGCTCTCACATATCTTTGAGCCTTTCTATACAACCAAGGATGTGGGAAAAGGAACAGGACTTGGACTGGCAAGTGTTTACGGAACATTGAAAAGCCACAATGGGTACATCGATGTGGAAAGTGAACCAGGAAAAGGAACCACCTTTACTCTTTATTTTCCTGTGAATCGTAAAACCATGTGCAGTGATTCGGAAGCTCCAAAAGCGTGTGTTCATGGGAAAGGACATATCCTGGTTGTGGACGATGAGATATTTCTTCTGGACGCAGTTCAGGAGATGTTGACCTGGCTGGGTTACGATGTATCTGTATGCACAAACGGTAAAGATGCCGTTGAATTTGTGAAAAGGGACCCTTCAAATGTCGATCTGGTAATTCTGGACATGATGATGCCGAACATGAACGGCAGGGAATGTTTCAGGCAGCTAAAAGAGATAAAAAACTCTATCAGGGCACTCATTGCAACGGGCTGCAAAATGGATGATGAACTCCAGCAGGTCTTAAAAGAAGGTGCGATCAGAATAATTCAGAAACCTTTTGTTTCAGCACAGCTTGCAGAAGCGGTACAGGATGCACTAAGCGGCTGAAGCAAACCTCCTTTCATCTGAAGTACCTTTGGCTTGTAAAACTCCTTTTTTCGGCTAATCTGGCCTTTATCTGTACCTATTCCAGCGATTTTTCATGAATGCTATACTGTAAGATTCCTCATAGTATTGACTTTCAGCTTACTATTATTTATCATTGATAGTTTGAATTTTAAAATTTTATCAGGAATCGAAAATGATCAGAATCAATGAGAACTTTCTAAAACTGAACTCCTCATATCTTTTTTCCGAAATTGCACGCAAGGTAAGCGCTTTCCAGAAAGAGAATCCGGGGAAAGAGATAATAAGGCTTGGAATCGGAGATGTCACACGTGCCCTTCCGCCTGCCTGTATAGAGGCTTTTCACGCTGCTGTTGACGAGATGGCCAAAGAGTCAACATTCCACGGTTACGGTCCGGAACAGGGATACAACTTTCTCAGGGAGAAAATCGCAGCATCTGACTTTCAGTCCCGGGGAGCAGATATCAGCGCTGATGAGATTTTTATCAGTGATGGAGCTAAATGCGATACCGGCAATTTTCAGGAGCTTTTCTCTCAGGATATTAAAATCGCGGTCCCGGACCCCGTTTATCCGGTGTATGTTGACACAAACGTAATGGCAGGACGCACCGGAGCTTTTCATGATGGAAGGTATTCAGGACTGCACTATCTTGAGTGCACGGAGAAGAACGGATTCGTTCCTGAAATCCCCACTGAAAAAATTGACATGGTGTACCTGTGTTTTCCAAATAACCCTACCGGAGCAGTTGCATCCAGAGAGACACTCAGGGAATGGGTCGAGTATGCAAAAAAAGAAAAGGCCCTGATTCTTTTCGATGCTGCTTATGCCGAGTTTATACGTGATGACTCGATACCGCGAAGTATTTACGAAATAGAAGGTGCCCGCGAGGTGGCCGTTGAGTTCAGGAGTTTCTCCAAAACAGCCGGATTTACAGGTACCCGCTGTGCATACACAGTTGTGCCGAAATCATGCAGGGTATTTGACAGTAACGCAAGCACTCACCTGC
>JAAYYB010000374.1 GCA_012515615.1 Fibrobacter sp.
CCGGCAGCCTACCCCTGGGTACTGGGGGTTATGGCAGAAAGACCGGAGCCTGCTGCCAATGGAGATAATCTGGCCGAATTCTCCAATTGGGATTCTTCCGCGCAGGACTCCCATGAGTACGAAGTCATGGCACCGGGCGTAGGAATCCTAAGCACCCTGCCGGGAGGCAAATATGCATCCTGGAGCGGCACTTCCATGGCCGCACCGGTCGTATCCGGTATTGCAGCCCTGGTACGTTCCAAATTTACGGATAAGGATAGCTATTCCTCACGTTTTATCATGGGACAAATTGCTTGTACCGGGGAATTTATTCAGGGGATAACTCCCGACTCCGGTTCTCCCATCTATTATTATGAGGTAAATGCCTTTGAAGCCCTGACCGGATATCCGGAGCCCAAACTCAGTTTCCTGGAGTATTATGTCGTTGATGGGTCTGATATCGATGCTGCCAATAATGGTGATGGGATTGTAGATGCCGGAGAAACCATTGATCTGGGTATGGTCATACGCAACCACTGGGGGAAGGCTGATCCGGTGCAGGTGAAAATCGACAGTCTGGGCTCGGGGGGAATGAGTGATCCCTATGTCACCTTTGTGACAGATACCGTTGACTTTGGTGCAGTAGCCAACTTTGCTACGGATGATAATGGGCTGATTTATACGGATGACGTGGTAACCGGTGTATCCTCTCCTTTCCAGTTGCGAGTGGCTGAAAACACCCCCAATGATCATGTGATCCCTATAAATATAACTCTGAGCGGGAAAAATGGCCTTGATCCGGAAGATCCAAAGGAGTATACATTCCGGCAGCAGATGACTCTGATCGTAAGAAACGGAGTTGTTCTGCCTGACGTGATCTCGCAGGATATGACCCTGACCGCTGACAAGTACTGGATAGTTCCCAATGCAACGATAATTGAAGAGGGAGCAGCTGTCATCGTGGAACCTGGGACCCAGATTCAATTCTGGAGCAGCCAGCCTGAAGATCCCTATGCTGAAAAGCCGATGACGTATATCCAGGTAAAAGGGTCACTTCTGGTCAACGGAACGGCTGAAGCACCGGTAGAGATGTTTGCCAGCGGCTTGTATCCGGGATATGAAGTGAAAATATTCGCTACTGATCAATTCGATTTATATGGAAGATATTATGACCATATTGGAAATGTACAACTCAAGTACGCTAAAGTTATGAATCCCAATCTGAAAGTCAATAACATCGACCACTGTTATTTCAGTCAGGATCTTTTTGACTGGATTTACAGAAGAGATTTAAGGGAAGGCCAAGTTCAAACAAGTGTCAGTGCTCCGTTGGTATATGCATCTGAAATAAGCAATTCAAGGTTCTATCAATTGGGGAATAATTTGGATGTTTATAAAATGTTAAGAGTGGAAGGCTTGACTTCAGGGAATCTTTTTGATTCATGCACCTATTATATGGACCAAAACACTAAAAATGCCGAGAACAATGTATACCTTAAAAACTACAAGCTGAATGAAACGCAATATGGAGATCGTCAGTACTGGACGTCCAAAGCACAAAATTTTTATTATGGTATTGATCCTGAGCTATCACTTCAGGCCGTACTCCCGGTTCATAACAATACCAACGGGAGTACTTATATTACCGTGATCCCCTATATCGATGGCGCTTGGGATCGGGGGATAATGGAACTGGCTGAAAGATTTGCTGACTATTTGGGCGGACATATCGTAACCATCAACAACCAGGAAGAAAATGATTTCGTACAATCATATTTACAAGAATATCCATATTATAGGTATGCTATCGGCTTGAATGATCTTGATACAGAGAGTGAATTCATTTGGATCAGCGGTGAAACAACAGACTACAGTAACTGGGCTGAAGGTCAGCCGGAGAACAACATTTTTTCGGCCAATGCAGATTTTGTGATCATGGACCTGAGAACGGGTAAATGGGAGACTACCGGGCAGGCAAATGGTTTCATCATAGAAATCCCCGGCCAGTCTTATGTGAGTGGACTTCGCCTGGATAAAACAGCCCTGACCCTGGGAGCTGGAGGCGGAAAAGCGCAGTTGACTGCCATTTTTTATCCTTCCGCGGTCAG
>JAAYYB010000199.1 GCA_012515615.1 Fibrobacter sp.
CAAAGAAGCCTATCTGTCCCATTGTAACAGCTCCCATAGAATAGTTATTTTACTGTTCTCTGAAATATACATAATTAATTATTGCTTGTCAAGCTTAAAATATGAATTTTTAGAGGTACCCTTAAGAAATGCTTATTTTATGTCTTAAAAATCTAGACCCTCTCAAGCAAAGCCCTTTTATCCCTTACTATTCTCCTACTTTTATCCAATACCTATTCAGGTACAAATAACCACAGTTTATACTACGGGGTTAATGCGGGCCTGGGCTTAAGTTATTTCAATGATGCAGGTGTTGTTTGCCGGTTTGATACTTACCTTCAGTTTGTTAATTTTCTATTATCAATAAGATATACAGGTATTCACGAAACTACAAATCACGGGTTACTCTGGGAACCTGGTGACTGGCCAGCAAGGCATGCTAATGAAATAGGCCTGCTTGCCGGGTATATGGTAGTTGATAATAGTAGGGTTGAGCTTTCTGTTGCAGGTGGCGGAGCCGTTATTGGCGGTCTGAACCGGGGTGCTTTTTTACGGAATGAAAAAGTGACAGAGCATGTAAGCGAAAATTATTACAAAAGAAAGCCATTCCTTTCTGCTGGATTTCCAACTGATTTTCAAATTAAATATACAACAGACCACCATTTTGCTATCGGGTTCAATATAGCTTCGTGTATCAATAGACATTTTTCATATATCAGTGCAATGGTTATTTTCACATTTGGTAAAATCAAATAACATTCTTGGTCGGAAGGATAATTCCATGTGGAAAATTTTTGCTACCTTGTTCTTTTTCGCTTTATTGGGTTGTGAGGATGGAGGTGTCTCTCCAATTATTCTTAATTCTGATATAGATGGAACTACCTCTTACCTAACATTTCTTGAATCCAATTATGGCTTTGATCATGTTTTCACTATGGGCGATACATTAAATGTAAATATCCATTACAATATAGCAAACAGAGAGTATTGTAATACCTGCACCTATGGAATGTACCTGTATTTGCGTACCAGCACCATATCTGTGAACAGGGATATAGTTATAGATACACTGTTAGGTGCTTCAGGTGATGCAACGGTTTCTTTGCCTATTAATGAGTCAACAGACCAGTATTTAAAGCCCCATCTTATATCTATAAGCCTCTTTCAAAGGGTTGGTACATCCAGGCACGAAATAGCAAATTTAGGTCTTGTTTATGGTAATTAGGGTCATCATAGCAGTTCCTCCCTTCTGGTTAAGGTTTCCCTGCTCTTTTACTTTGAGCGGGTGGGAATACCTTCTGGCTGCCTCTGGAAGTACGCTTTTTTTAAAGTGGTATACTTTTTTCGTTTTCATTTATACAATGAAAAGCGCATTTCATTGTATAAAAAGACGCCATAAACTATCTTAAAAAAGGCTGAAAACCGTCCGTTTGAAACCTGTAGAAATCGCTAATTCGTTTTCTGCTCGACCAGGAGGATGAAAAATTGATTCTTGAGCGTATACAGGGCGCGCTTATGCTCCACATAACCCCAGAACTCTGCATTTACTTCCGCAGTGAGTGGGTCGAGCAGCTCCGCGCTCTCCCCTACGATCAGTTTGGCGAATTCATCCGTTCCACGATCTACCCGTCTTTGTCTGACAAAGAACGAAGGCTCTGGAACAAAACAACCATTAACAACCGCGATCTTCAAGCGGCAGTTCAGGCGGCAATATGAACCTCCCTGCTATCCGTATTGCAGATTCAGCCCTCATTGAAAAAGCCGACCGTGTCCTTTCCGGTTGGCTTGTCGAATCCTGTCCTTCTGAAGCAAGCCGTGTAATCTATCGAAACGATCTGAAGCACTTTGGCGAATACCTGGTTGCAGCTGGCAAGGACATCCTTCACCTTGACCGCCAGGACATCCAGGCATACATCGAGTTTCTGCGCACACAAGATCTTGCAGCAGCTACCCGCGCGAAGAAACTCACGGTTATAAAAGGACTCATCCGCAGTTTGTCAACCGAAGGTCTTTTTGATTTCAACGATGCTCAAAAAATTTTTGGCATCAAGGCACCCAAAGTCTCCCGCGATGGTCGCACACCAGGTCTTTCGCGCGAAGAAGCCCGCAAGCTTCTCGATGCTCCCCCATCCAACACCTTACGTGGAGCTCGTGATCGTGCGCTTCTTTCTGTCCTTCTTTACACCGGCGGCCGCCGGTCCGCTATCTGCAATATCAAGGTCGGTCACTTGCTCCATGAAATGGGTGTTCACTACGTGCTTCTTCACGAGAAAGGCGACCGCCGGGTCCGTGCCCCGCTTCATCCCCAGGCTTCGGAACGAATCCAGGCATGGATGACCGCTGCGGGGATCGCTGCGGATGACAAAGAAACGTATCTTTTCCGGCCTTTTAACAAGCGCGGCAAAACACTGCAGGCGAAACCCCTGCATGAATTCATGATCTGGCATACTGTAAAGAAATACGCCCGGCTGGCCGGGCTGCAGGTCGACAGGCTCGATGAGCGAGGGATCTGCGCTCATTCAACTCGGGTCACTGCCATCACGGCCAGTTTCGAAGGCGGGGCGAAGCTCGAGGAAATTCAGCAACTGGTCGGACACAAGGACCCGAGGAATACGCTAAGGTACAGGAGAGCTAGTCCGAAGGATGCGGTTAATGCGGTGATGCGTATTAATTATTAGCTTTCTACTTCGGCATTTTTAATTGTGTTAGTGTCCTTTTTCAATTATTCTAATGTATTCAATATCGTGAAATATGCTTTAACGAGTTTCAAACCGTGCTTTTGAACCTGCTATATATTCGTAGTTAAGTTCAATCCCAATCCATCTGCGGTTTAATCTTTCACATGCTTCCCCAGTAACATTAGATCCGGCAAATGGGTCTATTACCATTTCATTTTCATTTGTTAAATATTTAATAAAAAATTCAGGGAGTTCAATAGGGAATCGCGCTGGGTGTGGTTTAATATTATTCTCTTTGCATTGCTTAATGTAATAGCTGTTGCTTTCAGTATTTGCCAATTCAAGCAAATTAGGTGGGATTGCACCACCATTATCCTTTTGAAATTTATCACTTATGTCATGGCCTGACGGTCGTACGTTTGGCTTGTAACCATTCTTTAAAAGATGAATCATACTATCGCTATAGGGTTTCAATATACGCTTGTTATCTGCATCTGCAAAGGGGTCAAGTACCAGCCACCAAACATTATTCACGGCATCTTTAACTCGTAATCGTCTTATAGTAACCCATTCTGCAGGGCTAGGGAGCCTTGCTGGGTTATAATGGTAAAATTCTTGTGCAAGATAAAAACCGCATTCACTTAGTTTTAATAGCAATTTGTATTGGTAGATCGACTTGACCGGAGCCTGTAAGAATTTCTGTGTAAATAGGATATGATTAATATACCCTATTCACAGGAGGAACGGATGGCGATCCGGACAGATTTAATTGATGAGCTGCTTAAGAATTACAAAAAACCTGAAGACATCATAGGTGAAAATGGCCTTCTAAAGGAGCTTACGAAGGCTATTATTGAACGGGCTCTCGGTGCTGAGTTGACAGCACACCTTGGTTATGGACCCCATGCAGCCGCAGGTAAAAACACCGGTAATTCCCGCAATGGTACATCTGCCAAGACTCTGAAAAGCGATCTCGGTGATTTACCTATAGAGGTTCCCCGAGACCGCAACGGAGAGTTCGAACCACAACTTATTCCCAAAGGGCAACGCCGGTTTACGGGATTTGATGATAAGATATTGTCGATGTATGCCCGTGGTATGACAACTCGCGACATCCAATCACATCTTTTGGATATTTACAAGGTAGAGGTATCACCAGAACTGATTTCTTCAGTTACCGATGCCATAATGGAGGAAGTTAAAGAATGGCAGAATCGTTCTCTCGAAGAGATTTACCCCATTGTTTATCTTGATGCCATTATGCTCAAGATTCGAGATAACGGCCATGTGGTCAATAAAGCAGCATTCCTGGCAATAGGCATTCGTTTAGATGGTTTGAAAGATGTTCTTGGTATCTGGATTGACAGGGAAGAGGGTGCAAAATTTTGGCTGAAAGTAATTACAGAATTAAAGAACCGGGGGCTTAAGGATATATTCATAGCTTGTGTTGACGGACTAAAGGGGTTTCCTGAGGCCATCGAGGCTGTATTTCCTGCAACGCAAGTTCAGCTATGCATAGTCCACATGGTTCGAAATTCTTTGCGATATGTCTCCTACAAAGACCGCAAAATGGTTGTCGCTGACCTGAAGGGGGTATATCAAGCTCCGACAGAGGAACAGGCTCTGAGCGCTCTTAATGAGTTCGAACAAAAGTGGAATTCCCGCTATCCGATGATTGCCAAGTCCTGGAACAGCAACTGGAACCGGCTCAATGCATTCTTTGCTTACCCCATGGAAATCCGTAAGGCAATCTACACAACCAATGCAATCGAATCCTTGAACAGCACATTAAGAAAGGTCATGAAAAACCGGGGATCTTTCCCCACAGATGAATCAAGTATTAAATTGCTCTACATGGCAATCAAGAACGTAATGAAAAAATGGACCATGCCGGTTCGAGACTGGGGAACCGTAATTAACCAAATGTCTATTATATTTGAAGGAAGAATGAATCAGAAATGAAAAGCCCATTTACACAAAATATCTTACAGGGCC
>JAAYYB010000200.1 GCA_012515615.1 Fibrobacter sp.
CCGCACAACCAGTATGGAGCCGCATACCTGTTCGTTGATAATTATCGGATCGGTAACAGGTGAAAGCGGTGGAGAATCCACGATGACCGCGCTGAACTTCATTTGAGCCCACTTAAGAAGCGTTTTGAATCTTGGCCGGGTAAGAAGTTCTGTCGGGTTCTCAAGAGGTGTTCCTGAGGTAAGCAGATAAAGATTAGGATAGGTTGTAAGCCTGATGGAGTACTGCACTATCTCTTCTGTAAGCTGATTCTGGTTCATCAGGAGATCCGAGAGGCCGGGGTATTGTTCCTGGGCGAAAGAGGCGTGGAGTTTACCTCTGCGCATGTCGGCGTCGATAAGCAGGGTGGGGATGTGCTGCTGGGCCATCATGATCGCCAGGTTTGATGAAATGAGGGATTTCCCTTCACCGGAATCGAGACTTGTGACAAGTATGGATCTTGCCTCTTTGCCGTCAAGGCGGAAATTGAGCTTTGCACGAAGAGAACGGAAAATTTCGTGTACATAGGTCACAAACGGTCCCATAGCAAGAAGCTTGGGGTCAACCGAAGCCGTCGTATTTACATTTGATTTGCGTTTTCTCTTCTCTTTGGGTGAGTTTATTACAGGAATTGTCTCCAGAATCGGATATGCCATAAACCGTTTCAGGTCTTCCTCGGAACGTGCTCTTCTATCAAGGAAGTCAAAAGCCACTGCCGGGCCGAAAGCGATCAGTAAACACACCAGAAGCCCTATGGCGAGGAGTTTCATGAGCTCTTTTCTCGCGGATGCATCCTCGGGGGGCACGGAATAGTCCATTATGTAAATGTCAGCCACTTCCGTTTCATCGGCGATTTTTGCCTGGTTATATCTGCTCAATATGTTTGTGTAAATCTCAGAATTGATCTCCTGCTGACGGGTCAGTGCGGCAAGCTGCATCTCTTTTTGCGGAAGTCTCTGGAGCTGATTCATGGTGGTTGACTTCTGATTTCTTGCCAGAGCCATCTCAGCCTCAAGCTTTTTAATGAAGTCCCGTATAAGAGGCAGGGTTTTGGCCTTTAAAGCCTCGATCTTTGACTGAACCTCTTTGACCATGGGGTGATCGGGCGAATAACGGTTTGCTTTCAGGGACATCTTCTGCTGGAGCTGGTTGTTAAAGTCCTGTTGAAGAATTATCGCGCCGGGTATCTTGCGTGATGAGAGAAACAGAAGCGCTTCACTGGTAATCTGATCGGCATCGTCACTCTCTGCACTCACCTCGAACCTGTTTATAAGCTCTTTTGCCTCATCTATCTCAGTGATGATATTCATATTCTTAGTTTCCAGCATGGTGATATTGGAGACCGCGTTCTGCGCTTCTATCCCAAGTCCCACATTGGGGTTTTCCTCTTTAAATGCCCTGATCCGGTTTTCATCAAAGAGAAGCTGTGATGATGCGGCCTGAAGCTGAGTGTTAAGGGCCTTCATCACATCACTTGTTTTTCTCTTCCGGAAGCTGAGATTTCTCTCCACGAATTTATCGGCTATAGTATTGAGGGTTGAAGAGATCAGTTGAGGATCGTTGCCATTGTGGCTTAGAATAACGATCCCTTCCTGCATCGGATCCCGCTTGGTGTTACCGGTGATCACAATTCTTTTTTTGAGGCTCTCGATAGCATCCAGTTTGGGAAGAACATAAAAATCAAAACTGACAGGCTTTTTTAGAAACAGGGGATTGAATACGAAAGTGATCCCTGTTGTCCTTAGTGTGTCAAGTGATGGAAGCTTACCGGTGGTTACCGCTTTTTTTCTGACACCAAGTTTATTGTTTGTTAAATAGACGGTATAGGAAAACTTTGACGTCTCATCGATACTAAAACGGTATCTGCCTAAGATCGCGGTGCTGTCCACGCTGATGTAGTTAAGGATATCCGAGCGGTTATATCTGGGGAAAATACAGTTCAGGGAGAGTGAATCAACTATTTCACTCAGAAAATTTCTGCTATGGATAAGCTTCATCTTTCCCAGGCCATTAGGGATCGCCTCTGGAAGCACCAGAACCGAGGACTGGTTCTCAAGTCCCAGAAGAACGTTGGCGGTGAGGTCGGGTCTTACTTTGCCGAAGGTGATAACAAGAAGAAACCAGGTTACAACCAGCGCCGGAAACGTGGGCAGTATATACCATTTCCATCGCCAGAGCAGACCCCAGTAGTGTCTTATCCAGTAGACAAAATCGGGTTTAAACTGCGGTACTGAATTAGTTGCGTTCTGCTCCACTGTTATTAATCTTTCTGCGACCATTCGTAAAGAGTGATGGCTGTAACGGCGCTTGAGAGGCCGAAACTTACGACTGGCAGGATATCCTGCTTGAAAATATCCCAGCCCGTTCTTTTTGGACGGTTTATGACCTCGAGGATATCCCCGGATTGAAATCCCAGTTCAGCGATTGGTTTGGTTTGGGTTAGAAGTTCTGTAAATTCAGGTGTCATTTTCTGAGCGCCTCTTTTCCATTTGATCTTCTCGATCCCGTCTTCTCTCACCGTGCCGCCGGTCTGGGAAAGCGCACGCCAGAGGGTCGCTCCCGGAGAGACCCAGTAAGTCCCCGGCCTGTTAAAGCCGCCCTGAAAAGTGAGTGAAATTACGCGCCTTGCCTGGATACTGGAAAAGCGAAGAAGCGGTATCCAGGTTTCGCCGATCTTTTTTTCAAATGATGCCCTGCCCATCTTTGTCACCTGAAGAGGGCCGATCATCGGGAGATCAACATATCCCTGCCCGTCAACAGGGTAGATTCCATTTGGGAAACCGGTGTCAGGTGTGACCGTTATTATTATGGCATCACCTGGACGGAAGTTCCAGTCAGTAAGGAACGAGCCCTGTGATGATTCGGAAATCTGGGGTACTGATGGGGCTGAGGTAGTTGTTACTGCGGTTGTAGTGTCGGAATATGAGGTGGTTGAGATGAACAGAAATATCAGGAAGAAAAATGCTGTACTGCAGAGAAATGGACGATCTGCCAAGTTGAAGTTAATTACCATTTGTATAGCCCTCGGGTTAATATGGGTAGTATGTAAAATAAGTATTATAAAGTGTGAACTCAATAGATTTTAAGCAATGCCGCTATGAATGGTCATGCCGTTTCAAACAGCATTTGGGAAATGGGTGGAAAAGTAAGGACTGGTTTCCGGCTTTCGCCGGAATGACGGAGTGCAGGCTGTTATGCGCCATAGCCTCTGCCCCGGAGAAAGAGGGCGGGCGGGGAAAACCGGAAATAAAATGCTTCATTTTAGTATCCACATAATGTATATACATTAATATGAACTATTTCTGGGATCATCAGAAAAACAAGAACAATATTGAAAAGCATGGAATAGATTTTTCAGATGCTCTGGAGATGTTTAAATATCCTATGCTGACCTGCATTGATAATCGGAAGCGATTATGGAGAAGAGAGATGGGTCGGAATCGGTTTTTTAAAAGGAATTATAGCAGTCATTGTGTATACTGAAGACGACTTCAATGATGTAGTACGGATAATTTCAGTACGGAAGGCAACAACAAATGAAAGTAAAAAATTTAAAGAAGCAATCGGGTACTGACTGGGAACGGCTCTCTACGATGAGCGATAAGGAGATCAATTTAAGTGAGAATCCTGAATTGGATGACTCATTTTTTTCAAACGCTGCTCTGAGAATGCCTGAACCGAAAAAGTCAGTGAATATCAGGTTAGATCAGGATATTCTGGAGTGGTATAAACAGCAGGGACCGGGATATCAGACAAGAATGAATGCTGTATTAAGAATGTATATGCAGGTTAAAAGCGGAAATGCCAGGAAAGTTCCAAACCGCAGGAGAACAAGGAAGAAGCTTGGAAAGAGTGAGAAGAATTAAGACCGCCCGCCCGGAGAAAGAGGGGCAGAGTCTACAGAGGCATAACACGCCCAAGCCGCTGTGGCAGCAGTAAAGCGGTGTACTCGCCGGTTTACGGCTGACATGGCGGCTTGGGCGGAAACGTTGCGGCATTCACAGAAATAACCTTTTTAGCACCACCGTAACGGATGTCATGCCGTTGAAAAACGGCATCCATCTGAGAATTAGGAAACCGGGAAAGATGGATTCCGGCCTTCGCCGGAATGACGGAGTGCGACTGTTACGTTATTCACATAAGTAACCTTTTCAGCGCAACCGTAACGGACGTCTCTGCCGGAATGCGACTTGTGACTTTCCATTACATGCTTGAATTCTTCCAGGCTACAATACGTTTTAATCTACCTACAGTTCGCCAGTGCGGCCGCAAAGGTGTTTGAAAATGTGATAACCAGACCTGCCTGCACAAATGGTGGACAACACGGGGTGATAGCGCAAGACTGGCGTCTTCGACAGGCTGGAGCGAAAGAGGGGACACCCTCTTCC
>JAAYYB010000201.1 GCA_012515615.1 Fibrobacter sp.
GAGCAAGACCGGCGTCTTCGACGGGCTTGAGCGAAAGAGGGGGCACTCTCTTCCCAAAAATCTTTATTTCTAAGGATCTATTATATTGGGGGCACCCTCTTTCAAAAAAATCTTGAGAATTATTGTTGTCAATATCAAGTTAGTGCATATTGGGGACAGAATAGAGTTGGACTCTTATTTGAATGGCTATATAGAAGGGCTAAAAGGCTCATTCCTGGCGAACGCTGAACGCTGAACCCTGAACCCTGAACGCTGAACCCTCTTTTCCAGGGACACCACAATGGCACTGATCGGTCAGAAACTCGATTTAGATGACATTTACAATGCTGATTGGCAGAAACGCTTTGCAGAACCTGCGGTTCTGGGAGCGATGCTGAGAGAATGCGGAATATCATTTGTAGAGTTTTCTTCAGGTGAAGATACAAGCAGAGAACTGATACTGCAGACAGCAGAAGAATTTTCCAGTAATGGAGTTTTCCTCTCCCTTCATCCTCACCTCTATAAAGAGTTGTCGCCTGAAATTTTTGGTGATTCAAGAAAACCCGGAATTAAGAATATCCTCCTGACAGCTCAGAAAACCGCAGGTATCACCGGTGTTCCGGTACCGCTGGTTTTTCACGGGGGCAGGGCTGAATGGGAACCGTATTTCCGCCCAATGAAAGAGGCTTTATTGTCAGTCAAAGCATTCTTTCGCTGGATCGATCAGGCTGTCACAGACAGTTTCGCAGATGTAGTCCCGCTCTGTGAGACTCAGATCCCATGGAGCGAATCAGATGAAGGAATGGTGAGGCTGGGGGATACTTATAAAAGCTGCCTTGAACTGATACACGAAACAGAAATCGGTGTATGCTGGGACTTCGGGCACACATGCCGGGCCTCCATGATCGGAAAACAGGGGAAATTCCCTGATGACCATTTCCTCTCAAGGGTGAGTCATGTACATGCCCACGATACAATTCAAACACTGTCGGGACCAGACGATCATTATCCTCTCGATAAGGCCCTTGCCCCATGGAGAGAATACTGCGCAGAGCTTGCCCGTCATGAGTATGATGATACCATATTATTGGAAGTAAACCCTAATCGCTACAACAATATCTACGACTTCCTGCAAGGTACCCGGGATAATATCTTAAAACTCAGAGATTATTTCCCTGCATGACCGAAAATCATCCATAATGCAACAGGTATGGTGATTACTGAGGCAATGGTTGAAAGAAGAGCCGTACTTGCAGCAAAATCCGGCGATCCTCCAAATCTGCGGGTCATAATTACAGACGCAGCCGCTACCGGCATCAATGATACAATCACAGCTACATTGTAAACGTCTGATGAGATTGGAAGTGCATTTAATATGATGATCGAAATCAAAGGAAGCACAATCAGGCGAATCAGAGTACTGTAAAGTACAGGCCACTTTACCTTCATTACCGATGGCTTTGCCAGTGAGGCGCCTATCAGGATAAGCATCATCGGTACCGACACTGATCCGGCTGACGAAATAATCCTCACAACCACCTGCGGAAAGTACTTGTGTGTTCCACTCAGTGTAACTATCAGGGCTGCAATTACTGCTATCAGGTTTGGTGTTACAATATTTTTTAAAGCCTGTTTTCTATCTGCGCCCAGTACTCCAACTCCGATTGTCCATACACCCAAAGTTGTTCCCAGATTAAAAAGGAAAAGATTGGCCAGCATGCTTTCCCCCCAGATATTTCTTAAGATGATGACCGGGAGATAAACAGAATTGTTCACGGCACAGAAATGAATGAAAGTCCTGCGTATTTCCCGATCGCTGGAAAGGATCCCAAATTGAAGAATAATTCCTGTAAGCATTCCGTAAACGACCAGCCCCAATCCGATTAGAGGCAGGGGCCAGAGTTCCATCAACCGGTTTACTTCAAGACCCGATGTAATTGAATGGAAAATGTAGGCGGGAAAAAGGTAATCAAGGACAAACCTGGACCACTTGTCGACATCATCGTCGTTAATGTGTCTGAGTGATCTGGCAATTGCCCCGATAAAAAACAATCCGAATATTTCCGTTATGGCCAATAAAATCGCTGTTGTCATCTTCATTCCTGATGCAAAAAAGAGAAAAATCAGCCTGGTAGAGTTCAGATGGCATAAGAAATTAAATGCTGCGGATGAGTGCAGTTGTCAAAACAGTTCGAAATTAAAGTACTTTCTGGGGTTCTCACGAACATCAGAAACAAGCTTATTGATCTCTGCAGCGGCGTTTTTCAGTGATGATACTGTCTGACGCACCTCGTTGGCCAAATTTTGGTCGTTGAAAAGTGCTTCGGCAATACTGCCGCTGCCATCTACGGAACCGTTTCCTATCCCGCCTAAAATCGATGACAGGTCAAGTGCCACATGGTTAAGATTGGTATATAGTGAGCTGTCCTCAACAAACATAGACAAAGAACCCTTTCCCGCTGATAATCTGCTCGTAAGTACGGCCAGCGCATTTGCGCTTTGATTAAGATTGTCATAAAGGTCGGGATCGCCTACCAGTTTGCCAAATGTTCCACCGGTATCTTTCAGTGCGGCCAGAACTGAACCGAGAGCCGTAAGGGTACTGTCAAGAGTAGCCATGACGTTTTGTGTCGATGCAATTATCTGTTCGAAACCAATTGCGCTGAGCCCTGATATTGTATCTCCGGAACCGACTGGTTTACCTGTAAATGAGCCCGGATCAATTTCGATGTATTTATCTCCAAGTATTCCCATAGTCATAATCATGGCAACAGACTGTCTGTTCAAAGTTGAAACATTTGAACTGTTAATCGCCATTTTTATGACGGCACCGATTTTCTCAAGCCGAATCTCTTCCACCATTCCAACCTCATAACCGTAAAGCCACACCGGTGCTCCGGCTCTTAACCCCTGGACATTATGTATCCGGGCAAATAGAGTGGTTTTAGGGGAGAAAATGGCGTTTAGATTGCCCGAGAAAAAGATCGTAATGAAAAGCAGCAGAATCGCAACTGTTATCACAATTCCGGTCTTCAATGAGGACCAGGCTAACTTTCTTTGCATCTCATACATTAGTGCATCTCCCTCCAGTCACCTAAAAAAAGGCGCAGATCAGGGATCTCTGTGCTCAGCAACTGCTCTTTTGTCCCGTCAAAGAGAATCAGTCCATCTTTAAGAAAAAGAAAACGATTAGCAAGTCTCAGTGCATCAAATATTTCGTGTGTTACAACGATGAAGCCCCGTTCTTTACCATCGAGTTTTTTTATCAAATTGCAGATTTTAGTAGCGCTCATTGGATCAAGGTCGCTTGTAGGTTCGTCATAAAGAAACATCCTGGATTCCTGAGTTGCCAGGGCGCGGGCAATGGCAACTCTTCTCTGCATGCCCCCGCTTAATTCCTCCGGCATCAGGTCTATTGCCTCCTCGACTCCTACAAACCCCAGGAGCTCTTTAACTTTCCCCTCAATCTGCTCCTCATTAAATTTTGTAAATTCTCTGAAATAGAATGCAACGTTCTCCCTTACCGTTAGAGAATCAAACAGAGCACCGTCCTGAAATACTATGCTGAATTTTTTCCGTACCGATGTAAGTTTTTCCTCAGAGAGGTCGGTGATGTCTTCTCCTTCAATGAAGATTCTTCCACTGTCAGGACGAAGCAGGCGCAGGATAAGTCTCAGCAGAGTCGTTTTTCCTTCACCGCTTCCCCCAAGCACAGCCACCGTTTCACTGCTCTGAATTGTAAAGCTGATATTTTTCAGTATCTCACGGCCGTTGCGGGAGAATTTGATGTTCTGGAATCTGATCATACTGAATATCCAAAAAGGAATAGAATCGTTTTAGTTACTGCAAAATCGCTGATAATAATCAGGATCGTAGAGATAACAAAAGCCCTGGTTGTGGAGCTCTTAAGACCCACAGCTCCTCCGTGGGTGGAAAATCCGGTATAGCAGCTGATAGCGGCTATGATGAGTCCGAAGATAAACGGTTTTACTGACCCGGAGATTATGTACTGGGCTTCCATTATAACCCTTATAGAATCCCAGTAAATCATGTTGCTCTGGTTATTTACGAATGTAGAGATGTACCACCCTCCGGCCAGCGCGGTCGCATCGGCGATGATGGTGAGTGCAGGAAGCATCAGAATAGAGCCGAGAATTCTAGGGGTGATAAGCTTTTTTACGGGATCTATTCCAAACACTCTCAGTGTATCAACCTGATGGCGCAGTGCCATGGTGCCAAGCTCTGAAGCCATTCCGGAGCCGGCACGGCCTGCAAAGACCAGTGCCGATACAACGGGCCCGATTTCGCTTATAATCGAGATACCCACTACGCGTCCTGTATACATCTGCAGCCCGAGGATTGCGAACTCTGCTGCAATCTGCAAGGAGAGAGCCATGCCGATAAATAAAGCCACCATAAGGGTGATCAAAAGAGAGCCGGCTCCGGTATAGTCCATCTGCTCTATGAGGTCCCGACTGTAAAAGGGCCTGCGGAATATATTCCATATTCCCTTTGCTGTAAGCAGGTAAAATTCCTGTAACTCATACAGGGTCGATCTGACTGCCGTCACTATCTTCTGCGCTCCTTTTTTCCCTGATTTGGTTCAGATGGGAACCAAATTCTGTTTCGTAAATATCTACAAGTGCCACAAAGAAAGATGCTATAACGGGCCCGATTATAAAACCGCTCACCCCAAAGAGACTTAATCCCCCCAGGGTGGAGAAAAAAATCATCAGGTCGTGCATCTTTGCTCTCTGTCCCACAAGCCTGGGGCGGATAAGGTTATCGATGTTGGACACCACAACGAGGCTGACTGCGATAATTCCAATTCCCTGCCAGAGATTTCCCATCAGGATTTGAATTATCCCGGATGGGATAAGCACCATCCAGGCCCCAAGAAGGGGTATGATTGAAAGGATCACCATCACAAATCCCCACAGAGCCCAGGTCTTAACCCCAAAGATCAGTAAGGTGAGCGCTCCCAGTGATCCCTGTATAAACCCCACCACCAGCGTTCCTCTGATCGTGGCCCTGGAGACCTGAAAAAAACGGAGAAAAATTAGATTTACATGTTGAGATTTTACAGGCGAAAGCATCCGAAGGCGGATCAGGATCCCCTCTCCGTCCATGAAGAAGTAAAACATGGTAAAAAAAATGATAAATACATCGGTGATAAATCCCAGAACACCGGCCGATGTACGGTTCAGAAATACCGTGCCCAGAGTTGTCAATTGCTGCAGTGAGTTCTGAAGAAACTGTTGCCAGTCGATGGGACTGACCAGAAGCCAGCGGGAAATTGGAAATTCAATTAACTGCCGGTAAAGCCTGCTCTCTCTTCCTTTCTCAAAAAGCTCCCGAAGCTGGGGTTGAGCCGAGCCGTAAAGCTCGATCATCTGCCGCAGCATCAGGTCAAAGAGAATGGAAATCGGGATAAGAACTCCAATAAGCAGAATCAGGCAGCAGAGAAGAGAACTTAAGGTTTTTCTTCCCCTTGTCAGTTTCAGAACTTTGCTGTAAAGGGGGTAGAAAAGAACTGTAAAGGCAGTAGCAAGGATAATTGGTGCAAGGAAAACAGAGATTACAGGAAAGAAGGCCAGTGCAGAGACTGCAAGCAGTGCAAGGAGAATATAGCGGCTGAATCTCTCATTTCTGCCTTTTGTGCTGCTGTTTACAGGTGAATCCATGGCCTGCGGCACCGCTTCTATGCCTCTCTTTTAGAACACTGTGAACACTGCAAAGGGGTCTTATGGCGGTAAAATGCAAACCTTATGCCGTGCAGTGGCGGGCCGGTAATCCTTAAAGCGGCGCCTTAAGAAGCTTACATCCTTTCTCTTTTATTGGTTCATTTATTGCATAGACACCCCTTAGGTATTGTTTTCCATAGGAGGATTCAAATTATGTTCAAAGTAGCAATTAACGGGCTGGGGAGAATAGGGCGGGCGACACTCAAAATCCTGCTTGATAACCCCGAACTTGACCTTGTGGCGGTTAATGATCTGGTTGAGCCTGAGAACCTGGCTTACATGCTCAAGTTTGATTCAGTATACGGAAGATATGAAAAGAGCGTAGAGATTCAAGGCGACTCTTTAATTATTCAGGGTAAAAAGATCCCGGTCTTCAACTCCAGAGATCCCTCGGAGCTACCCTGGGGGAAACTGGGGGTTGATACCGTATTTGAATGCACTGGTAAATTGACAAAAAAAGAGGGCCTGCAGAAGCACATAAATGCCGGAGCCAGATCTGTTATACTCTCCACAACATCTAAAGAAGATGAGGTCGGGACCGTTGTGGTGGGGGTCAACACAGCCGATCCGCAGTCAAAGTTTATCTCATGTGCAAGCTGTACAACAAACAGCATTACTCCCGCAGTAGAAATTATGGGTCGGAGAATCGGAATCGAAAAAGCGATTCTAACCACAATCCATGCATATACCTCCACTCAGCATATCGTCGATTCGCCCAGTAAAAAATTCCGCCGCGGCAGGGCTGGCGCAGCAAACATCGTCCCCACAACCACCGGCGCCGCAATTGCCACTACCAGGGCTCTTCCTCAATACAAAGGAAAATTTGACGGAATAGCAGTACGTGTTCCTGTTCCCGATGGATCTCTCTCTGATATCACCTTTATCACTTCCAGACCTACTTCTGTTGAGGAGATCCGTAAAATCTTCCGTGAAGAAGCCTCCGGTTCCAGATACAAGGGAATTCTGAGAGTCACGGATGATCCAATCGTGTCATCAGACATTATCAAAGACCCGCATGCATCTATTGTGGATCTGGAAATGATACAGGTAGTTGATGGAAACCTGGTGAAGGTGATGAGCTGGTATGACAATGAATGGGGCTACGCAAACCAGATGGTAAAGGAAGCTCTTAATCTTTCAAATGCCCGCAAATAATTTCTCTATATTGAAAAAGGGGCAAAACCCCTTTTTCAGAAACCCGCTAAAGAAGAAGATACCCGGCAATAATAGCTACTATTAAAAACACCGCAAGAACCCAGAAAAAAACTATCAAGGGGGTAGGGGCCACCGCTGAGGGATCTCTGCTTTTTGGGGCTATGCCCCCGATTCCATAGGCCAGAAGCGCTGAAAAGATAAGCGCCACTATAAGAAGCGGAACCCAGAAAACCCCCATAAACATTGGACCCGCAGGTCGAAGCCACAGCCCCGCGGCCCAGATTGCAGAAAAGAGAACCGAGAAAAATATTACCACTGCACTTGGGGGACCGCTGTGAAAACCCAGGGCATAAATAAGGGTAAAGATTACTGCCGATACAAGAGAGAAAATGATCAGAGTTGAATCCATTGCAGTTTTATACGGCAATTCTTGTGCCTGCGCAAGTCTGATTTTGTGGCATCATGATTGCAGACGCAAGATTCTGTACGCAGTTAAAATTCGACGGAGATGTATATGAGAGTTTTAGTTGACAATGATATCTGCACTGGGTGTGGCTTATGTGCCAGTCTATGTCCCGATGCCTTTGATATGGGTGCTGATGGCAAGGCATCTCCCCGCCATAAAGCAATACCAACCTGGTTTGAACAGGAGTATCAGAATGCAGCGGATACCTGTCCTGAGGCGGCGATAAAGATCTTCTGCCAGGTGTAGAAGAAAAAAGATGTCTGAAAAAAGGCTTCATAATTGGCGACCGATTTATCCGGAACAGTCACTCTGCCAGATGCAGTAATTTGGGGATAAGGGCTGTGCCTGTTGTGAAAGAAAATAGTCGGTAAGGGTTGATGGAAAAATTGTGAGCGGAGATATTTATGCGCTTAATGAAGAGAGACAAAAAAACGGTTACCGGAAAAACCGGTAACCGCATTACTACCTACTTTTTCTTGCTGCTCTTTTTCTTTGCAGCTTTGCCTGAACTGACGGTCTCTTTGAGAATTCTGTAGGTCTGGGGGATAGAGAGCTTGAACTTCTTGGCAATAGCCTCTACGCTCTGACCTGAGTCGCGAAGAGAAACCATCTCTTTGTTTCTGTCAGGATTACCTGCTGTGCGTGATTCGATTCCGTATTTTTTACGGAGCTGATGAACTGCTTGTCTTGTGATACCGAATTCTTCACCAATACGTGCATCTGTTTTGAATTTCTTCTGCAATCTGGTCAGTTCGGCTTTGCTGATTCTTGCCATTTGTATCTACTCCTTTCGTAGGTTTTGGAGAATTTTTTTGTAGTTGAATTATTTTATTAGCTGTAAAAATAAAAAAGTCAATTGAATCGCCTGAATTCTATTATTTTCTGTAAAATAATATTATGTCAAAAAAGATGCAATAAAATAATCTGTCATTCGCAAACAGAAACGGGCCGCGGAAATGATTCTCCGCGGCTAAATTACAAAGAAGAATCATTTGCGGAAAAATTCTTCATAAAGGGCATTCACTGCCTTTTTCTCATCAGAAGAGTCGATTCCAAATATCATGCTTATCTCGGAGCTGCCCTGGTTTACTATCTTTATATTTACTCCTGCTTTTGATAGCGCCGTCGCTGCCTGAGCCATCACACCTATCTTGTGTGTCAGCCCTTCTCCAACTACAGATACAAGTGATATACCAAATTCTGTGCGGATATCATCCGGATTCAGCTTTTCATGGATCGCTCTGATAATGTTATTGACATCTTCAGGCTTGAGCTGGTTCTGGTCAAGAATCACAGAGATATTATCTACTCCGGAAGGGCAGTGCTCGTAGGAAAGGTTCATATCCTCAAAAATAGACAGAAGCCTCCGGCCAA
>JAAYYB010000002.1 GCA_012515615.1 Fibrobacter sp.
AACTTTAAAATTCTGACCGAAAAACCGCAAAAAATCAAAGAGGCGATTGTCGCCATACCGGCAAAAAGAATCATAACCCGGCCGCGGACAGATCATCCGTGGCGCCGGCAAATCGCCGCCGAAATCATCAAAATTAATTGTTGAGAAATTTTTCAAAAAATAAAAACACTAATTCTACAAAAGTCAAGTATGACATTTCTACTTAAATTTCAAGGCGGACATTTCTACTTGTATTTGACAATTAACGTACAATCATAGATGTGACCATTGGCGAACTCTATCGCAAAATCCGCAAATCTTTTAAAACATCAAAGCTTAAAAACAAGATCGCGGTTCTTTTGAGGCTTACAGTTTTTTATGTATCGGCGATAGGCTTTTTTATAGTATTTTACCCAGTTATCGGGATGACTTTCCGGGAGATAATTCTTGCCCCACTTCTTTTTTTCTCTGGCAATTATCTTTTTATCGGCCTTAACCAAATCCACATCAAGATAGACAGTTTTGTCCCATTCCTTATTAATTTTATGTATCGGATGGAAAAGGAAAATGCCATCGATCACAAGGATTCTTTTAGAGAGATCGAAGAACTTGAACGGACCAAAATCATTTTTATTGTAATTGTATGTTTTAAATTTTATTGAATCTTTGTTTCTTGTCTTAAAAGCTCTTATCAGTTTTTCTAAATCATCATATCTATACCAGCTTCGCTCAAAAACTTCCGGCTTATCTTTTGTCGATTTAATCATCTTCTTTCGATCTTCCCAGTGGCAGATAAAATCATCCAAGTGCACAATCAAAGCATAAGGATTTTGTTTTGCAATGAAATTAGCAACGGTCGTTTTGCCCGATCCGGCGTAGCCGTCAATGGCCACGATCAACCTAGTATGGTCTTTCAACCACACTTTAATTTTTTCATTTATTTTTTGAGCTATACGCTCAGATCGAAGCATAGTGTAATTAAGCAAGCTTGCTACTTAAAAACTGTCGTGCCTATAAAAGATTAAGAAGTTTTCTTGCCCTCTCTTCTGCTGTTTTAATGTATACTTTGTAATCCGAAATTTTGGTGAGCAGTCCGTCAGATAATATATAAGTGACATCAACAGAGATCTTCTCAAGAAAATGCCTGTCGTGCGAAACAAGGAGCATCGTCCCCTGATAATTCCTGATTGCCTCCTCAAGAGCTTCAAGAGCCTCAATATCAAGATGATTGGTTGGCTCATCAAGTACAAGCATATTGACCGATTGAGCTGAAAAAAGCGCCAGAAGGAGACGAGCGCGACTGCCGGGACTTAGAGTGTTTATTGATAGCTCAACCTGCCTCTCGTCAAACCCGAATTTTGAAAGTTTTGAGTATGAATCCTGATAGCTCAGGCCTGATCGCTCCGAAAGAAACTCAATAAGGATTTGTCCACGAGGAAGAATTTCGTGTTCTTGCATCATATTTCCAATTTTGATACCAGAACCGATCCTAACTGTCCCGTTTAATGGCTCTATCTCGCCAGTGATGGTTTTTAACAAAGTTGACTTTCCTGCACCGTTTAAGCCAACAATGCCAACTCTGCTCCCGTACCGGATTTCCAAGGAAAGCGGACCTATAAGAAATGATCCAGGATAGCCCGTAACAACATTAGAAACCTCTACGTCAAGAATCCCTGAATTAACTCGGGCGTTAAGGAGCACCTTTAATGATTTTTTATCAACAGGCTTTTCAATCTTATTCATTTGCTCAATCCGTTTTTTAATGGATTTAGCAATTTTTGAAGATTTAGCGGCTTGATCCCGCTTAAATCCTTTCAAAAACTTATCATTATCCCTCCCCGTCCATCGAGAACCTCTTATGGCATCCGCTCTTTTCTCTCTAGCCCGTTCATTCAAACGGTTGATTTCTTCCTGCTGAATTCTGTATTTTCCCCTTTGGCTTGCGGCATGTTTCGCCATCATTTTCAGGTAGTCTGTATATGTTCCCTTGGTTATAGCTAGTGAGCATGTACGCCAGTCAAGCTTGAAGATCTTATCTGCCACTCTGTCCAAAAACTTGCGGTCATGAGAAACAATGATACATGACGCATTTGATTTCCGCAGAAAATCTTCAAGCCATATGAGAGCTGGAAGATCAAGGTTGTTTGTCGGTTCGTCCAGTAAAAGAAGGTCAGCCCTTTTCAACAGAATGCCCGCTAAAACCACCTTGGTTTTTTGGCCGCTACTTAAATTCAACAGTGATTGATCAAGCTTAACCCCGTCAAGCCCAAATCCTGCCAATATTATCTCTGCTCGATGAGTAAAAGAATAACCATCAAGATACTTAAATCTAGTATGAACTTCTATATAGCGTTTAGCTTTGGTTGGATCACCCAAGTCTACAGACAGTTCCTCTAGTTCATTTTCTAGGGCACTGATACCAGATTTATTCCGGAGATAATCCATGATAGGTTTATCTTCCGATAAACTAGTATCTTGAGGAAGATAGCCAACACATGTACCCGCAGGTATCTCAATCTTGCCAGAGTCTTGAGCTTCAAAACCAGCTATGATTTTTAACAAGGTCGTTTTTCCAGTACCATTGCGACCAATTAATGCTACCTTCTGTTCTCGCTCAAGAGAGAAAGAGACATCGGATAATACAGCTAGTGAACCGTAACTTTTATAAAGCCTGTATGCTTTTATTATGCTCATTTTTCCCTTTCTTTAATTATTTGATTATACCACTATTGGGATGTTTGTCTCGGATTAAGAACTACCAAATGGTAATATTAGAACACTACAAATTGATAAAAGGCAGGATTAGCAATTCATAAAAATCCCCGCCAAAAAACATCGTTTTTGACGAGGAATTAATGTCACAGGCATCCTTCGTAGTATGCTTTCAGTACTGCAGAGGCGCACTTACACGATAGCTTTGGCACATAACTTTCGATGAAGGCTTGCAGCAAAGTCTTAACCGAGCGAATATTGTTCCTGAAAACTTCAAGAACTTCACTCATTTGCCCAGGATCTATAACTAGACTTTCCTGAAGGCCAACATCATAGTCTGTGACTGAAGCTATCGCCGAGTAGCAAAGACCCAATTCCCGGGCTAAATAGCATTCAGGATACTGAGTCATGTTTACGATATCCCATCCATTGCTAGATAGCCAATGACTCTCTGCCGCAGTAGAGAATCGTGGGCCCTGAATCACAGCGACTGTACCCTGCCTAACAATCGGCAAGGAGATACTGCTAGCAGCTTCGGAGATTTTTGACCGAAGATCTTCACAATATGGCTTTCCCATAGGCAAATGGATGAACGAACCTCTGTCTATTTCTGTATAATCATCGCGGCCCCAAGTTAAGTTGACGAATTGATCGGGTAAAATCACACTACCAGGTATAACCTCTCTTCTCAAACTTCCGACAATACATGTTCCAATGACATATTCAACACCAATCTCTTTTAAAGCCACGAGATTAGCCTTATAGGGTACCTTGTGGGGTGCAATGTTGTGTTTTGAACCATGCCTCGGAAGGAAAGCTATCGGTTGACCTCGATATTCACAAATTGAAATATCGTCAGACGGAAGACCATACTTTGTCTCAGGTCTTACCTTGGAGATTACTCTTAACTCGCAGAATGAACACATTCCAGAACCACCGATAATTCCAAGTCTAGGCTTCCCGCGCACAGAGCCGATCATATCGAAACCAGATGAGATCATTTAGCACCTCCTCAGAGAATATTTGGCTTGAATCATCAACGGCAGCAGGATCGCCCTTGAGATCTACTGAGCTCCAGGCACACCCACCACCATTTACTGCTTTTGCTTCCCCGGGATGGAAAAGAGGAAGCTTTTTTCTCCACTCTCTTACAATTGGCTGATTCCAGATGCGGAAGTCATCGCTTACAGATTTAATGTGTCCAAGCCATGACTTATAGAATGGACAATTTGATACCTGGCCATCAGGCTGGATTACCAACTGGTTTCCATAGCAAGTACAATCAACTGGATAAAAATCGCCACTATCGAATGCAAGTTGCTTTTTCTCCATTTGGTATTCAAAACCACTATTACCCTGTCTTCGAGCATTATCGATTATGCCTCGGGAAGCCCTTCGGTAGTAATCTTCAACGCCCTCTTGCCCAATCAACTTTGTGAGCATGTGACCTTTCAGGAAATTGAAGCCAAATTTTTCGACTCCTAAATCTCTGAAAAAAGACGAACACTCAGAAATATGATCAAGGTTGAACGGTGTTATGCTCGCTGATATGAATGTCCGAATCTTATTTGCCACAAGAAGTCTTATTGACGAAACAGCGCGATCAAAAGTACCGTTACCGTCACTATCAACCCGCAATACATCATTGATCTCCTTGGGGCCATCCAAACCCACCGTCATCATCACTTTATATTTTTTGCACATTGCGATAGTTTCTTCGTCAACAAGAACCCCATTCGTAGCAATCATATAACTGATGTTTGGTGGCAGGTCTCTCACATTTTTCTTCATTTCTAGATATGCAAGCGAGGCCTTGATTGTCTCCTTATTTAGAAGAGGCTCGCCCCCATAGAAGATCACAAAATATTGTAGAGTCGGATCATAAACATCTTTTAGATGCTTTTGCCATAACTCAATACCAGCAAGAGCATCCTCAACGGACAACAGCGAAGCACCATGCTTATTCACAGTTTCTGGTACAGGGCAATATCCACACCCGAAATTGCACCCTTGAGCAACCATGAGATAAAGAATGATTGGCTGATTAAGTTTGCGTTCAAGATTAGCCTCAACCATCTTAAACTCACGAAGGTCATCATCGGCCGAATTGATAATCAATTTGCATTTCTTGAGACCATTAATAAGCATTTCAGCGCCATTGGCAATCCCGTTATCGTACAAGTCTGACCACCGCTCCTTTGAGCAATAAACAGGATCGGGATGAAGCTCGTGGAATATTGCCACAATCCCGTCCTTTTCTCGTGTCCGAAGATACCGTGACCACATTATATAATACCCCCTCATCTTTGCACTAAGTCAAGAAAAAACGACCCCTGACCACGAGAGCTGTGGCTAGGGGCCCTCTTGAGATCAATGTCGCGGCAAGATCAGGCCGACCTTATACCTTTATGTTGAGGCAAAACGGTCTTTCAAATCCTGCCACTGATCACGCGTAAGCTGGACCTGCCCACCGAAGTCATCGCGCAGGACAACTTTCCGGAAATCCGTGAAGTCGACAGAAGGACAACACCCCTGGACACCACACAACTGGACAATGCCCTTTTCGAAAGCCTGTTGAGATATAGTTTCACCTCCTTTATTGTTTTGTTAAAGGTCTAGCCTCTCAGGGAACCAGCTAAAACGATCAGCAAATAATAATTCCTTGAGCTTGACACCAGACTGACATGTATTTATAAGTTTGTCAAATTTTACGTTTGAATTTGTGTTTTTAAATTTATGTTTTCCCAGAAATATGGACGATCGACGATAAATTAAAACTTTCCCCCTAAGGGACGGAAAATTAACACAGTGCGCCCGACAGGAATCGAACCTGTAGTCGCCGGCTTCGGAGGCCGGCATTTTATCCATTAAACTACGGGCGCGGATCCCGCCTGCGGCGGGATAGTCTATGGCTGATAGCAAATAGCAAATCTAAGCTCCATTATTCTTTTCGCACTTTTTGGCCACAATGTAAAGATTGGCCTCCTTTTTCCCCGAATCCAATGCGCCGGATTTTTCAATTTCAAAGCCGGCGGTTTTTGCCGTTTTTTCCAACTCCGGCAGGGAAAACGCGTGGTGATAGCGTCGATACTTC
>JAAYYB010000202.1 GCA_012515615.1 Fibrobacter sp.
AAATGCATTATCGGGAGCCGTATGCCTTAATAGGGCACGTACGGTTCTGAGAGGGGGACGGCCAGTAATGGCCGTTTCTACCTCACCCGGAAGACTGGCGTCTTCGACAGGCTGTAGCGCAAGAGGGGGCACCCTCTTTCAGAAAATCCTTCTTCTTAATTATTACTTGTATTGGGGACGCCCTCTGCCATACTGCCGTTCGGCGGTCGAAAGGTCCGGGCACCACAAAGCCTCCTCTAATACAAAATCCCCCGCCTGTTAAGAAACAGACGGGGGATTTTGTATTACGGAGAGGCAGGGATTCGAACCCTGGGAACCAGTTACCCAGTTCAACGGTTTTCGAGACCGCCCCCTTCAACCACTCGGGCACCTCTCCTGAAGGCAAGTCTTACAAAATAAATCAGGGAACGCAATGCTGGTAATTATGATGCTTTATTCCGGAGGCGACTTACTTTGCAACTCTCGACCTTGATCGTGGGGCAACATTTTTATGAATAAAGCACTAATTTATAGATCGTGACGGTATCATTAATGAAGGCACTAAATATCTTCATAAAGCTGAAGGTGTCATCTTTATTGACGGTATTGTTGAATTGTGCCGGACAGCTCAACATCTACTGTGCTTTGCAGCCCATGGGACACGCACAGTAATGGTATCGTGCGTATTGCATTTAACGCGTGGTACACGAGCTTCAACAATGGTTCGGAACTGACATGTATCAAGATGGCGCCATTGACGGGTCTCAAAGTCATGCACATGCATCCGTTGATTGCATTTCGGGCATGCCCAAAGCTGATCTGCAGTACTTACATGTACTGTAACTGTTCCAACTTCCGGCTGAAAATCAACCGATGTTACATGCCAGGGGTACTCAAGACCCAAGGCTGCTTCGTAAAGCTTTGTATTTTTTATACATTGAAGTATAATTTATCCAATAATAAAACACCTGGAAATGTCTGAAGGGCCATAATTACTACGTTGGTGCCGAAGGTAGTTTACATACCATCTATTAAGAATGCCCTATCCGGATTACAATAGGAATAGTATTCATTTCCATCAGTAAGCAGTTTCCAAGGATTTATTGCGAGTTTTTACAATATCAGAAACAATAACACCATCAACAACGTTATAATTCTTCCCGATTTATAATCCATTTGCTCCTCCATTTTAATTTCAAGGTTTGACTCACTCTATACCACATTATACAATATATTTTGTTATAACACTGTGTTTACTCCTGCTTAAAAAGAAGATTCATTGGCAAAATCGCCCTGTATTATGTTTCCAGGTATTAAACCTGTTTCCAAATTCTTGATAACCGAAATCCTTCTGGTCATTTCTGTTATAGCCAGTATCCTTTTTGTTCCAGGAGACCGTCTTCCGGTAATCGCCGCAATTGCTGTTCCTGCAGTTGTAATTATTTCCCTTTTATTTGACCAGTGGATTTACAAAATAGGATCTGATGACCAGAAGAGATGGATAACGAACAGTAATTTTTTATCCCCGGTATTGATTCTTGTTCCCCTGGCAATGAGAGCGCCATCTTCAAGTATTCAAAATATTGTATTTGACCTATCAGCATATGCAGGTTGTGTGATTTTTATCTCTCTTTATTGCTCATCTAGACTGACTATTTTATCAAACCTTGTAAAAGTAACCGGCAAGAATCTTTTTTTCTGGTCAGCACTGATTGCGGTCTCAGGTTATACCATTATTATGGGACTGCAGGTGACTGCAAAATACCTGGCATTTTCGATAGAGTGGACGGATTTCTCATATGAGTTTGCCCCTATATGGCAGACTTTCAGGAATGGTTTTTTCCGGATGATAAACGAGGTCTCAGAGGAAACAACGCTTCTTCGTTACCACTGGCCGCTGTTTTATATTTTCATTTCCCCTTTGTCTCTCCTGTGGACCGGTCCGCTTCCTGTTTTATGGATCCATACCTTTTTCTTTTCAGCTACTGCTGTTGCAGCAGGTTTTCTGATGTATGAATATACCAGAAACAAGCCTTTGAGCTTCTGGTTCTGTGCCGCAGTTACTCTCTATCTTCCTTTGCATCTTGCTAATCTCTATGATCTCCATGCGGATCCCCTTGCCATGCCTTTTATACTGTTCTCGTTCTTATTCGCGCATCGTCGCCAGTGGAAAGCATTTGCTCTTTGCATGCTGCTGGCTATGTTATGTAAAGAATATGTCGCGCTGGTATATGTAGGCTTTGGAGCATGGCTTTTCTTCAAGTCACCAAAAGCAGGATGTATTGTTTCCGCTTCCAGTTTCCTTTTTTTTGTGCTGGTAATTAAAGTTTTTGTCCCTGCATTCAATCAGGGATCTGTTCCAGATGTAATGATTTACAATTACGGAGATATGGGCGGAGCTAAAGGCCTTTTTGGGATAGCTCTTTACATCCTCACTCATCCAGGTTTTCTAATTGACAGGCTTTTCCGATCCGGTAATATCGTTGCTTTTATCTCAATGCTGCTCCCTTTTCTCTTCCTGCCGCTGAGGTCATTTCCTTTGATTCTGGCTGGTGGTCTGATTGTACTGAAAAATGCACTTTCCGGTGCTGGAATCGAGCTTCTGGTTCACAGGGAAACTCTTTTTGTTCCCTTTGTAATTTATGCTCTGGTAATCACGTTTTCCGGGAAAGAAAAAGGTTTACGGTTCCGGGTAATAGCTGTCTCGTTTGCATTGATAATCACATTTATGCTTCAGGGGCATGCTTTTCCCTCAAGAGGATTCTGGCTGGAGAAAGAGAAATATATCATCAGCGATTATGACCGTACCTGCCACGAATTCCTGAAATCGGTTCCTCGGGATAAAACTATTATGGTGTCAAGTCATCTATCTCCTGTTTGCATGGCAAGAGACTGGTATTTTCTTTTCCCCAGATTCCATGAAAATGTCAAGCCGGAATACATTGTTGTCGATACACTGGAGCAGCTTGAATTGGACTGGCTTCCCCGTAAAGAACAGACCGACAGTTTAAAATCATTGATGGAGAATGGGGCTTACAGTCTGGTTCGCAGGGAAAAGGGGCTTTTTCTGTTCAGAAAGACTGATAATCAGCCGAAGTGAGAGTTTTTTCTGCAGTGTCATTTTCACAGTTCAGCCTGTTTCTGGAGATGTAAAGCGGCCTCTGCTTCATCTCGTTATAGATCCGGTAAATGTACTCACCAATTATCCCCAGGAAAATCATCTGGCCTCCGCCCAGAAACAGGAGCACGATTATCAGTGATGTCCAACCCTGCACTGCTGTTCCCAGAAAAAGCTTTACAAAAAGGCTATAAAGAGTGTAAACAGCACTCGAAAGTGATACTACTATCCCCAGGTAAAAGGCAAACCGCAGTGGAAATGCAGTAAATGAGGTGAGTGCGTCAACTGCAAGATTAATCATCTTTTTCATGGTGTATCTGCTTTTCTTGCACGTCTGCACAGGAGCTGTAAAGCAGAGTGTAGTTGATGGAAAACCTAACCAGCTTATCAGTCCCCTTATAAAACGGTCCCTTTCTCTGAGTGTACGGAATGCATCAACAACTGTCCTGTCCATGCAGCGGAAATCCGGGCTGGAAGCAAGCACCGGAGTATCGGAAAGAAAGCACATGATCCTGTAAAAAATGTCTGTCCCCCATTTTTTAAGAAAAGGAATCTTCTGATCTTCCCGTACTGTGTTTACAACCATAAAACCATTTTTCCAGAAATCAATCATCTCCGGAATAAGAGCAGGAGGATGCTGGAGGTCAGAATCCATACAGATCACAGCTCTTCCTCTGGACAGATCAAGCCCTGCAGATAACGCGACCTGCTGACCGAAATTGCGGGTAAAGCGAATCCCCCGCACATTGCTGTTTAGGCTCCCGAATTCCGATATTATCTCCCAGGATCTGTCAGTGCTCCCGTCGTCCACAAAGATAATCTCATATGACATCCCCAGCCTGTTCAGTGTAGCTGTCAGCTCTTTAAAAAAATCACCCAGCACAGCTTCTTCATTATAAACAGGAGTTACTATCGACAGTTCAGTGTTGATCATATCAAATCTTTTTTCAGAAAATACTGGATCCCGGTACTCAGGCCTTAAAAATAAACCAGATAAATTATGCAAGTATAAAATGAATTATAACATATACTTACAACTCCGGACAAGGAATTGTATTCCAAAGAGTGGACGTTTACAGTCCGGCGCTCTTTCAGGAATTTCCACCGGTTATGAAAAATGCTTTTCTGCTTGCTGTGATCTTCAGGTTTGCCACACTGTTGGATGCAACCCGATGTCATTCCGGCGAAAGCCGGAATCCAGCCCACTTTTTTGTTTAAGCGCAACCTGGTCATATCCGAGAAACATTCATTCTCCCCTTGTCCTTGTTGAAACTGAAAATTATAATCGTATAGGTTAGAATCTTCATAGGACCATATTTTGGATTTTCACAAAACAGAAAAACATCTGGAGGCAGTTTTTGGCAGGGTAGGGAGCCTGCATTCCCCGGAAGGTCACAGGTACATAAAAACACACTGGTACAGGTATGCAGAAATTCTTTCAACGCTTGATGTTCACTGCTGGAACACGGCCAGATACCTGTTCTCTTTACGCATATACCCGCTTCTTCACCTGCTTTTCCCCCCGATGAGGAAGCATATAGTGGTTCTGGCCACAAAGGGATCGCAGAATATCAGTAAAGAACCAGTTTGTCCGCCTTTGTCGTTTACGGGTGAACTGGGAGCACGAGTGAAAACAGAATGAAAGATTCAGAGAAACGTCAGAAGGTCCTTTTCGACAACTTTGCTGTCAAATATAGTGATCATTTTAATGACAAATACAGCAGGATTTACCGCAAAAAATTCATTGATGACCTGATGTTCAAGGGGATCGACCTTAAAGGAAAACTGGTTTTGGATGCTATGTGCGGGGCGGGTACAGCTGCTTCTTATCTGCAAAGGAACGGGGCGTTTGTTGTCGGGCAGGATCTCTCGTTTGCCATGCTGCATACCTGCCATAATCAAAACCCTGATAGCTGGGTCATTCAGTCTTCTGTGCTTGGGAGTGGATTTAAAGATAAACTGTTTGATGTCGTTATAATTCAGGGCGGGCTTCACCATATCCACCCATTTACCGGGGAGGTTACAGATGAGGTTTACAGAATTTTAAAACCTGGTGGTTATTTCTGCTTTTCCGAGCCTTACAAAGGATCACTTCCGGACCTGGTCCGCAGATTCTGGTATAAAAAAGACCCTTTCTTCGAAAAAAATGAAAGTGCAGTCGATTTAGATTACCTTATGAAACGAAATGCCGGCAGATTCGATTTCCTTGACTGCAGTTATATGGGTGGTCTGGCCTATCTGCTTGTGTACAATTCGATGATATTTCGTATCCCGCTTTCAGTTAAAAAGTTCTACTCTCCGGCGCTGATTGCCCTTGATACACTAATGATGAATCTTCAGGGTAGAGTTGTTTCCTTTTTTGCCGTCTGCAGGTGGAGAAAAAAAGTCACTCCAGACTGCAGTCGGGAGTGACGATTCTTAATCGGACTGAGAGGGAAGGGCTGGTGCTGCCCAACATGCGCCAAAATAATTCTTACCTAAATCGGACGATTGTTTTACAAAAATTTCATCACCTTTTGGGTGTCGTTTTTCTTCAGTTTATATTATTGTTTATCACCTATAATTTACTGAATTAAACGCCTCAAAGGGTGTTTTTTTATGTCAAGACATCGATCGATTTAGGTTCTAATAATTTCTAATTATCTGCTTTAAAAAACCGGATTACATTCTTATATATTCGACAGCCCTTAAAAAACTCAAAAGGCAGCTGTCGAATGGACCAGAATATTCAGAACATAAGACCTGAATGGGAGAAAGAGTACTTTCCCAGGCTGATATTTGAATTCGATGAATTCGGCAATGCCACTATTTACAGCCCTTATGTAAAGAGAGAAGATTCGAGCGGAAAAGATAACAAGAAACAGTAATTTCTGAGGGGCGATACTGACGATATACTGACGATATTTATTAATAATGCCCCGAATTTGTAAAGAACAGCAAATCAAACCGGTTTTCGAGACCGCCCCCTTAAACCACTCGGGCACCTCTCCTAAACACATGATATTACTATAATTACAGCTTAATTGGCTGCGCTTTAGTCGCTCTGTAAATTTAATACTGTGCAATTAACTTTTTCTACGTCCATAGTCAGACTAAAATAAATGAGGAAATTGCAGATGTCGAGAAGAACTCACCCAATCGTCAGTTATCCAGTTATTTTGAAGAAAAATCTGCTTTTTTGTGGAATCTACTCCCAAAATGAGCTGAATTATTCACTCCGGGCAGCTTTTTATTTCTCGTGCAAAATAGCCAAAATTCATTTATAATACAATATTATATTAATTAGACTCTATAACAATCATTCCTGGGGAAGGACGGGTTAAAGATGAAACGTGGATATCTGGAATTGCCCCGAAAAAATGGACACGTGACTAAGCAATTTTCTTCCGTTTGACAGATTCATATTCTGCTGGTGATAAATATCCCAAAGTAGAATGAATCCTTTTGCAATTGTAAAAACCTTCGA
>JAAYYB010000203.1 GCA_012515615.1 Fibrobacter sp.
CAGTTAAAGATCAGGACAAACTGGACCAGTGGACAGCTGAATTTGATGCTCTTCAGGCTGAAGTGCAGTCAATCGTCGACAATTCTATGGTAGACGGAAAACAGGTTACTGGAACTGACGAGATTACCTCTGTAGCACTTGATCCTGATGCAACCAATTCTCTAAGTGTTACATTTACCACTGATCTTTCTACAATAAGTGCACTGGCTATTACAGGTGGAGCTGCCGGGGTAACTACAGAAATGGGAAAGGCTCTTTCCTATCTCACTGAGGCAAAAAAGTTTGATAATATTGTCGATCAGCAGGTTAGAATGACCGATACCATTATCGCCAGCAAGCAGGCAGTCATGTCACTTATCACAGACATTGACGAAGCTGAGCAGATGAATGAGGTAGTAGACCTCAGTATCCGTCAGCAGGCAGCAGTTTCAATGATGGCTCAGGGCAACATGCTCCAGAGCTCTCTGGCAAGACTTTACGAATAGGAGTCAACCGGAAAATAGATAAATAACCGCTAAAACGGTTTGATGCTCGTCGGGGGAAGGCTTGGGGAAGCCCTTCAACCGGCAGAAGAGCGTCCAGGGATGGTCTGAATACACAAGGGAGGTGTCGCATGTTGACTGGTGCTTTGAGCTTAGGTTATGCCAATATTGCTCTTTTCTACAAAAAAAATGATAACCTTTATGCCGACAATCTCATGCATATCGGCAGCGGTAAAAAGGTAAACAGCCCGCAGGATAACATCCCTGATTATTTCTACGCAAAGAAAATCAACAGCGAAAACAGAGGCTATTCCCATATCAGGCAGGAACTCGGTGAAGCATCAATACTGATGCAAGTCGCCTCTGAAGCCGGGGAGACCGTATTCAACGCCCTGGACCGAATGAGAGTTCTTGTCAAGATGTATTATGACCCTAACTCCGATTCTGATGAACAGAACGCAATCAAGGCTGAGTTCGATTCACTGAAAGGTCAGGTCGATTTTACTGTCGCAAACGCTGCGTATGATGGCAGAAAACTGATTGAGGACAATGGCAGTGGAGCTCTGGACAGTGTGAACATCGATCCTTACGATATTAATGTGAAGTATGACATTTCCTTCACCGGTGATGATGTCGCAGATGTCTCAACTTTGACTCTCGGTTCGGGCAATAAAGAAGATGATTCAAATGCTGTTCAGGCAGAGCTCAATAAAGCCGGATCATACCTGGCAAAGGTGAGCGCTTATTCGCAGGGTCTGCGGTCACAGAGTAACATAATCTCCAAAAAAATGACTGTAAACTCTTCAGTCGAAGAGCGACTGGTTGAGACTGATACCGGAGCCGAGATTGCCAAAGCAGTTGACAGGGATATCAGAAGTCAGTCTTCGCTGGCAATGATGGCCCAGGCGAATGTCATGCGGGGTTCGATCATGCGGCTCTTTGGGATGTGATTATTACGGAATGTCGACAATTTGTTTCCTGAAATGCGGAAGAAAGTAGCTGAATGCCTTTCAAGATAATACAAAAAATGGTTTGAAGAATAATTGTAGTTTGTAGAATCACCATTTAGGTGATCTTTAAACCGTTTCCTGATTAAACTTCTGCTTGTTTTACTTGTCTGCGATTTGCAACCTGAGGCTCCTTAACTCAAGCCGCCTCCATCTCTGCTTTCAGAAGCCCGGTAAAGCGCCCGATTCTCTCTGTAATGCTTTCTGTGTCAAGCTTAAGCTCTTTATACAGAAGAGCCGAATCACCATGAGGAACAAACTGATCGGGAAGACCCAGATTGAGAAACTTTGGGACTTTTTCAAGATCAAGTGTACTTGTCAGTTCAAGCAGAGAAGAACCGAAGCCGCCGCAAAGCGAGTTGTTTTCCATCGTTACTATGAAACGGTTTTCCGAGAAAAGTTTTCTGTAGAAATTGATATCAAGCGGCTTTGCAAAGCGCGCGTCAACCAGAGTGGGGGAGAGACCCTTTTGCTGCAGAGCATCGCAGACAGAACGGGCAGTGCAGAAGAAATCCCCGATAGATATTATTGCGATATTTTTTCCCTTTGAGATTATTTCCGGGGTTGTTTCAATAGCTTCAGGGTTGCTATCCAACTCTACGCCCACACCGCACCCTCTTGGGTATCGGATGAAAACCGGTCCTTTCAGGTGGTCAACTGCGGTGACCATCATTCTGCGGAGCTGATTTTCATCACGGGGAGCCATTATCGTTACACCGGGAATAGTACGCAAAAATGAGATATCGTATGCTCCATGGTGTGTCGGGCCGTCATCACCTACCAGTCCGGCTCTGTCAATGCAGAAAATTACATGCAGATCATCCAGAGCAATATCATGAATCAACTGATCGTATGTTCTCTGAAGAAAAGTCGAGTAGAGGGCTACAACCGGTTTCATTCCTTTAAGGGCAAGACCTGCGGCAAATGTAACAGCATGAGACTCTGCTATTCCGACATCAAAAAATCTCTGGGGGAACGCTTCATTGAACTCAGAAAGTTTCGTCCCGTCTCTCATTGCTGCTGTAATAGCTACAATGTCAGGTCTGCTTGACGCCATCTCTACAAGTGTTTTCCCGAATATATCACTATAGGTAGGAGCCTGCGTGCCGCATTTTATCACATCTCCAGTATCCTTTGAAAAACGGCCGATTCCATGATACTTGGTGGCATTGTTTTCAGCGAAGGAATACCCTTTTCCTTTTTTGGTGATTACATGAACCAGTGTCGGGGCGGGTGTGAAATCCTTTAATGAACGGAAAATCTCAACCATTTCAGAGATGTTATGTCCGTCGATGGGGCCCAGATATCTAATCCCCATATCCTCAAACAGTTTGCCCGGAACAACTATGTTTTTCAGTGTATAGTCAATGTTGCTTACTAAGCCTCTTATGTTTTTTCCGACATTTGAGCCGCCCAGCAGATCCCAGATTTCTGATTTGATTTTGTTGTATCGCTTATCGGCAAGTACTCTTGTGAGATATCTGGAGATTGCCCCTACATTCTTACTGATTGACATCTTGTTATCATTAAGCACTATAGTCATACCGGTAGCCATTGATCCCAGGTTATTAAGTCCCTCAAGAGCAAGCCCGCCGCCTAATGAACCGTCACCTATTACAGCTACTACTGAATGCTTCTGCTTCTTTAAATCTCTTCCGGCCGCCATCCCCAGTGCGGCGCTTATCGAAGTGGATGCGTGTCCGGCTGAAAGGGCATCATATTCGCTCTCGGAATGACGTGGAAAGCCGCTGAGTCCGCCGTACTGTCTTATAGTGTGGAACTGGTCACGTCGCCCGGTAAGTATCTTGTGGGCATAGGCCTGGTGCCCTACATCCCAGACTATCTTGTCTGTCGGGGTATTGTAGCAGTAGTGAAGAGCGACTGTAAGATCGATTACTCCCAGACTGGGTGCAAGGTGACCTCCTGTGCGGCTGACTACGTCGATCATAAACTCCCTTATTTCATCTGCTACCTGAGGCAGCTTATCTACAGGGAGTTTCTTGAGGTCCAGGGGAGAATTGATTGTTTCTAAAAGCTTTGTAGTAGACACTTTTATCCTTTGCATTTCCCGGCAGTGCCTGAAGCGGCAAAGTTACCGGGATTAGAATGAAAATACCACAAAATAGGCTTTTCTGGCAAGTTGTTTTGAGGGCTACAGGGGTTATTCATGTGTTCAACAGGGAAATCTCTTCATTTCTGATTCATCAATCACCCCGGGATTCTCCACCAAATACCATAACAGGAAAGGAATGATCGTCTTTTTGACAGCACATGCTACCGATCTGCCGTATCCTATAGCTTCAGGGGTACTGAGGCCTGAGGCCTGGGCAGTAATCCAGGATGCAGGACAGCCGCCATGGCATAAAAATCTGTATTCACAATCTCCGCAGGATTCATTCCTATCGATATCCGTCTTCTCACTGAGCCAGTGCAGGGGTGCCAGGTTCAGATTATCAGGATCCTGAACGTTTCCGATTTTCAGCCGCTCCAGCCCGACATAGTAAATGCAGGGGTAAATATCTCCATTTACGTCAACAACCGGTGTGTTACCAAAAGGGGCACCGCAACAGCAAAGGTTCTCCCGTATCAGGAGATCTCTGAGCATCTCACTTATCGGGGATATATCATTTATCTTGTAAATACCGCTCTTCAGCACGTCAAGAAGACCATCCGCGAATACCTGCGGATCGGGGTACCAGTCAAGCGGCAGTGCGCATTCATCGCTTGTGATCGGCATGACCGGTACAAATGCTGTTCTTCGCCCGCCAAGGTCTTTATGTGTCTGAGCGATCTGGACCATTGATTTTACATTGTGGCTGGTTATTGTGGCTCTTAACGTGAGTTCGAATCCCTCAGACACAAGTTTCCTGATGTTTGGAGAAATTCTGCTGAAAGATCCTTTGCCGTTAATAAAAGGTCTGAGTTTGTCATGTAGTTCCTCTGGACCATCGATATCACATAGAATTCCCGCATTATACTCTTTGCCCCATGATACAAGATCAGGCGGTATTGATGCAAGATTTGATGTAAGATGATAGCTCAGCTTACCTTTAATCTTGCTCTTAAGTTCAGATTCGCAGTATCTGGTCACATTCTTTGCCGTTTCCCAGTTAAGAAGCGGCTCTCCGCCAAAAAGAATAATCTCCCCGTTTGCTCCCTCATTAAGGCGCTTAGAGAAGAAGTTAACTGCCTTAAATGCAATATCTTCAGGCATTTTAAGTTTGCTTTTTTTCTGGTAGGTAATGTCACCATTAAGGCAATAGATACAACTTAGATTGCAGAATTGCGTCAGCAGAAGGTAAAGCGCAAAGCCGTCTTCGCCAAGTGGAAAACTTTTTGATTTCGGGCAGATGTCTTCCTGGTTCTCAGTTGATCCTGAATTGAGAATGTTAAACGCGAGAAAAAGGTCAATAAGCCTTTCGTAATCAGGGTGCAAAGGTGCCAGCAACGAACGTGAGCCATTTACAGATAAATCATTCAGGAACTGAACTACAAAGTCTTTTCCTTCGGAGAAATAGAGAGGGTCAAGATGACGCCCGTTTGTGAGGAGACATTCCTTGTTGTTGCGGGTGAGAAAGATAACCGGATCACAGAGAACAAATTTCTCGACAGTGTGTACTTCCTGTAATCTCTTGAGTCTTAAGTCGTTGCCTTCGGTACTTAGTGTCACTTGTCGTTAAGCTTCTGAAGAATAAGTGTCCAGGAAAGTGCGTATGTTCCCACTTTAGCCTTGAAATCGTTATTGGCGTCTTTGTACATGGGGAAATTATAATTGTAATGCTTGAGATCTACTCTGACAGAGACCGGAAAATCAGGCAGGAAGTAGGCGCCTGTGGACCAGTTAATCTTCCATTCCAGTTTATTACCCTGAAATAAACCATCCCACTCTTTGTATCTTCCGAAATGAAGAGAATAGAATGGTCTGAAAACTTTATCTAATCGGGGGACTTTCAGTACAAACCGGGTATAAAAATTTCTGTAGCTTATGGCCCTTAAGGAATCCGCCATGCCACCTTTTATCCATTCCCAGTCATCGATATTGAAGTAAGATTGATTGTACCTGACCTTATCAATGTTAGGATTAACGATATCAAAACTGTACCCGAATTCTGTCGCCAGCATGTAAAAAAAAGAAAACCCCAGATAAGTTTCTACACCACAGGTAAACTTGTTCTCGTCCCTGGCTTCCGGTGACCAGTAGTATCCCTGATCACGAAAAAGTACCCCGTCTTCATCATTTGTCGTGGATTTGAAGGAAAGACCTCCAAGAAGATACACTCCAAACCCGTCGAATTTTGCAATCTGTCCTTTAACAGAAAAAGAACTGACCATCAGCAGGCATATCGCAATTATTAGTTTTCTATATATCATTTTATGTTGCTTGCATATTGGCATGTGACATCACAGTTTGTTCTTAAGCTCTGACCGCAAGGCGCCTCTTTTCTGGGCCCGCTTCCACGCATATTGCCCCTGCATTCTCCAGCGGCTTTACCCATGGCTCCAAAAAAGCCGAATGGGTTGGCTTCCTTTTCTGAAATCCGGTACCCCATTCCGCATCCGCTTGTGAAAAGGGCTGCGGCGCAGAAAGCTCCGGTTTTCATGATAAGTTTGCCTGATTCTTTTAAGAATTGACGGCGATCGATTGCCTTTTTCTGCTCGCTTTTCTCCATTTAGCACCTCAGTATATAGATGACGGACTTTTACAAAATATACTGTTTATTAAAGGTTGTCAATCAAAAGTCTTGAAACACTGAACAGGAACTGGTGAATTGTTGTATTTTAACCCCAGAGTCGCTGTTTGGGTGGAATAACCTCATCAAACTGCGATTTTCAGGATTAAAGGTCAGCTCAACTTAATACCTTTTTAATGAAGGCCGGTTCAATAGATGAATTCAATGTTCTCTTTTTCGCTCCAGAAAACTGATAACCAGACAAATGCCCGCGCAGGAATTTTTCAGACCCCTCACGGAGAACTGAAAACTCCCATTTTTATGCCCGTAGGTACTCAGGCAACAGTAAAAGCACTCTCTCCGGCTGAACTGGAAGAATGCGGGAGTCAAATCATTCTTGCCAATACTTATCATCTGCACCTCAGGCCCGGCGATGAGCTTATAGCGGCCGCAGGCGGACTGCACAAATTCGAGAACTGGAATCGGGCAATGCTGACTGACAGCGGCGGATTCCAGGTGTTCAGCTTGAGAGACATATCAAAGATTTCCGAGGATGGGGTAACTTTCCAGTCGCACGTTGACGGATCAAAACATTTCTTTTCACCCGAACGGGTGATGGAAATTGAACATAATCTGGGCGCAGACATTATCATGATCTTCGATGAATGCCCGCCCTCCGATGCTTCACCGGAGAAGATCTCCAAAGCAGTAGAGCGAACACTCAGATGGGCCAGACGATGCCTCGATGCACACCAGAAGATCCCATTTCATTTCGGGTACCCGCAGGCACTCTTTGGAATCGTCCAGGGAGGCACAATCAGGGAGTTGCGTGAGCACTGCGCACGTGAACTTGTAGCAATGGATTTTCCGGGTTACGCACTTGGCGGACTGGCCGTGGGGGAGAGTATTGAGTCGACCTATAATGTTGTGGGATACTCCTCAGGGCTGCTTCCTGTTAACAAACCCAGGTATTTAATGGGTGTGGGGACGCCTGAGGATATTCTTGAGTGCATAGAGCGGGGGATTGATATGTTTGACTGTGTGCTTCCAACCCGCAACGCGCGTAATGGCTCTGCTTTCACCTCAAGAGGAAAGGTGAATGTAAAAAATGCAAAGCATACACGTGATTTCCAGGGGGGGCTTGATCCTGAATGCTCCTGCTATGCATGCAGAAATTTCAGCATGGCATATATCCGCCACCTTTACATGGCCGGGGAAATTCTTGCATTGAGGCTTTTGACACTGCACAATGTTCATTTTTACATGCAGCTTGTTTTTGCGGCAAGAGAACACATCCTTGATAGCGATTTTTCTGACTGGAAAAGCTCTGTTCTTAAAAAACTGAAAACCAACAGCAACGGCCAGGAATGAAACCTAAGAATAAAAATGGAAGTTACGATCTGATCCTCTCCTATCTGGATAAACACGGGGTGATGGACAAAGATGCACTAGGCGGGCAAAGAAAAGCGAACCGCAACACTTCCAGAAAACTGTCCAGGCTTGTTGTTGACCTGCACGGAATGAAATCCGACGAAGCCGCCGGAAAGGTCAGGAAAGTTATATCAGAATGCCGCGAAAAAGGAAAAAAAGAGCTGCTGATTATCCACGGTAAAGGTTACCATTCAGATCCTGTAGAAGGCCCGGTTCTAAAAAAGATGGTCAGGGATATGCTCGAGAAGGAACTTGGAAATTCAGTCAGGGATTACAGATCAGCCTTGCCCAAAGATGGGGGAGATGGTGCCACCGTTGTCTATCTGAAGTGAGCTTATTCAGCGCACCCAGTCGTTTCCGTTACTGTTTACAATCCGTGTTTCCTCTGTACCGTCGGGATTGATCCAGTAAATCTCTTTCTCGCCCGATTCATACTCTCGCGTATAAACTATCTTCTCGATCCCTTTATATACGACAAGCGCGGGATTCATTTCATTGTAGGTTTTAATCGTGTCCCGTACTGCCAGCTTTCTGTAGCGCTGGAGATCGATATCGGTGATATTCAGATCAAAAATGTTTACACCCGATGAATAAACCATGGTACGGCTGTCCGAGAGCCAGCAGTATCCCTTGACATCAGAATTTTCTGTGATCTGTATGTGTTTAGCTGTCGAACGGTCGTAGATCCAGAGATCAAGCCGGCCGCCGAAATTTGACCGGTCAGAAAGATATGCTATCCTGGTTCCATCCGGACTGAATCGGGGGCTGAAGTGATTGGCTGATGAATCTGTCACAAGGAGCGGTTTCTCTCCTCCAGGATTTGTTATGTAAACCTGAAATGAGCCGTTGCGGTTTGAGCAGAAAAGCATATAGGCGTTGTCAGAAGAAAAATTGACAGAGTGTTCTGTTGAATTTTCCCAGTTGATTACAGGAAGAGGTGTTCCACCTACGGCCTTTACTCTGTAAATATCTGTAACTGTATCTCCGCATTGACTGCCGGCGTAATAGATCCACACTCCGTCGGCAGAAAAACCGGTCTCCTTTATATATAAACTGTCATGCAGAATGCGTCTTGCCGTACCGTTAAGGCTCACTGTTTCAAGTCTCGGGCACTGCCCTGATGTATTCACATAGGCTAACTTTCCTGATGCAAAAGAAATCGAGGGGAAACTGCAGTTTCCCTGACCACGGGTCAGCGGAAATTCGGCATTTTTATCAGCAATCTTCAGAAATACGCCATTAACACTGTCACGGTCTGAATTGAAGGGGAATGTCCCCTCTATAGAGCCTTTTATCAACATCTGCTCGTCAATTCCAAGAGCAGCAAGTTCCATTCTGGCAGTAATCAGTTCCACTGCCTGCTGTATGGCTGAGTCGGGAGTGATCTCAGGTACAACTGGAATAAGCTGGTTCTTCGCAGAAACGAGCTTTTTCTTTTCATCAAATCTCAATACCAGGTTCCCGACGTACTCACCTTTTTTACCTGCTGAGAGAACAAGTTTTGAGCCGATTTTCATCGGTGCAGGGAAGTGCTGCACAAGGTTACCGCAAATGATAATATCCGCTTCTTTAACCATGGCTGCCTTTGTTTTAATATTCTCCCATGTATCATGCATTATCAGCACACGGAGATCATATTCCTGAGCACGGGCCGGAAACAGTTCGTCTGGGTTGAACTTTTCCAGTGACTTGCGGCTGCTCTCGCCTGTGATTGAATCATTGATGTATGATGCGACAAACATGTTGTAGTCGCCTGAGGCGATGATCTGGTGTGAGATCAGCGGGCTTTTTGTCGATTCGAGGTGATTGGTACATATCAGTTTCTGTTTGAAATCGGTTCCCTTCTCGATCATGCGTCTGAAACCGTAATCAGCCTCACCGTTGCCGCCTGCAGTAGCGCTGAACTGCATCTGTTGGTAGTAGTAATCGGCGAGCTTGACTCTGGGAGGAATTGCGAATTTACTTATGAGATTTCCTGCCTCTATTGAAAAACAAACAGGAAATTTCTGCCTCAGGGATTTGATGATAGTGGCGTGTCGTGCCAGCCCGCCCAGTGTCAGTCCCGATTGGGGAGGCAGAAACTGGTCACTGATATTACCTGTGTAAACAAGAGAAATTTCCAGGTTTTTGCTTCTGAGTCTGTCTGATTTCAATTGTGAAAGCAGTGCCCAGGCTTTCCAGTTATTGGGATCCGCTTTCAGTGCTTTTTGGGCATAGTATTCGCACAGCGCAAAGCGCTTTTTACTGTAATGCTGCAAGGCTGTATTGTAGAAGTCATCTGATGTTTTTGGGAGTATCTCTTCAAGCTTGATCTTTAAGGTCGCGGCCCACACCGGTCCCAGCTCAGCCGAGAGATTCCTCCAGCCTGCATCGAATCCATATTTCCCGATCTGAATCCCTGCCCCCAGGCCCAGTCCGGAAGCCGAGAGCTCTCTACCGAGTGCGTAATCATAACCTCCACGAAGCATCAGATATTTTCCCGTCTTTATCTCTGTGCTTATCCCGGCCGTTAATGGCTCGTCTGCCGTCTTTATGATCCCGGCACCAATGTCAAAGTCCAGAAATGATTTAAAGGGAACTTTTGAGGAAAGCGGCCTTACATTGAGTGAAAAACCGGCCCGGAATGGAAGTGGTTCGGCTTTGAATCCGTAATCTACTGCTGAGCCCAGGTTGGCAAAGTAGAGGCGGGAGGAAAGCCGGTCAAAAGGTCTGTAGAGCATATCAAGACTCCCGGCCCAGGCTCGCCCCGACTCGTCCGCAGGATGGCTTTCGATATAGGAAAAAACAACTCCGGCATTGAGCTTGCCGTCAAGAAAAATCTTGGAAAGTGACAATCCGAACGATGCTTCAACGTAGGAAATCTCTGAAGGCTGCTCGTCGATGTCCCTTGCATGTTCAAATTTTCCGGGAGTAAAAAGCTGTGAGTAAAATCCTAATGCACCGAAGTCCAGAATTGGAAAGAACGCCCCCAGATACTCTTTGCGCAGACCCATAAGCCATTCGGTATGAGTAGCTGCGAAATTGTTACGGTCCGAAACTGCTGCATTTGCACTGTAAAGAGGCAGATCCGTTGCATCCATGGCTCCAGGTGATGATGAACCACGGGCAAGCTCTACAGCAGAGACCGGCATTGTAAGAAATGTACAGGCTGTTCTGCCTGAACTTTCGCCTCTGAGACTGGTGAACCAGTCAAAGCTAAAAACAGGGTTTGCCATAATGGCAAAGAGAAATATCGAAAATATCGCTTTGTTGCTGTTCTGCATTGTTTATTGCCGGATAAAATGATGGATCCTGAACAAAGTTCTGACCCTACCTTATTATATCGACAATGGCAATCAGAAACATTAAAAATCAGATCAAATCTCGATGCGGGGGTTACATGGCACGGTAGAACATGCAGTCATTAACAGTGTAGGCTGTAACCAGACTCTCTGATACCATGTTCTCGAGGATAACTGAAAGCTGACTGAGTGCTACTCCGCTTATTCCTGAGAGCTCTTCAATTGTGGACGGACGTCTTTTCAGAAGGCTGAGGATAGTTTCTTCTGTTGTGTCGTCTGCTTTTTCATTTTTAAAGGTTTCCAGACTCTTCCTTGAAACGATTTCAACAGGAAGCGGGGCGAGGAAATCGGATATTTTTGAGAGCTGTTCAAAATCGGCTGTCCTTACCCAGCTGCAGGGGCCGGGCCTGTCAAGGCTGTTGAGCTGGACCCGTGATGGATTCATCCTGAGAAGAGACTCTTTAAAGGCCTGCAGTTCAGAAGGATCATCATTTACTCCCGGTACGATGAATACCTCTATCCAGATGGTTCCCTTAAATTCCCTGCAGAAGGTGACAAGACCCTCAATGATCCTCTGGTTACTTAGCTCTTTGTGAGGCCTGTTTACTGCAGAGAACGCCTTGTCTGAAATGGCATCCAGAGATGGGAGAATCAGGTCAAAAGGTTTTGCCGCTTCACGGACCTCCGGTAAATAAAAAAGAGTGCCGTTTGTGAGCAGTGCTGTTTTGTAATGGGGAAAATTATCTTTTATAAATCTGATCAGCGGACCAAAAGCCGTGTTCAGGGTTGGCTCTCCACTTCCACCGAAAGTCACATAATCGAGTTTTGGATTACCTGAAAGGTAATCGGCAATTTCATTGGAGAGTTCCGAAAAACTGACATATTCTTTTCGCTCTATTGTCAGATCGGTAGTTTCACCGCATTCGCAGTAGACACAATCTAAAGAGCACGTTTTCCCCTGAACCATGTCGATTCCAAGCGAAACACCAAGGCGTCTGGATCTGACCGGACCAAATATGTGCTTGTATTTCATCACTCGTCCAACTTGCAAATTACAAATAAAAAAGCCCGTAGGTTTCAGTTCCCCGGGCCTGTTTTACAAACAATAAATTTACTTCGACATTATCATCCCCGGAACCGAGATTTCGGCTTTTTTGGGATGATTTGTTTTGATGATAAAATTCCCATGCTTACTCTGTTTATCAGGGTTGGTAAGGGTAAGCCTGAGGGTGTAATCATAATACCCGTCTGCTTTCACGCTGTCCGGTTCTATCAACTTATAAGATGGAAAAATAGGCATTGAGCGCTGCCATTCAGGAACATTATTCCCCTGATTCGGTTGTGACTTGAACTGAACTTCTGAGACTTTCAGCCCCTTTTTCGCTGTGCTCAGTTTCATTTCAACCGTTATGTTATTACTGCTGTCGGGAATAAAACGGAGATACCCTGGAGAATAATCGATATATGACATTATGTTGCCGCCAAGTGAAATCCGCAATGTCTGGGCATTCTTTGCATTTGAAACCACGGTGATATACTTCCTGAATGTACCTCCATGCATACCCCTGATGTCAACTTCCGAAGTTATTTTGCCTGTCTTACCGGGCTGGATGATCGAGTCGTGCCCTACAGCTGTGCAGCCGCATCCGGGCTTGACCTGCTGGATGACCAGAGCGCTGTCGCCTGTGTTCTTGACAATGAATACGTTTTTGATAGATTTCACTTCACCTTCCTGCAGAATTCCAGCATCGTAATTTGCACTGTCAATAGAGATCATCGGTGCAGACATGAGCATGGCAGGAAGAGTCATCGATCCAAGGACCAATACTCTCAGTAAACTATTCATAACGCTTCCTCCTGAAAACAATTTATCCTGATACCTGTCTTTTGTATCCGCAAGTAACGAAGTGCAGATTGCCCTTCCGGGTGCATAAGTCAGATTACAATTAAAAATAATTAATGTCCCTGGCTTCGGTCATCTTTGTCCTATTACGAACGCACATTAGTTTTATTAATACTCTTAATCCATCAGGGAAGGGATAAGAGCAGTTCGCCCTGATCCGGGTGCATAAGTCAGGTAATAGACGGTTTGAGTGCGAATAACCGCTCAGCTCTTCTATCCATGCATGCATCCACGTTATATTTTGTATAAGCAGAACAATTTTTCTCTGTGTATTCTGATAGTGGCCCGGTAAAGGAAACTATGCCTGAAACTATAAATTTGCATTCTATACCTCCCGAAACCGCCAATGACCGTTCCGCAATTATCGGATTAGAAAACAAGGGCGAATTCTGGAAACCTTGCCCCGGAACAACCAAAGGTTATTTATGCTGCGGTTACCAGATAATCACTCCTTCTACCGGCTGTGGTATGTACTGCAGGTACTGTATCCTGCAGGCTTATTTTCCTTATCAATGTCAGGTGGTTTTTACAAATTTTGACGACCTTGCAAACGAGATCAAAACAAGGCTTCCGCAGAAAAAAGGCGTTCTGAGATTTGGAACCGGTGAATTCGGGGACAGTCTTTTTTCTGAAAAACAATCGGGGGCAGCGGTAAAAATTGCGGATCTGCTCGATCCTTATGAGAACGTGATCGTGGAATTCAAGACTAAGTGTGCCGATATATCACCGATTTTCGGCGTTCAGAATCCAGAAAAGGTGATTATCGGCTTTTCCATGAATACCCCGGCTATGATCTCCTGCATGGAGGAAAAAACCGCATCTTTAGATCAACGGCTCAGTGCCGCTGAAAAATGTCTGGAAATGGGCTTTAAGGTGGCATTTCACTTTGATCCGATGTTTATTTACGATAACTGGGAAGAAGATTACAGAAACGTTGTCAGAGCCATTTTCAGGGTGGTTAAAGATCCAGAGAAAATTGCCTGGATAAGCATGGGTGGATTTAGATCCATGCCTTCTCTGAAATCGGTTTTAAAAAACAGGGGAGACCACCTTTCGCTTTTTTCCGGTGAAATGATTTGTGGTGAAGATGGCAAATTGCGTTACTTCCGTCCTCTGCGGGTGGCTCTTTACAGAGCGATGCTTGATGAGTTTAACAGGCATTTTCCTCAGATAACACTTTATATGTGCATGGAAAGTCCTGAAGTCTGGGAGGAATCGGGAATGATCGATAAAATCCCCGGGGGCCTTGTCAAGTATCTGGACTGCAGGGCAATGCGCCTGCTCGGTCTGGATCGTGCATGACACCGACACCATGATAATTTATAAATCCTGGATCTAACCGGTAAAACAGCATTTATTTTAACTGTTCACAATTCCGGGATTCAGTTCCTGAAGTAGTTGCTGAATACGTGGTATCTGCCCTGGATCAATTGACTGTTTTGTAATGGAGTTCTTATGATCAAAATCGGTGACCTTGAGTTAGGAACCAGACCCGAGATTTTAGCTGTTATTGATGAAAAAATACCGGTTCGCGAAATCCTGGATCTTAAACAGCAAGGGGTCGGGCTTTTGGAGGTCAGGGTCGATTGCTTTAATCTACCGATCTCAGAGATACTAGAGTATGTAAGAGAGGTGAGAGAGTCTGTTCATCTGCCCATCATAGGGACGGTGAGGGAGACAGAGTTCAACCACAAAAGCCGTGTAGATATTTTCAGAAAGATAATCCCTTTTGTTGACTGCATCGATATTGAACTCGGTTGTGAAATTTCAGATGAGGTGGTAAAGCTTGGCGAAGGAAAAACCATAATGGTGTCCGAGCATGATTTTACCGGCACACCATCTTTGACTGACCTTCAAATGATTGTGCAAAGGGCACTGACGCAGGGTGCGGATATAATAAAAATCGCTGCTATGGCTGATTCTACTGAAGATGTACGCAGACTTCTGAGATTTACTGATAATAGCAAGGAACCGCTTGTCACTATTGCAATGGGACCGGTCGGGGCTGTTACCAGGCTGATAGCTCCTTTGTTTGGTTCACTTTTTACTTATGGCTATGTAAATAAACCGGTTGCTCCCGGACAGCTTTCCGTTTATAAACTTCTTGAGGAATTCCATCTGTATTACCGGCAATAACGTTCCGCGCTATGCCGGGGGTAGAAGCGTTGCTTTTCACAGGCAGATCAGGAAAATCGGGTGCAGGATTTTATTGCCTTGCAATATTCTGTCTGTAGTCGGGAAGCATTATAGTAGACCAGTTATCAAAATCGTAACCCAGTGAGAAAGAGAAACGGTTTCCACCCAGAGGCGGCTTTCTGTCGATACCCCGATCCCAGCGGAATTTAAGTGCAAGGGGGTAGCTGCTGAAAGTCTGAGCCTCAAGTCTCATCTCCAGTCCGTATGAAACAAGCCAGTCTTCACGATTGAACTCAAAGAAGTCCTTTGGTTGATCCCAGCCGGCTCCTGCACTGACATTTATGCATCCGTAAAGTCTTTCCAGGTACAGGAACCAGAACTTTTTATCTATCAGTTTGGGCCAGAGTGGAAATCTGTAGGAAACCTCACCGCTGATAACAGCTTTTCCGGTAACAAGAAGTGTGTCCTGACTCATCCTGACAGTGTCCTGATCATCGGTGTACTTGGTCTTGGCATCGCGAAAATAGTAGGAATATCCCTGAACCCACGCTCCCGGATAGTAAAAAGAGGGCAGTTCCTGGTCCTGGCGTTTTTCAATAATATTAAGGTATGTGCCTTGCATATCAAGGTGCAGATCATGCTTGCCGTACCATGGTGCTGCCACGCCCGCCTTTACATGACTCATTACCTGCTGAAAAAGATACTTGTCGTATAATTCTTTCGGGGTGCTGCTTTCAGGATCAAAACTGTTCTCCTCTTTAAGTGAATTCTGGCTCCAGAGGTCATACTGCACTTTGGAGGCGATACCCCTTGGAGAAATATTCATCTTTGATTCCGGCACTCTTGCTGCCATGATGCCCATCGTGCCGAAACGGAAGCCCTTGCTCAAATTGTAATTGAAAACTCCTATATCGTAAAGATCTTCCAGATATATGTTTACATCGTATATGTTTGCGCCAAAGAGCAGATTCAGGGCAAGCAGGTTATTATCATAAGTGCTTGAACCGGCGAAGAAATGAGAAATGAGGAGGTTGAAATTCTGAAGCTGCATATTGTAAGGCTGGACAACAACACTGTCTATGGATTCATCAAGAAACTCATCCCTGTCAGCTATTCCTCTGAGCATGTAATCAAAAGAAACGGTCAGAGGAAGGACTTTTGTGGTGGCAAAAAGTCCCAGATCATAACTTGCTTCAGTGTTTATTCCACCCTGATCGGGGTCAATGAAATCAAAAAGATGCTTTGGTTCAAGGAAGAAGAACCCGCCGATCTCCGACCCACCGCCGGAAAGCGTCAGCGGTTCAATGAGGTTGAAGACAGCCCCGAATTTAAAGGTTGTAATACCTTTCTGTGAGTTTGACTCTTCTGTGACAAGCTGTTCTGCCATCAGAACCGGGGAGACAAGGAACTGTCTTGGAAACCATTGGTAGGGGCGTGGTGCGCTCAAATCCACGGGGTTGGCGCTGTCCGATGATAATTCCCGTTCTGTCATGAAAACCGCGGTATCTGCAGCCAATGATACTATAGAATCAAGGACGTATATGCCGTAGCCCTGATTGTCATATCCAGAATAAACAAGCTTTGAGTTATCCGGCGATACGGATGGCTGAAATGCACCGCCTGAAACGTTTGTAACCTGTTCTGTTCTCTTATTTGCCAGATCGTACCTGTAGACATTGAATATTCCGGTACAGTCAGAGGAATAGTAAAGATATTTGCCGTCAGGGCTGAAAGACGGGTCACGTTCGTCTTTGCCTGAATCCGGCAGAACGATACATTTTTTTGTGAGTGTATCATAAATACCGATGTTGCGGTTTTTGCTGTCAAAGAAGCTGAACGCTATACTCCTGCCGTCAGAGGACCAGTCCATGCTGTAAATGAAGTCTATCTGCAGAGAGTCGGCAGCCGTGGCGGGATAAAGCACGTTGACCTTTTTACCTGCGGTGTCGGTAACTGCAAGGTAAAAACGATTTACATCTCTGCGCGCGAATGCCAGCATTCTGCCGTCAGGTGAAAATGTGGCGTTGAAAACAGACTTTTTTTCTGTCAACTGACGTTCGGATTTCTTCCTGAACAGTTTGAACTCTTTTTTCCATGTTGGAAGAGTATCGATGAAAAGGTCAAGTACTCTGCTGCCGCCGTTTTTGGCAGGAACCACAGATTTTCTGCTTTTATTGCTTATGAAGCTGATTTTCCCGCTACCTGCATGAATATCATAGTACCCGCCGACCGGAAAAACAGGGTTTTTGATTCCGGTAGTATCTGCAGTATCGCTGACTGGAAGAAGGTAAAGCTGTTTGCGACCGAAGTCACTTTTACCGTTTGACAAGAAATAAACATTGCTGCCGTCCGGTGAAAACCGGGGCCAGGCATTTTCATAACCATTCCTGTTGATTTTTCGCCCGTATACCTGAGTGCCGATCTCTTTAATCTGCTCTTTATAACGCAGCTCCAGGGATCGTTTCCAGTCGCTGTAAAGTTTTTTTGCTGTAATACCCAGTACTTCTTTGACTGACTTATCAAAATTCAACCTGGTTACTTTTGAACTCTCACGAAGCAGGGAAACGATTTTGTCATAACCGTAGGTTTCAGCAATGTAGCTGACCAGTGAAAATCCGTGATTGTAGGATTTTTCGTAATCGTCACCTTTTCCGGCAAAAACCTGCATGTGGTCCCAGGAGAGCAGCTTGTCGGAAATCGTAAGGGTTCTCAATATCATGTCTCTGTGAGAATCCCATGTATCACCTTTCTGTCTTGTACTTTCGTATTGTGCTATACCTTCTGTAAACCATGCCGGAAGGATATCGGAAGGAAAAGAGTGGAATGCTTCGACCCGGCCCCGTTCATTTGGATGAGAGAAAAAACCGAGCCGCAGATCGAGAACCTGGGGCTGAAATTTCAGTCCTGACCAAATAGAAACAATATGGGCGAATTCATGTGCTATAACATCGTCAAACCAGTTATGGCTTCCCCTGAGATTAAAGTCGAAATCGTGTGACCAGAATGTAATTGTATTGGAATTTGCGAATGCCCATCCGTTGCTCTCGTCGCTGTCAAGGATCATCACTTCGGTTTTTTTGGGAAGGACAAGGCCATATGTGTTGCGGTAAATATCATAGAGTTGCTCGAGCCTCGCTGCGACAATTCCGGTCAGGTGTTCGCATCCATCCATGTAGCTGATCCGGAAGTGATCTGAGTCCACAGTGTAGTATTTCAGCCCGTAGCCGTTGAATCTTTCCGCTGATGCTTCTGATAACAGAAAAGAATGCACGAAGAAAAAGCAGAACAAAAGAATGCGCATAAGTCCGTGATTATGCTGGACGGATGACCTGTGGTTTATCGGCATATTTCTTTTTATCACCTGACTACTGCCATTTTCCAGTACTTGACATGCTTTTTACCCCGGATTGTCGCTTCGAGCCTGCAGCGGTAAACAGCCGGGCCTAATTTACTGATGTCAACTATGTGCTCGTTCCAGTCAGGATAACTGCCGGTAAGGTCCTCTGGAGCCGTACCCATTTTAGATTTGGAGTAAACAGTGAATCCCGAAAGACTGAGAATGTCGAGTCTGACAATTTTTGCAGGACCCGAGAAAGCATAGCGGAATATCGCTTTTTTACTTCCGTTTGTGGGATTGGGGTAATTAAAGAGTTGAATCGGTTCTTTTACCGTGACAATTTCAGGAGGATTTCCGCCTGCATAAGCAAATGTCCGCCCCCCGTTGGATCCGGTCATGGGCCAGAAAAGCGTATCTGGAAGGATCGACTCGGGCAGATTCCATCTGTAAATCCATCCGGCAGTGGAAACGGCAAAAAGATCAGGTCCCTTTCCCACACCTGTGAAAGCAGCCATGGGGGAGAGACCCAGAGAAGAGCCAGTTGTAAGCGGCCAGTTTGATTGCAGAAATGATGAGCCGGACTTAAGGGGACGCTTCCCGCTTTCATCTACGGCATCCAGAAAACCACCGGGAATTACATAGGGGGAGATCAAGGAATCATTCAAGTTTAAAAGTGTGTCAATCTGTAATGGAGTCAGGTCCCATATACTGTCCCTGGTACCATCAGGATTTACATACCACACTGTTCCTTTTGAACGGCTCGCCTTTGTTATTTTGGATATCGAGGAGGTAATGTTTTCACCTGTCATTGATGAAAATACCACCAGTGGTTTTTTCTCTTTCCCGGTGAGCACCACAGGCGATGACATTACACTGCCACGCTGGTACCAGTTGCGGGTATCCAGATATGCCGGCCACCCATAACTGAGTACCCCTTTGTAATTATAGGCATACAGGCCGTTTGTACCGCTGACCAGAATGTCAAGGTATCCGTCACGGTTGATGTCAGAGAGCGCCGGCGGGGAAAGATTCTCCGGCAGCCTTGAACGATCATCTTTTTCACTTTTATTTTTTTCACCATCATCGTCATTGTAGGTGTAGAAGCTTGCCCAGTCGATCCCGTCCGATACCCAGCCGGGAGCAAGAGAGAAATCCTGTTTAAAAACCCAGACTCCGTGTCTGCTGTCACAGACAACGATTTCACTTTCGCTGTCCCGGTCAAGATCACCGGTAACAAGCGTGTACGGGCCTATTCCGGGTACTTTTACCGAATCATCAACGCTGCCGCTCTTGATGTCGCACATTGATAGAGTGCCGTTATTTTGGATAACGGCAATGCTTGAAGTGTTTTCCCTAATTGCAGCGATTGCGGATACAGCGCTGTCTGATCGCAGTTTGATGGTTAAAAGCTTTTCAAGTGATTTTCCTGACACTACGTTTCCATCTCTGCAGCCGATTGCCCACGATGAGTCGCTGTGGTTACAGACGTACGTGGATGGAATTTTGCCAAGGGAAATAGAATCGATATCGGCAGCTGAAGTAAGACTCAGCTTTTTCAGGACATAGATCAGTCTGTTCTCTGAGGGAATCATCACATTACCCGACACTGTGGACGGCATTGCTGAAATACCGGCAAGTTTTTGCAGATAAAAGATCGTGTCCGCGTTTTCCACCGTGTCACCCAGAAGATCTACCCGGTCCACTGCCAGAGCCGTTTTGTTGTAGGAATATGTCTCCGACGTGTCTGTTGGCCATGCGTAAAGATACCCTGATTTACTGACAAGAACAAACTCTTCACCCCTTGTTTGGGCATCGAGTTCACAGATGACCGGATCAAAATATTGCCCCGGAGCCGCGCATCTGGGCCAGGACTTGACTAGATAATCCCATTTGACTTTAACACTGAAAACACTGTCGGAGATATTGGCAACCTTATGGTAGTTTTCCCCTCTGGCAAGAAGCATGTATTCCTTGCGGCTTTTTGAGGAAACCGGATTTATCGTTATATCCAAATATGTGTGCCCGCCATCGTTTGAATGCGTTGACGGTCTGGTATAAGGACCGAAATTGTTGACAAGCACGGCTTTCTTGCCATCTACCGATGTTTCATGCGGGAACACATCTTCGGCCCCTCCGTAATCAAAAGCCGCCTGGTAGAATACATCGGTGAACATAATCCCCAGATCTGTAACACCGTCTGCCTCAACCAGGGAGATTCCACGGTAGGAGGAGTCGGCGTTGACCATGTTGTACTTTATTTTTTCCTGTATCACACGTTCGTCAACATGCCACACCAGTACTCCCGATGCAGGAAGACTGATGTCGTTATTGCGTACTTTCTGGATCACTCCGGATGAGACTTCCTGAACATTGGAGTCGATGTTGATGTTGTAGGGGTAGGAGGCGATTACAACTCCGTGATCATCGGTGGTGTCGTATTTGAAAAGTTTCTTGTTTCCGGTAAGGTTCCTCTGGCGGTTCTCAATCAGGTAATACTCATGATCATTAATCGGGATCATCAGTATCGTGGTATCATCACCGGCTGCTTCCGTGCCGTCAAGCACAGAGGCAAGCGCCTTGACATTATAGGAACCGGCAGTGCCGATCGGGGCTACCTTCACCTGGTCCCAGCCCATGAATGCTCTTACCCAGGCAGAAGGGTAGGGTGGTATAAAGCCGTTTCCTGCAGAGTAACCAGCAAAATCCATGATACAGAATGCGCCAATTCCGGATATGCCGCTTGATGTTGAAAACAGGTCCGGAATCCCGATCTGGCGGGCTATCTGATTGACAAGTATTCCCTGTATTCCCCAGTTCAGACCGTCCTGGTTGGATGTCTCGGAGCACATCATTATTTCTTTTATCAGCAGAGGACTTTTACCCTGTACCGTTACTCCGTTTGATGGCAGATCGAGAGTATCCCCGAAATAGCGGAAAAATTCCTGGTCGATGAAGGCGTCAATCATATCGGAAGGGGTGTCCTGCCCCATGCTCCCCTGTTCACCGCCATCGGTCAGATATGACGAGCCGGCATGGAAAATCAGGAAGACGGTTTTTCTGTTGCGGCTGTCACGAATCGTGCTGTCGGATTCTTCAAACCTCAGATCGGCAAATGGAGAATTTTTCAGATCTTTCCCGGCATTCTCTATGGCATCCTTGACAAATTTCATCAGTCCGTAACTTTTACGGTAATAATAATCATCCCATGTTTCCGATCCCTTTTTTCCGCCGGGAGAATAGTGCGTCATGGAATTGGGAACTGCATATCCGGTCTCACCGTACCCTTCAGGGTAGATAGAGTATTCGATTTCGAGTTTTCCTCCCGAGACCTTCCTGTAATAGGACTTGACTGCATCGAGCTGACGAGAGAAGTAAAGAGAGTCGTGGGGCCGTGAATCGTACTTGTATACAGTGTCGCTGTTGTAGAAGTTGTTCTCTTCTCTGTCTCCGCCGCCTCTGATGCCAAAGAGACCGTTTCCTGTTGTCAGTAGAGAGGAGTCTTTTTTTCCGCCGTTGAATTCAACCCTTATTGCAACAACATGAAGTGTATCTTTTTTCCCCTTGTGGAAAGTTATTGACCACTGGTTGTCACGGGCGGTTTCAACCAAATTCTGTGTTGATACACCCTTGAACAGGTAAGGGTGTATTCCTCTGGGACCGCCTACAACGTTTTGCTGACGAGTGGAAGCTGCTGTAAGAACAGATGGCAAAAGAAAAACGACTAATGCAAGAATACGGGAAAAATGCATGCTCTCATCCTGTAAAAAAGACAACCGGGTATTGTCTTAGAGTTTTAAAAATTAACCAGAAAAGACGCTCTATATTGGCCATCCCTCACGCCTGTGGCTCCTTCTTTATCGGGATTGAACCAATTAAGAACACCTTTCATGAAGCCCTCCGGTGCAACAATATAGGACCAGTCAAAATTCAGTGTCCCGTAACGTAACCCGACCCCGAGGGTAAGCTCGTAACGTTCGCCGATGTAGTCACCAAGAAGTCCTGACCTCAGTGCCAGAAAATTGGTGTACCAGTATTCAATACCCAGATTCACATTGATTTCCTGCATCTCGTATTTAAAATCTTCATCTTTGTCAAATAGAAGGTCGGTTCCGATCGCTTTCCAGAATGGATCCGGTTTGCCTGAATCTGTGTTTTTTACGATCTCTTTATGAAGATCAACCAGAATCTTTAAATCGTGCACAGGAGTCTGCAGCGCACGGTAAACAAGCCCAAGCCGCAGTGTGAATGGAATCGGGTCAGGGTTATCCCTGTCGATATAGAAAATGTTAGGTCCCATATTCTGGGCCATAAAGCCGATGTCAAAATTGCGTAAGAGAAAATCCCGTTTCAGCACCGCTGCATCGATTCCAAAAGTATGTCCGACACCTTCACCGTTACTGCCGTAACCAGGTGCAAGAGCGCTCACAACATACTTTACATTCATCCCGACAGAAAAATCTTCCTTTAGCGGGAGACCGTAAGAAAGTCCGAAAACACCCTCCCAGGAGCGTACCTTTCCTTTATCCCTGCCAAGTGCATCGGTGATCTGGTTCTCTCCCATATTAATGTAGTTAACTGAAAATCCCAGAGTACCCCAGTCCTCCGTAGGCAATACAAAAGCACCATAAAGGTGCCACAACTCGCGCAGATGCAGTGCAGGAAGCAGCGGCTCAAAAGCCAGATACGCCTGCTTTTCAGCTATATCGTACTGATTGATAGCCTTGTTGGTTGCAATCCAGACATCATTGCCGCATACGCTCATTGCACTGATATGGTCACCTTCAAGAGCATTTTTTGAGTGAAAGGATTTCCATTCAGGCTCCTTTTCCACGGTGTTGCCCTTTTCATCAGTATATTCTTTTCCCCTTTTGTAACTGATAGCACCCTTGTCCGTGCCGACCCAAACCATCCCGGAGCTCTGTTCTGTAAATGAAGATACATGGCTCTGTGGAAACTTGTGCTGTTTCCATGTAACCTCATCATAGATGGTCACTCCATTCTCACCGCCTATCCAAAGCCTTTTATCCGAATCCATCAGAAGAGCTGTGACTTTTAAAGAGAGCAGGCCGTTTGAAGTGTCAAACATTGTTACTTCTTTACCGTTGACTCTAAGTAGCCCCATATCCGTTCCGGCATAACAGGTTTTTGCCTTTCCAAAGGCAACTGCAGTGATGCCTGATGCTGGAATGCCGGAAAGAGTGTCATAGGTATTCCATTTGCCGGAGCTGTAAACTGCGAGCCCCTTGTCGGTTCCCACGGCTATATCCCCGTAAGGACCCGGAGCAAGACACGTGATACTGTTTGATGGGAGGCCGTCAAGAATGGTAAAGAGATTCCATTCTGTACCGTTGCAGCGCCACAATCCTTCTGTGGTCCCAATCCACACCCTTTCTGATTCGTCGACTATAAGTGCTGTCACACTGTCATCAACTGCAATTCTGAATGGAACTTTGAGTTCCTGAAGATCTTTGAGTTCTTTATCTTCCGTTGTGAAGACATTGTCAAGCAGGTCTGAAAGGGTATCTGCTCTTGAACTGTCAACACTTTCAGCCAGTACCTTGCGTATTGAAGATGTCGAGCGTTCAAATGAGGGAATCTCAGTTACCAGCCGGGCAAATGCCTTTGACAGAGAATCGGCTTGTTGCGGTGCACTCCTGAGATACTCCTTCATAAGAAGTTCCTTAACTGCCGCATAACGCTTCATTCCGATACCGTTCTCGGTTCTCAGGATCCAGGCCGCATCTTTTATAAGCTTTTCATTGTCGATTTTCAGATATTTGCTTACTATACTGTTGAGATCGTCATCCTCCTCAATAAGGTATATCTCAGCTGATTCCCAACTCTTGCCGTTAAAACGCAGAACGCCTTTATCTGTTCCGACCCAGATTTTGTCTTTTGGTCCGAACTCCTTCTTTTTTTTCGATGATACGGCGGTAAAAACGTATCCTTTGTCAAGCAAATGAGCTTTCCAGGAGTTCGCTTGTGGAGCCTGACCAAGACCCGCGGGGTTATAATAGGTTGCACTTACATCTTCGGCTAAACCGGTAAATGCCTCACCCATACCCGTGGCACGTGCTCCGGGGGGGAAGATCAGAGTTATAACAGCGGATTCCCCGACTCCAGCAAAAAGCTCTTTTCCGCCAAACAGCAGGAGAGCAGAAATCAATGCAAAACGTTTAAATTGATTCCCTATAGATCTTACATTCATACAGACGTACTCCGAGAAACGTTAATTTTAAAAGTTACTTTCCACTCCGGCAATGGCGGGAGCTCTTCCCCTTTGAAAAAAGGAAGCAGACCCAGTTCTGTGGTATCGCGGAGTTTTTCTTTCCCATGGTGCGGATAAAGACGGCAGGTACAGCCCAGATGGAACGGGGGAATTGTAGCTGGATACTTGAAAATCTCTTCACGGGTCACAAATTGTCCCTTGTTGAAGAATTTCGTGCATTCAGGGCAATCATCGGGAGAAAATTCATAATAATAAAACTCTACACCCTCTCTGTCACCCTGTTCTATCAGCTCAAGATTCCTGGCAATTGACTGCTCCCAATGCTCAAGAATGAGTGCTTTATCTTTTTCTGAAAGCAGGTACTTACCTATATCTTCGTTTAAGGACTCCAGATATTTTTGAATTTCTTCTTTTCCCGGCCTTACCTTCAGTAATTGTTCCTTGGGGCTTCGCCGCACTATAGAATATATCCCGCTTGCATGTATGACCGGAATCGGAATCTGTTCCTCCCGGGTATCATTTTTACTGAGACCGACTTTAGCTGCTAAAATAAACAGTATCAGTAAAAGCAACAATCCGATAATCGCCAATACCATATCTATCCTTCTGCCATTGTTAATAAATCAACAGAGGCGTTTCTACATGCACTCAACAATTCTCTGACCGAATCCGGAGCAGGAAACCGTCTCGGCGTTTTCCATCAGACGTGCAAAATCGTAGGTGACTTTTTTTGATTCGATTGCTTTTTCAACCCCTTTTATCACCAGATCCGCGGCTTCTGTCCATTTCATATACCTCAACATCATTTCACCTGAAAGGATAACAGATGACGGGTTTACTTTGTCTTGATTTGCATATTTTGGCGCGGTTCCGTGGGTAGCCTCAAAAATTGCATGCCCGGTGATGTAATTGATGTTTGCACCGGGAGCTATGCCGATACCACCCACCTGTGCTGCCAGAGCATCAGAGATGTAGTCACCGTTGAGGTTCATTGTAGCCACCACATCAAACTCATCGGCGCGGGTAAGGGACTGCTGGAAGAAGATGTCAGCAATAGCATCTTTGATTAAAATCTGTCCCTCGGATGGTTTCCCCTGACAATCATCCCAGGAAACCACTTTACCGCTGAACTCCTCTTTTGCCAGTTCATACCCCCAGGCCCTGAATGCCCCTTCTGTGAACTTCTGGATATTACCTTTGTGAACCAGTGTGATACTTTTGCGGTTATTGGCAATCGCATATTCGATAGCTGCCCTTATCAGACGCTTTGATCCGGCTTTGGAAATTGGCTTGATACCAATACCTGAATCCTCACGGATATCCCAGTTATACTCATTTTTCAGGAAGGCCATCAGCCTGGCCACTTTCTCGGATCCAGCTTCAAGCTCTTTACCGGAATAGACATCCTCTGTATTTTCCCTGAAGATCACCATGTCCACTTTTTCCGGGTTCTTTACCGGTGAGGGAACGCCCTGAAAATACCTTACAGGTCTGAGACAAACATAGAGATCAAGAAGCTGACGCAGCGCTACATTGAGGGAACGGATTCCACCGCCCACAGGTGTTGTAAGAGGCCCCTTTATTCCCAGAAGATACTCTTTAAAGGCATCGACAGTTTCCTGGGGAAGCCAGCTGCCTGTGTTTTTAAAAGCTTTTTCACCGGCTAAAACTTCTTTCCATTCAATACGTCTTTTTCCATTATAGGCTCTTTTTACAGCCTCTTCGAGCACAAACTTTGATGCGCGCCAGATATCCGGTCCTGTACCGTCACCCTCGATGAAAGGAATAATTACGTTGTCCGGAACGTTGAGCTTACCATTAACCATCGAAACTTTGTCTGCCATCATCTCTCCAGAAATCACTGTTAACCTGCTTGAAATTTAAACGGCTTTTACCTGAGCCGCTAAAAAACCCGGAGTTAAAAACCAACCCGGGCAGAAATTATCTGCTAATCATGAACCAATCGAATAATTACTCTGATCTGATCTGCTCTCGCAAGGTCAGATCTTGCTTGCCCTCACCCGGATCGTCTGGTGTTTACCCTGATCATGCCAGAGAAATCTGCTCCAGCGCTAAACAGCGAGCGGAATAGAAGGTTCAATCTAAAAATATCTTTGTGCCCGCTCTCTCTCCAGTTTTGCCGGTATGAGTCGGGCTAAACAAGTAAAATAGTTCTCCCTCGTACCAGATTACAAGAGAGGCTATTGACAGCAACTCCTTTTTGGATTTATCTTCTTGTCTGTTGCGGGAGTAACTCAATGGTAGAGTGTAACCTTCCCAAGGTTAAGGTTGCGAGTTCGATCCTCGTCTCCCGCTTTAATTCACCTCCAGTATTTTTATCTATTCTGATCCCCCGGGTAATTGTTTTATACCAGCCATTCAGCTATTTTCATTTTAATCCTGAGGCCTTTATGCACAGAATCTCTCTTTTAGTGTTCATTATCTTTTTGCTCCTGCCTGCTTGCATTTTTGCTGACGACCGTACAATAGAGGTCAACGGTATAACCAGAGAATATATCATAGATATTCCGGCCAATTATAACGGATCCGGACAGTTCGGGCTTATCATCTGCTTTCACGGACTGACTGGAACAGCAGGAAATGTCCGTACTTACGCCTCTTTCTATCAATTCGGGGCACAGGACAATTTCATCACAGTTTATCCCCAGGGGCTTCAGATTGACAACCCTCTCTCTCCGGGTACAACCGCCACGGGATGGCTTTTTGAATTGACAAACAGCCGCGATATAGAGTTTGCTGATATGCTGATTGATACTCTGCTTGAAAACTATCAGATAGATCCATCAAAAGTTTTTGTTACCGGTATCTCAAACGGAGGCTTTTTCTCTGATATTCTGGGATGTAAGCTGGGTGACCGTCTGGCTGCCATTGCTCCTGTTATCGGGGGATATCCGATTCTGACGGGGTGTGTTTCAGATATTCTTCCTGTTTTCAGGCTTGTCACTATGGAAGACGAGCTTGTGGATACTAATTTTGTGATTGCCGCAAATGAATTCTGGGTATCTCATAACGATTGTGACCAGTCCCCGGCAGTGGACGGGATCTGTAAAAGATATTCAGGGAACAGCGCTAATTCAGAGGTAATCTACTGTGTATACGAATGCAAAAAGTCCACCTATCAGCCATCCTGTCATACATGGCCGCTGCCTCCTTCATATAATTTTTCTACCACGGAAATGGTACTTGACTTTTTCAGGATTCATGGCCTGGGGACCTCGACCGGTACTCAGCATGTAAAAAACATAAGAGCCGGTAGTGTACCTGCGAATCTGAAGGTTGTAAGATCAGGCAAGTTCATTAATACCTATATTACAGGCTTTTCCGCAACAGGACCGGTTACTGCTGAAATTGATGATATCCTTGGACGGACGGTATTTACAGAAAAGATTAATTTATCTGCCGGCGAAGAGCTTGTTCTGAGAAATGTACAAATCAAAAGAGGTCTCTATTTTATCAGGGTTAAGTCTGGAATGACCCGGGTTGTCAATTTGCCTCTCTTTCTGTATTAAAAAAGGAAACGTTTAGAGGTTCAGCGTTCAGAGGTTCAGCGTTCAGGGTTTAGAGGTTCAAGTAAAAATGCACTCGATTTAAAATTCAAAGGCTTTATCATTTGAGCAACGGCCTGAATTTTCAAAGTCTGTTCTATTATTGATCAAAACCACCTCTTGCTTAATTTCGACTCCGTCCGGGCGTAATAGTATCTATGAATTACCGATACCAGGAACACCTCCCGATTTTTCAAATGAGAGAAGAGATAGTTAACTCTATCCGCTCCAATCAAGTAACTATTGTTGCCGGAGAGACAGGATCGGGAAAAACAACACAGCTTCCTCTTTTCTGTCTTGAAGCAGGACGGGGGAGAGGGGGGCGGATCGGGTGCACCCAGCCCCGCAGAATTGCCGCTCTCTCCCTTGCTGGGTTTCTCGGATCACAGTTTACCGTTCCCGGTCAGGTGGGGTATAAAATCAGGTTTCGTGAGGACCTGGCCCCGGATGCAAAAATAAAGTTCATGACAGACGGAATTCTTCTGGCCGAGATCGCCGGTGATCCCCTTCTTAAAAAATACGATACCATCATTATCGACGAAGCTCATGAAAGATCCATCAACGTGGATTTTCTCCTTGGCTGTATGAGAAAAATTCTCCCCCGCAGACCTGATCTGTGCCTGATCATCTCCTCCGCAACAATCGACACGAAACTCTTCTCGCGGGCTTTCCACAATGCCCGGGTAATTTCGGTCTCAGGGCGACTCTTTCCTGTTGAAATCAGGTATAAGCCTGTTATAGAGCTTTGGAAAGGGGAGAGCATGGACTCCTACATTGAAGGGGTGGTTACCTCGGTCCAGGAGATAATTGCTTCAGGTGAAGATGGTGACATACTTGTTTTTCTGCCTACTATAGATGACACAACAGAAACACTGAACCGTCTCAGGCACATTGCCGGACAAACCTGCACCGTTTTACCGCTTCACAGCCGCATATCACCTGTTCTTCAGCAGAAAATTTTCCAGCCATCCTCTCAGCGGAGAATCATAGCCGCAACCAATATTGCCGAGACATCGATAACTGTCCCCGGCATCCGCTTTGTCATAGATTCCGGGCTGGCCAGACTGCTTCGTTATGAGCCTATGGCCGGATTCAGCCGCATGCCTATAGAGAAGATATCAAAAGCCTCAGCAGATCAGCGCGCTGGAAGGTGCGGACGGGTCCAGGATGGGATCTGCATCAGGCTCTATTCTGAACAGGACTATATGTCACGCCCTTCATTTACAACACCGGAACTGCGCAGAGCCAATCTTTCAGGAGTTATCTTAAAGATGCTCTCTCTGGGGTTTGGTGACGCGGCAAGGTTTCCGTTTTTGCAGCACCCTGTTCCTAAAGCGGTTCATGATGGATACAGGCAGCTTAAAGAGCTTGGTGCAATTGACAAGAAATACAGGCTGACTCAACTTGGCAGAAAAATGGCTCTCCTGCCTGTCGATCCAAGGCTCTCCCGGATTTTGCTGTCTGCAAAAGAGTTCGGTGCCGGAAAGGAGATTCTCGCCATTGCCTCGGCACTTTCAGTCGAGGACCCGATGTGCAGCGCTGAGGACAGTAGTGCAAACAGTTCGCCGAAAGCTTTCCGTAATCACGAATCAGATTTCCTCAGCTATTTAAATCTCTGGAATGCATTGCAGAAAAATCTTAATGGTAAAAAACTCTCCACATCTGTTCTCAAGAGGTTCTGTTCCGAATACGGGCTTCTTCCTCTTTATATTAGAGAATGGTATGATGCCCATAATCAATTGGAAAGGATTTGCAGATCGGTTCAGGGATTCTTTTACAGGAAAACAGCAGAGGCATCATCAGAGCAGATTCATAAAAGCCTTCTTTCCGGGCTGCGTGATGGAATCGCCTTCAGGGTAGATAACGGGCTTTATCACGGGATAAACGGGGAGATCCGTGTATTTCCCGCGTCCTCACTTTTCAGGAAGAATTTCCCATGGGTTCTTTTTGCCGAAGTGGTTGAGACCAGCAAAGTTTACGGGCGCATCGCTGCTGTTATAAAGCCCCGGTGGATCGAAGAGATTTTCAGGGACCAGTGCAGCTACACCAGTCACGATCCCTGGTTTGATGCTCAGAGCGGCACTGTGAAGGCTTATCAGGAAGTCTCATTCAAGGGCTTATCACTTGTACACAACAGAATAGTTGACCTCTCTGTCAGAGACAGAAAACTGGCCCATGGTTTTTTTATCCGGGAAGCACTGGTAAAGGAGCTGGCCGGTTTAAATTACCGCTTTCTGCGTAAAAACCGTGATCTTCTCGACCGGATTTCTGAAATCGAACACAAGATACGAAAGAAGCTTATTCATAATGATCTGGACAGGGAATCCTTTTATGAGGAGAAACTTCCAGACGTCCTGAGCATAAAGGATCTCAACAACGCCATCAATAATCAGGGCTCAGACGCATTTCTCATGCTGAAGCCCGGGGACCTCTCTATCGAAACTCTTCCTGATCTCTCCGGGCAATACCCCGATAGTTTGACTATATGCGATCAGGTGCTGCCGGTTTCATACCGCTTTAATCCTGAAGATCCGCAGGATGGTGCTACTGTTGTAATTGACGGGGAGGTTTACCGATCAGTGCCGCTTTTTTACTGGCAGTGGCTGCTTCCTGTTTTCAATGAAAACAGGGTAGAGAGGGTGCTGAGCTCAATAAGTGACAAACTTCTGCACCGGGGGCTTTCAGTAGCTGATGCCGCAGGGATACTGCTTGACAAATTAACTGTTGCAGAGGGTCCTTACCTGGATACGCTCTGCAGGCTTGTCAGGGAGACTTTCAGTTTACAGATTACTCCTGACCAGGCTCTGAGGTGTATTCCGGAGTACCTGTGGCTTAACGTGATTGTCAAGGATCACAGCGGGGTGATAAAAACCACATTCCGGCCGCCGCTGAGTAACCCCTCAATAGATCATCCAGGATGCAGAAAACGGGGCAGAATCTGGGGGGGCGTCTGTTCTGAACTGGAAAAGGATTTTGATGGCGTTCTGGATGATGCCTCTTTTCTAAAGCCATTTCCTGTAAAGCCCTCAGGAAGCCTTGTTCCAGTTTATCTGGTTCCAGCACTTTGCAGAGAAGATCATAAGATCTCTGTTAAAACTTTTTTCTCCGGGCATTTTGCGCAGAGTGCCCACTGCGATGCTCTGACCCACCTTCTTGAGCAGCATCTTGCAGAAAAACTTGCCTGGGAGATGGAGTCGTTCAGGGTACCACAACCTTTAGTTTACAGGTATAAGGAGATCTGCAGCGAACAGGAACTTGATGATGCCGCCGGTCGCATCTTTACCGGGCAGGTACTTTCAATTCAGCCGGATTTACCCGATAATCAGGAAACTTTCTGTAATCTGCTTGGTAAAGCTGAAAAGAGAATACCTTCTGCAAGTCTCCGGACTATCGAAATTCTTGAGAGGATAATTACAGAACTCGATAAGTGTATGTCTCTATTGAAGAAAAGGGCTGGAAAATACAAAGATGCCGTTAAATATGAGGAGTTCCTGTTGTTAATCAATGAATATGTGGATGCATTGTTCACAGAAGATAACCCGGCCGGGTTTATTGAGAGACTTCCTTCTTATCTTGGCTGTCTGGCTGGTCGGATAGATATGGGTTATCTTGAGCCGGTAAAATACCGGGATCTTTCCGGAAAGGTTTCTCTTTTCTCCGGCAGAATACGGGAACTGTTTACCCGGGATAACCTGGTGCCTTTTGAGCGAAGGAGCCTCTGGGAGCTTAAAATTCTCCTTGAAGAGATCATAATTCTGCGTTTTTCAACTAATTCCGCAAAGAACAGGATCTCCGCAAATGAACAGATACTGGCTGAGAGACTCGGACAGTGGAATCCCCTCTCATAATAGTGCCAGAGTCTGATACTGTTGTTTAGTTGTTCAGATCATGGTAATATTAAGGATATTATTACTTGAGCATGACTTAATTTGCATCTAAAACTGTTTAACCTGAAAAACGCAGTTGGATGAGGCAAAAAATCGTTATCTATTGAGCGCTAAGGCTTTCAGGCATCTTGATCTTATCACCCTGCTGATAAGACCTGCAATGCCTTCAAGCCTTATCATCTCAACATCTTGCGTTTTTTTGCACTCCCCAGCTGCGACTTTCAGGTTTAATTAAGCCTCAGGTATAAATTGAAACACAATACCCTGATATCGATCGTATCACTGCCTGCATTGGTTCTTCTATCATTTGCCCTGGCTGAACTGGGCAAAAGAAAACCTTATGACCTGCATCTTCCTTTTATCTCGACAACTTTCAAGGCAAACGGAGAAATCGATGAGGTGTTTGTGTCGTATGAGAATTCCGATGAGGGGTGGGCAGTTTCGCCCGGTGATGACCGGTATGTGAAAGATAACCGAAAAACGCGTGTTGATCATACATATAAAGAAAACCCGCGGCAGGCATATCTTATCAGCCCCTTTGAAGCTGAACTGATAAACAGAGTGGCAGAAAATATGAAGGGGGCAGTTGCGGTATTTGAAAAAGATCTGAAAGGGGAGAAGTGGGACAGAATCCTGTACCTTGATGCATACCTGCCGGAATTTTTAAAGAACTTTTATTATCTGTTTTGTGCTGCACGCAGTTCCTTCTCTGCGCTTCCTTCCGTAACTGCAATAGCAGATTCTCTTCTTTATGATAGGAATGCCGAGCCTGAGAAAAGCGACTTGAGAGTACAAAAATGGCGTGCGAACTCTGATAAGATAATGAAGCTGCGCATAAGCGCCAAAGAAGTGACTTTCCAGATAGAACAATGGCAGCAAAAAGAGCTGGATAATCCAAAGAGAGATCTCTGGGAAGACAATTCAAAGAAGTTTGCTGATGTTTACGAACTTTTTATAAGGCTTTACTTTAACCTTCCGCCCATGTAAATCTTCTGTTGACACCTTAGTAGTGGAACTTGTTTGGAGGTGGCCGGGGAAAATATCACCACAAACTCACAGAGGTCCCAGAGATTAGATTCTTTGAATGCGCCGTGCCTGTGGTGAAATTTCAGATGCAAAACGTCGTGGCAAATGCTGAAGTTGTGACTAAAAGTGTTGTAGGATTATTGCCTGTCAGGCGAGTCTTTGAAGCTTGAAAGGCAATAATTCTACCTGCCTTAGTGTAAAGCAATTTGGGGTGTACTCACCCAGCATTTGCCTGTTGAGTGCTGTACTTTTGCGCTCTTATTCCTGCCGGCATTCTCAGCCAGGACGGCTTATCTTTTCTTATATCATTATTTTGCGTAAAGTAAATCATCTGGAATGCCAAATTTATGGTTCTCTTCAATTGCTTTTTGAACTGCAGTATTGGCGATTCTTCTATTTTCTGCAAATTGACGTAGGGTGACAATTGCATTGGACTCAGACAAAATTGAATCTATTTGGTCTAAGTTTTCCTTATTTGTCCAAGCATATGATAGAAATAAGGCCCTTCAGACATTTTCGGGTGTTTTTTCGTAATGTTACAAGCTATTGTCAACTGTAAATGATTTTTTAAGATTAGAACGGATGCCTTGGCGACCTACTTTTGTCCAAGGCAACAAAAGTAGGCAAAAATGCCTGGGAGCCCCGCACTGGCGCTTATGCGCGTTTTCGCCGGGGAGGGGCCATAAACTCGCAGACTCA
>JAAYYB010000375.1 GCA_012515615.1 Fibrobacter sp.
GTTAAGATTTCTTAACCTTTTGTACACAGAGAAACTATTCTGTTACCCTTGGCTTATGCCGGGACGACTAAGCCGGCGGAAACGAGGCAATTTTTATGCTGCAAATAACCAGAGTCGACATCGTGGACGGACAGACGCTGGATATCGAACTGAGTAACGGACACCTGATCCTCTTGGACACCTGTCATCTGCCTGAAACGAACCAGAGCTTTGACAGCCTGCGGGAGCTGGAAGCCCTGCCCCGTCCCAGTACCGATGGTCGGAGCATCTTCTGGCAGGACGGGCCACAGATTACATTGGAGGAAATACTCAGATGGCTATCCACATCAATCAATCAAGAATGAGGAGGTTTCATACAATATGAAGCGGACATTGAAACAAATCGGTAGTCTGTTTATGGCGTTATGCATCGTTTTGACTATGCTGCCCATGACAGCCTTTGCAGAAACAAGTGATAAGGGTTCCGGTGGGTCTTTGGACACAAGCCCAACCATTGCCACCCTTGCAAAATTGGATTCCGAGGCGCCTGCACAGACTATGGATTCTGGTACACATTTAGGTGCAGGTGGCTCAATAACTGTCTTAGCGGGGATGGACACTGACATTCCTATGCGGGCAATGGAACCCGGTGCACCAGGGAATGAACTGAGTTTAGCAGGCGCGCAGGCGACCACAGTCTCCCAAAGCGTTTACAACATAAACGATTTGGCGCTGCCGATACCCGATGACGTTCTTCAAATAGAAGACGGCGATCTGAAAGATGGTGTGCCGGTCTTCAATCTGGGAGACTATGATGACTTTAAGGAATCTCTTGCAAATGGCGAACGATTCCCTATCACCATCACCAGGCCCAAGGTCGGCGAAGCCGGATATCCTGTTGCCGTAAGATTGGACTCATACTCCGGCAGTAATGACATCGGCTTCCAGATATTCAGCGATGAGACGGGAGAAGAGACTCTGGATCTCATTGAATTCCCGGCAAATGTGACGAGTAAAACCATCTATATCGGACAAGAGTATAGCTTTGGCGACAATAGCAGGAGCAAGGGTACACTCACCTCTTATCTTCGATTTTATGATTTTGACAGAACCACAATAGTCACCCCGTTAATCCGGCTGGAAACAACAAAGCAGGATATAGAAGTGTATAAGCCTGATCTGCCGCTTGTTGTTCATGCCAAAGTGGCATCGGCAACAGACTTTGTGCAGCAGGGAGCAAGTAGGGTCATCGAGGTGATTTTTAAAGACAGGAAAAACAGCTTTTCCTATTTTGATAAAGGATTTTGCGAAGTTACTGAAAATTTGACCCTGAACCTGAAAAATAGCGATCAAACCCGCGCGCTCAAGCCGGTTGAAGCTGTTGGATCGATCCTCAGCAGTGCGACCTTCGTCATACCTGCCGATGATCCGATCAATAATGAATGGGAAGTTGTCAGCATCACCGGTATAAAGAACGCGGCGGATGGCAGTGTATTTGACTTTACATACAGCGCTGACGATTACGAGACTGAAATAGATGTTGCAGCATCTGCCTTCGAGTACGATGGTGAACCTGTTTTCGGCCCAGTGACCACCGATAAAGATACATATGAAGGGCTTGAAAGCGTCAATGTATCGGTACCGGTGCTAAACACAGACGAGATAGGCTTTGAAGCGAATTTCGACAGTTGGTGGGGACAGTTCATCAGCCTGTCTTATGATGGGGGGCAGAGCTTCATTCCGCAAAGCTCGATTCGTTGGAATTCGGCTACAAAGAGCATAGAGGCCATTTTTACAGCCCCTGAAAACGATAGTGATAGTGCTTTACGCATTGCCGTGGAGCTCTACCGGGGTTATGGAGAAGACACCCTCTTTTACAGAGCGCTTTTCGGTGCTTTTAAAATCATCGAAATATCTGCCAAAACAATACCCTTCGTACCCATCGAGAGCATTGACGTTACCGGCATACCCACTACCTATGCTGAAGAAAACACTGAGTATCCCCTCGCTGTAAGTATACTACCGCAAGACGCTACATTCGGCGGATATAGCTGGGAGTCCAGCAATCCTGCCAGAGCTAGTGTAACCGGTGGTAAGCTTGTATTCCACGAAGAGGGTAAAGTAACCCTCACCCTGCGATCAGAGGAAATAGCATATCGAACAGAGCAAAGCTTGCCTGCCAACAATGATGTGTTGGTGAAAACATTCACGTGCCTTGCTGGGGCTCCACGCCTTAGCACCAGCAGTATTTCAGTAGGAAAAAGCGATATCACCACAGCTGTGACCGCCCGGTTTAGCGACAATTTCGATCGTTTTGAAGACGAATGGGAAACCCCGATGATGACCTATGAAATACGCAAAGCCGATGGCACTATCGTAAAATCAGGAAATGCCACAAGAGAAGATGATACCACAGAGGTGAACCTGACATTCGATGATGTCACACCGAAAATTGTGTCACTTTATGAAAGCGGTGCATTCAAACCGGCTTATACCGTAACCTTGACGGCGACAGCAGGCACAGAATCCACTTCTGCCACGGCCAATGTGTATATCACTCCTCCACCGGTGACGATGGAAAGCTTGACCGAAGCATCCAACGCCCTGGTGGGGGAACCGGCAGCATTTGATTACAGGATCAAAAACCTTTTGCCCGGATACGCTTCACACTATGTAATAACCGGCGGAGGTGACCAGGAACAAGGTGGGTTGACAAACCCGAGCGAAGAAACTGACCCGGCAACCGGGCTTATTACCCTGACGGGCAGCGTCATATTGACTCCTGCGGCGCAGAGCGGCGTGTCGGAGTATAGAATAATTTCCGTTTATGCTAATAATAAAGACGAAAGACCACAAGTCATCTCAAAGTGGATCAACGTCGTCGATCAGTCCACAGCCCGGATGAGTGTGGAATTCTGTGATGGACTGGACGGCACAGTAATCAACCCTGAATCAGGGGATGAGTCTGATGTGCTTTACGGCATCAGGGAAAGCAGGATCGCGGAGCTTACTAGTGGCTCTGCATACAATAGTCAGGCTATTTACGAATATCTGAACAGAATGATCCATACCAAAACCTTGAAGGTAGTCGTCCCCAGAGAGTGGGGCCAGCTTGAAGCATCAGGTGCATTAGGCCCGGTGACAGGCAACCAGGATATTTCCCTTTATCTGACAGACGAAGATATCGGGAAGAGGGTAAGGCTTTCATGGAAAAATGTTTCTACCACAAAGGAATTCACCTTCACCGAAGACGACATTTCGGGAAAAGTCTATGCCTTCCAGCTGGTGGGTGCCCAGAGCCTGCAGCCCGTTA
>JAAYYB010000204.1 GCA_012515615.1 Fibrobacter sp.
AAATGGGGAATTTGCAAGCTCGATGAGAAATATAAACGGGTTGAAGAATTTTACAATTGCAAATAACGGCAGTGCGCTGATTTTTGCCAGCAGAATATTATATCGTACCCCGAGGGTCTTGGGCAGGATCTCTGTATACATGATCATAATAAGAGAGTAGCCTAAAGAAAATGCCCATATCCAGCCGACACCAAATAGCTCAGCAAACTTTGCTCCTGATACTGCCGCCCCGATTGTGTGGGCGAGTGTGTTGCATATCAGTATGACTGCGATAGGCTTCTGGATATCGAGCTTGAATTGTTTCCAGATATTGGCGGTTTTTGGTGACTTCTGACCGATTTCTGCGATGTTGGCGTTTGAAAGACTAAGCAGGCAGGCTTCCATAAGTGAGCAGAAAAATGAAACGCTAAGTGAAAAAATTACTGCCAGAACAAGTATTAACACTATTCCTCCAGATTACCATAATAAAGTGACCCGTGTTAAAAATAGCAATTTTACGATCGGATTATGAATATTACACGGGTTTTTTTGTCTGAATGTTTCCGCTTATCTACGGAATACGTAGGTTTGATCTTTTTTGTTGTCCATTTTCAGGTGAAACTTTGCCTCAAATACATAGGATTATTCTACTGTTATACTCTACAATCGTCAAGTGGGTAAAATTGATCGTGCTTATTTGGGTCTGACAAAAAAGGTACCGTCAAGAGATCCGCCAACTATAAGCCCGCGATGCTTTTCAGGATCTTTTATCCCGAACATTGGTATTAGATAAGGGGTAATTCCGGCCTGGAAGCCCTGTGGTCTGCTCTTGTTTTGCCTGCCAAGCCCGGCATAAGCACCAATGATCGGGCCGGCGGCAAAAAACCTGTTTGCTGATCGGGGCCCTTCTGCTTTATAATCAGGGCCGTAATGAAGTGAGAGGCCCAGTACCGGGCCAAAAACCCAGGATGTTCTGTTGTCTGGTTCACTGTAGAATTTCATTGTTACTGATGGTTCAAATTGAAGCATGTGAAAAGCCGCTGCAAAGAGAATCGGCCGCATCAGAGGTAGGTCAAAATGCAGCGCCTGACCTTTTCCTGCCGGCACTTCGGCAAACGCTGAGATATCGGCCGCTATGCCTCCGGGAGTACCTGGTTTACTTGCTACACATTTGCGAACGTTGTCATACCTGCCTCCTAATCTGATTTTAAGCCCAAACAGATTCTCAGCGCCAGCGTTCTGCGAGATGACAACCAGTAAAAGCATAGAAAATAAACCATAGATCTTTTTCATCTGAAGCCTTTCCTTGGAAAATGTTATTTTAAATGTGTTTTTAAAAAAACTATCTATTCTGGTTTTGCACACCTTTAGCAGTCAAATGACCAGAACAGGTTAAAAAAAATGTTTTTAAAAGGAGTCTGTTTCTACTCAATGAGCGAATTATACAGATTCGGAATATCTCTTGAAAAGAATTTAATTGATGCCTTTGATAAGCATATCAAATCCCGGAAATACCAGAACCGGTCCGAAGCCATCCGCGACCTGATACGTGAAGAGCTGGTTCAGAAAAAATGGACTGAAGGGGGAGTGGTGGCAGGCGCGATTGTAATGACTTACGACCATCACAAGAGAGAACTTGTAAACAGAATGCTTGACATTCAACATGATTTTCAGGGCACCATTCTCTCAACCCAGCATGTTCACCTTGATCACCACCACTGTCTGGAAGTCATTGCTGTAAGAGGAAAAGCCCGGGATGTTGAGCGTCTTTCCACCACTCTTAAGGCGCTTGTGGGGGTAAAACACCTCAGCCTCAGCATATCTGCCACCGGTGAGGAATCCGACTGAGTACAACTACCTCACCTTTGTGACTACAGAAGATTGAGATACCTTGCCTTTTTTAAACTGTCCATTTCAATTTTGATAAGATAGGTTCCGTTCCTCAGGTTATTTACTGGTATCTCCAATACCGCTGAAGCAAAATTCGGTGAAAACCTTCTTGATAAGACCACCATTCAGTGAAAAAACATCAACTTTAAGGTTCCTTTGGGAGCCATAGTTTTTTCTTTACAATTTAAGCAGAATATTATATCATTGAATATCTACTAAGTAAAATAAAAATCACATTTTTCAAAGAGGGCAGCAGTGATGAAGAAAGCTTTTCTGATGGCAGTTTTAGCGGGCAGTCTGACCGTAGATTCCTTTGCGGGGGTGGGAAGTGAAATTGTGGATGCCTTCCAGAAACGTCCTGAATATGTACAACCTTTCGCCACCTCTTTGGGCACATTAACAAACAGTGGCTGGTACCAGAGCGCATCTGTTGACAAATCATTCGGGTTCAGTATCTCTCTGCCGATCTCGGTTGTATACCTGGGTAAAAAAGACAGGCAGTATTCCGGAACTCATATCGATGAAGGGTGCAGGGAATGTAAAGAACAGCAGACTCAGAACCCCTCAATTGATTGCCAGGATTGTGTTGACTGTCAGGAGTTTGTCGCGCCGACTATTTTCGGTACGATTCCTACACCAGACACGTACAACTCCTATTATGATCTTCAATACAATATTGTTGGTCAGTTACCTGATTCTATTCCATTTTCAGATGGTCAGTTATCAAACCTCCCCGTGCTTCCATATCTTACTCTTCAGGCTGGTTTCTCTTTTTACTACACCGAATTAAAGCTGCGCTATATCGGTATGCCAACCATAGCAGGAATAGGATTTCACATGCCAGGTTTTGCCCTCCAGCATGATCTTCAGTCTATACTGCCGAAGTTACCTGTTTCCCTCTCTCTAGCCGCCAACTTCACCTTTTATTCAGCTTCATGGGAACCCGGTGACGATGTGAAGGGGAAACTCGCTTTAGGAGGACTTTCTAACTTTTTGGGTCTTGTGGCCGGTTATCGGTTAAAAAACATTGTAGAGTTCTTCATTGAGGCCGGATGGGATCATTCAGTTCTTAACGCAACAGGAGAGGTTGAAATTTCCTCTGATGCAGTGTCAGAAATGATTACCCTCGATACAAAAATAAAAGGAAGAAACGCGTTTCGCAGCTCGCTGAACATTGCATTTCCGATAGGGTACCATCCGGTTATTTCTGGAGGTATGGGGTCGCAATTCAGTAATACATTAAATATATTTAGTTTTAAAAGTAAAGCCAAAAAGTAAACTTACGTCGAAAGATTAATTGAAAAACCCTTAAAGGAGGGATTATGCTTCAAGGTAGATTGCTTCTGGTTTTGATGGCGGGACTTCTTGTCCTTGTTGCTGGTTGCGGTATGGATGATGACCTCGGGACAGGATTAGATCAGGAGGTTGATCTTGTTGACATCGATAATGATGATATTCCCGATGTTTCTGACCCGGATATCGACAATGACGGCACTCCAAATGAATCAGATACTGATATGGACGGAGATGGAAAAACAAATACAGATGACAACGATATCGATGGTGATGGTATTGAAAATATCGATGACAACGATATCGATGGAGATGGCATTGAAAACATCGACGATAACGACATCGATGGTGACGGAGAGAATAATACCAGCGATTCTGATATCGACGGTGATGGTATCGATAATATTGATGATAATGACATCGATGGCGACGGTATCATAAATAAAGATGATTCTGACCTTGATGGAGATGGAACAAGCAACGGAAGTGATTCTGATCTTGACAATGACGGGATCAGTAATGGCGATGATAACGATATCGATGGCGATGGCATTTCCAATACAGATGATCCTGATATTGACAACGATGGTACTAAAAATGGGTCTGATACTACTCCTGGTGGCACAGGTTCTGATACTAACGGCACCCAGGGAGACACAAATTCAGGCTCTGATCAGAACACTGGAGACAAAAACACCGGCGATGACAAGAATACAGGCGATACTGATGAAGATGCAGAGGACTATGTTTCAGGTGTAGGGCTGGCAGCTGTTGATACTGTAGAATACAGCTTTAGCGTAGCCAACCACAGTAAAGGGGAGGTGATCTCGGAGAGTGAAGTGGTACATCTGGATGACCTTCGCGACGAAATAGCCGAAAACAATATCGCGCTTTCAACAGTTTCACTTACAAGTCTGTCAATAAAGGCCTCACCGGAATCGCATACATTTCTTATGGCCAATAAAGACGCCAAAATAGTGATAAGTATCTCTTACCTTGATGAAACCGGCAAAAAAGTAAATGTGATTGAGTCCGCAGCTAAATCCGGACTCGCAGCGCCGATACTTACTCTCGGTAACCTGAAAACAGGGCTTGGATTAAACAGCGAGATTTTTGCCGCAGCAGGTTTCGCTGCTTTCGTTACGATGATCAAGGATGAAACAAAAGAGACCGTGAGCACCGTTGCGGAACTGAAACTTCTTGATGATCTCTCAAATAGCGGTACAGAAATTACTCTTCAGTTTATCCTTAAGGTAACAGGAAAAGCTGAACTGTAATATCAGTAGAAAGCATTGAAAGTAAAAAGGCCGGTCGTAAAAGACCGGTTTTTTTTTGCCCTCATCTCCGCATCTGTGGGAAGTGGGGGGGCTTTAATGGGACGAACTATAAATGTGAGGTGTGAATTACGGCTGTGGTTTGTATCTGGCACCAAACTCTCTTCTGGCCAGTTCTGAATACTTCTTCACAAATTCTGTTTTAGCGTTTGTATACTCATCCCTGTCATGTTCAAAGCATTCTTTTAGCTTGAGCTTTAATTTTCCGTACTCTTGTGCCGCTTCGGGATTAAGAATAAGAAAATCCCTGAAATAGAGTTCATCCCAGTCCCCGCTGTACCTTATGTGTACATGGAATGCCTGCCCCCTGAAACCTTCTGTTGTGTATCCCTTTAAAAACATCATGTGAGGAGCCGGATTTTCAGGCTGGGGTGAGAAAATGTAACCAGATTCAGTCATTGCCTTAATCAGCTTGTCAGTATCAGCGATGACTCTGATTTCAACAAGGATATCTATAGTAGGCTTGGACAACAAGCCTTCAACGGCTGTACTTCCGATATGATTTATCCGGACAATATCGGTACCGATTTTTTTCTCAATCAGGGCTTTCTCTGCCAGATATCTGTTTTTCCACTCCGGGTTATGTTCAGAGATAATGATGGGAAAAAGTTCCCAGAGTTCTTCATTGGACATTTCCTGCAGAGGTTTTGGCATGAAATGATGAATCACTAATCCAGAAAAGAGTGAAAATCGCTTATACGTTCAATTTTATGGATTTCGGCATACTGAACTATTCCGTCAAGAACCCTGGATGCGGTTCCGGGATCAATGAAATTGGCCGTTCCTACCTGAATCGCAGATGCCCCGGCAAGAAGATACTGAATAGCATCATCGGCACTGAATATACCTCCCATACCGATAACCGGGATAGAAACTGCCCGGCTTACTTTGTAAGTCATTGCAACACCTACCGGACGAATTGCAGGACCGGAAAGTCCTCCGGTTTTCATAGGCAGGACCGGACGTTTATTTTTTGTATCGATCACCATACCAACGAGCGTATTGATACACGATACTGCATCAGCACCATTATCCTGAGCTGCTTTGGCAATTACAGTAATATCTGTTACATTTGGAGAGAGTTTGAGGATAAGGGGCCTGGAGCTCAGACCTCTTAGGCTATTTGTCAATTTTCCAGTCTGAACCGGATCGGTTCCAAACGCCATCCCCCCGTGTTTCACATTAGGACAGGAAATGTTTATCTCGTATCCCCAGATTGAGTCACTGGCCTCGAGTCTGGATATAACCTCGCAGTACTCATCCGGAGTTGATCCGGCGACATTTGCAATCAAAGCACATGGAAGTTTTTCCAGGTATGGGACCTTCTCTTTCAGAAAAAGCTCTACACCAACATTGGCAAGCCCTATTGAATTAAGTATTCCGGCAGGTGTTTCGATTATCCGTGGAATGTCATTACCCGGGCGGGGCTTGAGGGTCACTGCTTTGGTGTATATTGCACCCAGCCTGGAAAGATCAATCAGTTTCTCATATTCACTGCCGTACCCGAAAGTGCCCGATGCTACTCCGACAGGATTGGGAAGTACCTTTTTTCCTATTTCTATGCCAAGGTTCATTACCGGGAATCTCCGCTGTGTGTTTATTCTTTTTCGCCTGTTCTCTGAATAATCTGTTTTCCAAAAATTGTTATCTTGTTATCTGATTACCATTCAAGCTCAAAACTTCTGAAGACCGGTCCCTCTTTACAAGCCCGTTTAAATCCGGGGGGATCGACTGTTTTAACGACACATCCCATACAAGCTCCAACCCCACACGCCATCACCTGCTCAACAGAGACATAGCAGGGTATCTGGTGCTTTGTTGAAAAGTTGTGGCAGGCCCTGAGCATCGGGTGTGGTCCGCAGCAGAAAAGTGCTGAACCGGGGCCAGTCTTTTGGGAAATTGAGTTGAGATAATCCATTGTAGTACCATGAAATCCCTCGCTTCCGTCATCTGTACAGATAACCGGATTTTCTCTTTCAAAAGAGGGTGAGACAGGTTTGAGGTTTTTTGAGCGGCAACCGAAAATCAATGTAGTCGGGACGCCGGATTTTCTAAACGAATCAGAGAGAAAGAGAATCGGTCCCAGTCCAATACCGCCTGCAACCAGAAGCGCTTCTTTGCCCTCAAACCTTGGGAAACCATTTCCAACTGGACCAATTATGTCGATTTTTTCTCCGGCTCTTTTCTGAGACAGAGCTTCAGTTGCCTCTCCCCGTTTCTGATAGATTATCGAGCAGCTCTTGTTTTGGCTGTCAAAGGATGAGAACGCGAAGGGTCTTCTAAGCAGGGGAACGGTTTTCTCTGAGACACGGATTGTAAGAAACTGCCCAGGAGAGGGAACCTGGGTGGTGTTCCATTCAAATTCCATTTCCAGAAAGTGTTCATTGATTACTGAATTTTTGATTACTCTGGATACAAACTGCTTCATAGGACCCTTTTATTGCTTTTGACCCGGTAAACTTCCGGGTGAGCTGGTTGTGAAATGCCGCAGCGGCAGCCTGGCAGAACATTGCGATGAAAAAAAGGCAATATTGCAGAAATTACCGCTATTTTTCATGCAGGAATAATATAAATCAGGGTTAAAGAGCTTTTTGGGTACCTGACTTATCTATCGGGGAAGGTATAAGTGCGATTTGCTCTGAGACGGATGGTGAACAGAGTGGTTGTGCTGATCGCTGAGAGGGATAGAGAGCCGATTTGATTGGAGAAGTAAAAACCGGCTCTCAGGAGTTATTCTCTTGGTTGGAAAGTTCCGCAGTCAGCATGATTGCTGTGGGTGATTACGTGTATTCCGGATGCGGTGCATTCAAAAGAGTCGTTATATTCACAATCTGATACTTTGCAGGCACCCACACCGCCATTGATGTTAACAAAACCACCTTTGTTTCTTGCCTGAAAAAAGGTATCACAGGCAGCTTCCTTTTCATCCCCTACGGTTATTGCCAGTGTGTGGCATTTTCTATCTTTGTTATAGACACAATTTGTGGCTTCGCAATCTATTACTTTTGACATTTCTGTAGGCATGGTACTCCTTTCTGTTGTTCCTCAAATTATTCATATGCAATGCTTGTACCAGAAAACTGTTGCAATATTCCTCATCTATGTTAAAATTAAAAAGGTTTCCCAAATATTAAGGTTCTATGTATATTTTCTGTAGTCCTGAACCTTCCAGATTCATAACCTGAGTTTTGGATTAAGAATCCCCTCTTCGGGCGTTTCAATTCCGGACTTATTTCTGAAAATTATCAAAATTAAGCGATAGCTTTGAAATCGGAGGCTTACAAATGAGTAACAGTAGGGTTTCAGTACCAGTAATTTCTATTTCTGCAATCCTGATTTTGACTGTATCGATGCTGCATGCAGATGATACCTTCAACAAGCTTTTTGATGATGGAAAGTATGCAGATGTTATCAAGTATGCAGATGAAAAGCTGCCGATCGGCGATCGTGATGCAGCCATATGGGCAAAGCTGGGCATTGCCAATGAAGATCAGAAATTACAGGAAAAAGCACTGGCCTGTTACCTTGTTGCAATAAGAAATGATGCCAAAAGTTATGAGGCTCATCTTGGTGCCGCACGCATTTATAACAGTATCGGGCAGTATTCAAGCGCCGCTGAGATGGCAAAGAAGGCCATGGAGCTTAAGTTTACAGGTGAAGCGAGCTGGGAGTTTGCCCGCTCATGTATAGCCGAGAATAAAACAGAAGAAGCAAAAAGTGCGTTGGAGAAAGTGGTTGAAACCGACAAATCAAACCTGGTTGCCAACAGAGAACTCGGTAACATCTTATATGCCGAAAAGAACTACGAAAAAGCACTTCCGCTAATGAAACTCTCTTACAGTGCACAGCCGGAAGGTGAAACTGCTTACAAAATCGCTCTTGCAAGTAAAGAACAGGGTTCGACTGATTCTGCCATTATTTACTATAAGGAAGCCCTCAAGGATAAAAAATTTGACAAACCAGATGCAGCTGTGGATCTGGCCCGTCTTTATTTTAAAGCCGAAAATTTCAAACAGGCTGCTGAAGAGTATGGAAAAGTCGATTCCAGGATTCTGACAGCAAATGACCTTTATAACTACGCTCTCAGCAGTGAAAAATCAGGGGGTGGCAAAGAGGAAACTGCAAAGCTTTTCGAGGCTGCTGTTCAGAAGTTCGGGGCATCGAATGAAAACAATGTATTGCTGGCCAGAGAAAAAGTTGCACGCTGGAAGCTCGAGAAAAAAGAGTTTAAAGATGCTCTTGTAATTCTGCAGACGATTAATAAAGCCGACCCTGCAGGTAAGGTGGTTAAAGAAATCACCTTTCTTACCGCCGAAGCCTATGATGGCAATGGTGAGCGCTCAAAAGCCATCCCGCTTCTGGAGAAGGTGATTGCCCAGGAGCCAAACAATGTTGAAGCCGTTGCCAGACTGGCTGATCTTTACAATAAAGAAAAAATGGGCGACAAGGCTCAGGCGCTCTATTCCAAACTTCTCTCTCTTCAGCCCAATAATCCTGATGTTTATATGGCTCTTGGAGAGTATGGTCTTAAGTCAAAAAAGAATGACGAGGCACTGAAGTATTTCCAGAAAAGCTTTACACTCGAAAAAAATGCCCGTGCAGCCGAAGGCATGATGCTTGCCGCATGGGAACTTAAAGACTATCAGCTTGCAGTCGATGCCGCTGAATCTGCCCTTAAGATCGATGAGTCTCTGAGTCAGCCTCAGGTTATCCTTTCCAGCATTCATATTCAGGACAAAAACTATGCCTCTGCGATTCCAATCCTGGAAAAACTGCTGAAGAAAGATCCATCTGATCTTGAGCTCCTCAGAAAACTTGCTCTCTGCTATGAAAAAACCGGGGACTCCAAAAAGCTGGCTGAAGTTGACAAGACTATTGCATCTGCAGACAAAAAGGATACTGTTTCCCGCCTGCGCTACGCAAAGTACGCGCTCTCTTCAGGGGACAGTAAAAATGCTCTGGCAACTTATAAAGAACTTTCTGAACTTCTGCCCAAAGATCCTGAAATCCCTCTGAGCATGTACCAGATAAACCTCAAAGACGGCAACAAGGATGAAGCAGTTGTAAATCTGACAAGGTATGTGCAGCTTAAACCTCAGGATGCTGCAGCTCAGCGTGATCTTGGAAACTTGCTTTATGATAAGAAGGATTCCCAGGGCGCAATTACAGCTTACAGGGCTGCACTTAAAAGTGATCCTGCAATAAAGGGATTTTATAAAAAATTCGCCGAACTGATTCTTGCTCAGAAACCCCAGGCGGTACAGAAAGGACAGAAGAGCGGAGAAGATGAAGTTATCGGGGTCCTTACTTCTGCGGTAAAAGCTGGTGAGGCTGATGAGGAGATTTATTCAACATTGGCAGAAATTTACCAGGGAAAAGGTGATTTTACGCAGGCTGTTCAAATGTACCAGAAGGCGCTCCAGACTAAGCCCCAGGATGCAGAAATGCTTTCATCTCTTGCTAAATGCCAGGAAAAAGCAGGAAAAATTCCCGACGCGATTATCTCTTATGAGCAGGTAATTGCCATGGATGCCTCCAGAACTAATGAAATGAAGTCTCTGGGTGATCTGTACATGAAATCCGGCAAAAAAGAAAGTGCGATCGCCTCTTACAAAAAATTCCTGGAAAAGTCACAGGATTCCCAAATCGCGGCTCTGGTCGGAAAGACTGAATTCGAAAATAAAAACTATAAGGAAGCTGCTAAATATCTGGGGATGGTCACAGGGGAAGCTTCTAAAAAACCGGATCACCTTTCACTTTACGGAACATCTGTTTATCAGACTGGTGATAATAGAAAAGCAGAAGAACTGTTCAACGATCTTTCAACAGTTTCTCCAAAAGATCCCGAACCGGTCAAAATGCTTTATGAAATTGCTTTAAAGAGTGCAGATACCTCAAAAGCGGTTGGGCACCTTAAAAAATATACCGCTCTTAAACCCACTGATGCCAAAATGCTCCAGACGCTTGGGGATATGCTTTATAATCAGAAGGACCGTTCGGGTGCACTTTCTGCCTACAAAGCGGCATTGAAGGCCGATCCAAAAGCAAAAGGGTTTCACAAAAGATACATAGAGCTTGTGAATGCGGAAGGAACTCCTGAAGAAAAGGCTCAGGCGCTCAATAACGCTATAGCTGCCGGTGAAGCAGATGCTTCCATGTACAAACAGCTCGGCGAGAATTATAAGAAAGCCGGTAACTATCCAAGGGCTATTGAGAACCTTGAAAAAGCCTCTCAGATGGATCCCAAAGATGCCGGTCTGCTGATCTCCCTTGCTGAATGCCAGGCAAAAAGCGGAGCAGTTGATGCCGCTATTCTGACCTATGAACAGGGCATCGCAATGGATCCCAAAGCCAATGAAGAGTACAAGGCCCTGGGAAATCTCTACATGCAGCAGAAGAAAACCGACTCTGCAATTAAGAACTATAAGAAGTACCTTGAGTCAAATAAAGACAACGAGCTGGCCTCTGTTGTAGGACAGGATGCTTTCAAGGCTAAGAACTACCCCGAAGCTGTAAAATATCTGTCGATGGTCAGCGGCGCGGAAGCCTCCAGCGCGTCTTTCCTCAAGATGTATGCAGAAGCATGCAATCAGACAAAAGATGACACAAAAGCATATCAGCTCTATAAAGACCTCTCTGTAAAGACTCCTCAGGATGCAGAGGTCTTTAAGAAACTTTACGAGATAGCAGGTAAAACTGGCTCAAAGGATGACGAACTATCTTATCTTAAGAAATACACGGCACTCAAACCATCCGATATCGATGCTCAAAAGGCTCTGGGTAACAGCCTTTACGAAAAGAAAGACAATGCCGGTGCTCTTGCGGCCTACCGCGCTGTGGCCAAGGCCGATCCCTCTGTAAAGGGTATCTATAAGAGATACGCCGAACTGGTGATGGAAGGCGGGAGCGATGCTGAAGTGGAATCAGTGCTTAACGGCGCGGTTGCTGCCGGTGAAGCCGATGTTGCGATGTACAAGAAACTTGCCGGGATCTACAGCAAGCAGGGCAACCATGTAAAAGCAGTCGCCATGTACGAGAAGGCAAGTCAGCTTGATCCCAAAGATATTTCTCTGCTCAATAACCTCGCTGAATCACAGGCAAAGAGCGGAAATGCCGGTGCGGCTATCCTGACATACGAGCAGGCCATAGCGATGAACCCGCAGGCAAGCAAAGAGTATAAGGTGCTGGGTGATCTTTACATGCAGCAGAAGAAAACCGACTCTGCAATAAAGAACTATAAGAAGTACCTCGATACAAATAAAGACAATGAGCTGGCCTCTGTTGTAGGACAGGATGCATTCAAGGCTAAAAACTACCCTGATGCAGTTAAATACCTGTCGATGGTCAGCGGTGCGGAAGCCTCCAGCGCATCCCACCTTAAGATGTATGCGGATGCATGCAGTCAGACCAAAGATGATTTCAAGGCATACCAGCTATATAAAGAACTCTCTGTAAAGACGCCCAAAGATGCAGAGGTGTTAAAGAAACTTTATGAGATCGCCGGCAAGGCTGGCACAAAGGATGAAGAACTTGATTATCTGAAAAAGTATGTGGTTCTCAATCCTTCTGACATCGATGCTCAGAAAGCCCTTGGTAACAGTCTTTACGAAAAGAAAGATAACGCCGGTGCACTTGCGGCCTATCGCGCTGTTGCCAAGGCGGATCCCTCTGCAAAGGGTATCTATAAGAGATATGCGGAACTTGTAATGGCCGGTGGAAACGAGGCTGAGATCGTTACTGTTCTTAACGGCGCTATAGCTGCCGGTGAAGCCGATGTTGCGATGTACAAGAAACTTGCCGGGGTCTACAGCAAGCAGGGCAACCATGTAAAAGCAGTCGCCATGTACGAGAAGGCAAGTCAGCTCGATCCCAAAGATGTTTCTCTGCTCAATGACCTTGCTGAATCACAGGCAAAGAGCGGAAATGCCGGTTCGGCTATTCTGACCTACGAGCAGGCCATAGCGATGAACCCGCAGGCAAGCCAGGAGTATAAGGTGCTGGGTGATCTTTACATGCAGCAGAAGAAAACC
>JAAYYB010000205.1 GCA_012515615.1 Fibrobacter sp.
CCCAGAAAATTCAGCCATCGCGCTTCATGAACCGGTCCAATTTTACGCCCGTGTTCAACGTCCATAAGCACTTCCCAGAATGTCCGCAGAAGTGATGGAGGCCAACTGTTCCTATCAGTTGCGGTTATATCTTCAAGATTTTTGATCAGATGATGAGGGTTGTCTCCATTTACCCTGAACGAATCGGTTATTTTATTCCTGCATTGCTCAAGTGTTGCATTGTCAAGAAAACCACTCATTTCGCCAGTTCCCTTGTGGGCAGCGATATCTGTACGTGTTGCAGAACGGACATCAAACTGAAGCCTCCAGCTTCGATTGCCATTCTGTTCAGAAAACCACAAGTCAAGTGTTCCGATTTCGGTAAGTTTAACATTTAATACCACTTTTACGCTGCCGGCTTCCTGTTTTTTTCCTGAACGCAATACTGTACGAATTGGTGGAAGAGCATACATGTCCAATGGATCAATCTCAACAAGTTCACCCGGTTTATCGGTTGTCCGTCTGCTCGACACATATAGTTCAAACTCGACAGGCTGTCTTATAAGCAGGTCAAACGCCTGACTTGTAAGCTCAATACTTTCTCCTTCTCCCAGTCCAGCAGGTGCAAGACATAATGCACGCATCTGTTTCTTTTCTGTTTCAACTACAATATAATAGGATCGGGCTAATCCGGCAGATATCCTTACACCACATCCACGCCGTACAAGTCCGAAATATGCTGCACCACGTGACACTGCAAGTTCCGGTCTGATATTTTTAAATATTTGTGGCTGCCAATGCTCACTATCCTTACTGAACCATTTGCCTACAGTTTCAATAATCCGGTTTCGAATAGACTCAGATGAAAAAACACCGCCATTGAACAGAATTATATCCGGCCGCGCAGGGTCTGCCCCGGTTTCTGTTGTAAACTGTCTTGCCGCTTTGCGGTTAATGGTAAGAAAAGAAGCCAGGTATTTTGTTGCTGCAGCATCCGGTGCATACGGCAAACCGAATTCCTGGAAACCGGATTGACGTATTACAGGTTTGTCGTTCAGGTCAACTACAGGAAAAAAACCGTCTAAAAGTACATCTGTAACTTCATCACGATCTACTTCAACCTGTAAACTTCCTCCAATCAGTGCAGATCCAGCACCAGCAATATTTATCACCTTTTTCTGTGGTGCATCGTGACCAAGAAGTATCTCTTTTGCTCTTTGGCAACTCCTTACCAGTGCGCCAAACTGTCCAGGGGATAGCTTTTTACTTTTCAGATGATTTTTCTCTATATGATAGGCAAGTGCAAGATCCAGATTGTCCCCTCCAAGAATAAGATGATCACCTACAGAGATTCGGTGAAACTCCACACTCCCATCCTCTTTACCTCTTACCTGAATCAACGAAAAGTCGGTTGTTCCTCCCCCGATGTCACACACAAGAATCTTTTGACCAGCATTGACTCTCGATTGCCAGTCTTTTAAGTGCTGATTGATCCAGCAGTAAAAAGCAGCCTGTGGTTCCTCGAGAAGAACAATTGATGAAAGTCCGGCCCTGGCAGCAGCGGTTACAGTAAGCTCCCTTGCAATTTCATCAAACGAGGCAGGTACTGTAATTATAACATCCTGCTCGTTAAGGGGATATTGGGGGAAATCATGGTTCCAGGCCTGGTGAATATGTTTCAAATAATATGAAGTTGCATCAAGAGGAGAAATCTTTTGAACATCTTGTGCTGCGCGCCAGGGCAAAAGCGGTGCTGTACGGTCTACACCAGAATGACTAAGCCATGATTTTGCCGATACTACAAGACGCCCTGGAGTTTGTGCGCCATGATCCCGCGCAAAAATGCCTGTCACGCTTTTCTGATTTTCCTGATGCCATGGAAGATTTATTGCACCTTCAGAAAATTCCGATTCTGCAGCTTCATAATAAAATGATGGAAAAAGATCGAGTGCTTCGGCTTCACCAGGAGCTGTAATCTGTAAAATCGGAAAATTCTCGACCTTAAACGGTTTATGCTCTGTATCGATATACGCTGCAGAAGAATTTGTCGTTCCAAGATCTATTCCTACAATATATCGTGATC
>JAAYYB010000206.1 GCA_012515615.1 Fibrobacter sp.
ACCGACAGAATAACTTATCCCGTTGACTGCATTTACAATCCCGTCAGGCCTGTGAAAACATGTTCGCAGGTTTTTTACTGTAAGTAAATCGGCCATCAGCTCTCGCTCCTGGGATTAAGCGCGTCCTGGATACCATCACCCATAAAAGTTATCGCCAGCAGAGTAAGTGCAAATGTTAATGCGGGCCAGAGCAGAAGATGCGGGAAACCCATCGCCATGCTCATTCCAGCCCCCATCAGATTCCCCCAGCTTGGCATAGGGGGATTCAGCCCCATGCCGATCAATGCCAGTCCCGATTCCTGCCAGATCGCCCCGGGTATGCCGAATACTACGCTGACAATTATCGGACCCAGGGTATTGGGAAGCAGGTATTTTGCTATTATATGTCCATCCTTTGCCCCGATGGCTCTTGCAGCCTCTACAAATTCCGATGACCTGAGGAACATGATCTGACCACGCATCAACCGGGCAATACCCGCCCAGCTTGTCAATCCAATCGCCAGAAAGATAGTAAAGAGACCTCTGCCCAGAACTGTTACCAGAATGATATTGAAAAGGAATGTAGGAAACGCAAACATAATGTCAACAATGCGCATTATCGCCGAATCGATCCATCCACCCCGGAAACCGGCAATTGCACCAAGAGCAACACCTATAATCAGCGCCACAAGCTGTGATCCGAGCGCAACCAGAAGGGCATTACGCAGACTGAACAGAAGACGGCTGAACTGATCCCTCCCGAGATCATCTGTTCCCATTATAAACTGCCAGCTTGATGACTGAAATGCATTTTCGTAATGAGGCTCATCATAGGGATAAGGAGAAATAACAGGAGCCAGGAATCCGCAGATTACAAGCAACAGCACAAATATGCCGCTCACAAGCGCCATTTTGTTCAGCTTGAACCTCCTCTAGGCAGCGGACCAGTAACCCTTACTCTTTACAGCTGCTACCGTGGATTGATCACTTCGGACCTTCCGTTTACCAAAAAAAACCTGGAAAAGATTCTTCTTCTGAAGCGTGGTCACATTCAACCTCTCAATTAAGCTTGATACGCGGATCTAACAATGAATAGACCACATCAACTATAAGATTCATAAGCATAACCGTAAGTGCCAGAATAAAAGTGGATGTCACAAGGAGCGGGTAATCACGTGTAGCGGCAGCATTTACAAATAGCTGCCCCAGTCCTGGAATCCGAAACATATTCTCTATCCAGACAGTTCCGGTAAGAAGATAAGCTATCTGAGGACCCAGAACCGTCACAATGGGAGTCAGAGAATTCTTGAGTGCGTGACCGGCAATTACTGCGCCATCAGTTCCACCCTTTGCGTATGCAGTCCTTATATAATCATGGTTCAGTACCTCAAGGAGACTTGATCTTGTATAACGTGCTATACCAGCCATTGGACCAAGAGAAAGCGCCATTACAGGCATAATCCAGTTCAGGGGTCCGCTAAGGCCACCGGTCGGAAGAACATTCAGATAAACACAGAAAACCATAACCAGTACTACTCCGACCACAAAAGATGGTATCACCTGCCCCACCATCGAAACTGTCATTGCTGTGTAATCGATCCAGGTATTGCGCCTCAAGGCTGCTATTATACCAAGAGGGATCCCGATCAGAACTGCAACTGCGATACTGAAAATTGTGAGAAGAAATGTAACCGGGAATTTCTGTGCAATCAGGGTTTCTATTTTAACTGTAGGCATGGAGAAAGATTCTCCGAATTTAAACTGCAGAGCCCTTCCCAGATACATCGCGATCTGTTTCCAGAGAGGCTCATTGAGCCCGTATTTTTCTTCAAAGCTGTCCTGAAGCTGTTTCACTTGTTCAAATGTCAATGCAGTTGATTGTGCAGATGTTGAAAAACGCTGAATATCAAAGAAATTCCCGGGCGCCGCATACATCAATACATAGGTAATCGATACTATGACCATTATTGATAGCAGTATAGTCACAAGCCGTTTAGCTATGTAGGATACGAGGTCTTTCATCGCTGCAGTTCCTTACTGTTCCAGATTCAGATATTTGAAATTAAACGGCAGCGGTCCCCAGGCAAACTTGTAAATCATCAGACCCTTGAGCCTGGGATTCTGAACATATTGAATTTTATTCAAATAAAGAGGAATCATGTAGGCTCTCTCCGACATAACCTCCAGAAGCGCTGCGGCCTTTTCTGTAGCGGAAGAGAAATCGGACTGGGCAAGTGATAAATGCATCCTCAAAGCTGCAAGCCTGGAGGGATTCTGGCCATAATATTCCATCTGGGTTCTTTCCTGCGAACGAAGTATCCCTGTTGATTTCTGCCACAGTTCCATCCGCTCTTTTATATCCGTAGTTTTTTCAGCTTTTACCATGATTTCATCTGTCAGCTCATACCAGGCCGGCTTTGTAAGCATCTCATTTTGCAGCAGTTTATCAGTTTCATCAGAGATCATTTTGTTAAACCCCGCGAAGAGACGATCTCTTCTTGCCTTTATTTCTATCCAGTCCTCTTCTTTACCTCCCTTTTTATTCTTCTCGTCAGCTTCTTTCTGTGTAACATTGTAATCCCAGATTTTCTGCCTTATATGAGCAGGATAATCATAGGCCCACAATGTATGACATACGTTCTTAAGAAGAGCTTCGGGTGAAAAAGAATTCATTCCTGCAGCCATTACTGTAAAACCGGGATCAATGTCGGGAAGGTGACTTCCCCATATATACTTTGCATTGTAGAGTCCGCTTTCTACATTATCAATAGCCACATCAACACCAAGATTCCTTTTCCACTCCTGAACGATAAACTCCACTACCGGACTTCCACTTCCTGCAATGTAGAATTTTAGCCTGGGCAGATTTTTCCCTTCAGGATATCCAGCCTCGGCCAGAATTTTTTTGGCTTTGAGCGGATCAAATGCAATTCCAGTAAGGTGTTTTCCCAAAGGTGAATCCTTCGGATAAAATGCATCAATAGGCAATGCACGATTATCAAGTACCTTCTCAACCAGCGTCTTTTTATCTATTGCAGAGGCGAAAGCCTGACGAAGTTTTTGGTTGTCAAGCAGTGGATCCTGGTTGCGGGCAACCTGATAGCCCTGCCAGTCAAGATCTGAAATGGTTTCGTGAAGATGTTTTGAAAGGGTGGTGTTCGCCTTTACATACCTGTATTCCCCCACATTTGTGATTTGAGCATAGTCAATCTCTTTGGCCTGATAAGACTGCAGCCCTACATTGTACCCTGCAGTCACAAGCATCAGAACAATTTTATCCACGTTCCCGCATTCGCCCGCATAGTTGGGGTTCTTAACAAGCATACACTCTTTACCCGTGGTCCAGCTTGCAACCTTGTATGGGCCATTTGTGACGGAATTTTCCGGTTTCCACCAATCATCGGGGAACTTTTCACATGTCGCTCTATGTACTGGAACACCACCGGCTGTCGCAAACTGACAATCCAAATCTCGTCTGGGAACATTAAGCTCCATCTCTAAGGTGTAATCATCAACTGCCTTTATCCCCAACTGGCTGGTGTCGATAGTTCCGGCTTTAATACCCCAGGCGTGCTTGAGATGACGGATCGGACTTGCCCACATGGGAAGATCCGGAAATTTTTGACTCATAAAAAACTTGTATGACCATTCAAAATCCCGGGCAGTTACCGGATCACCATTAGACCACTTTTTGTCTTTCCTGAGCTTGAAAGTCCAGAACATTCCTGTTGAATCACAGCTATAGCTCTCGCACACCGCAGGAACCACTTTTACTTCACCCAGCCCGCCGGGATTTGGCGCATATGCAAATAGTCCTTCGTATATAGTCCCCTGTGCCAGAACGTGCTGCGCCTGCCAGTATACAGGGTTAAAACTCTGTATATCAGGAAATGGAAACCTTACTACCTTCTCCCCCGTAGATGTCCCACACCCAGTCATCAGCGCCAGAATAAAAGCGAACGAAATAAACCGTTTCATGAAACTCCTCAGGAAATAATTGGAATAGAAAGAAGATTTATATTATTATCCGACTTTAATCTTTTCGATGTTTTTTAACCTATAAATTTATTATTTAAAGTCCTGAATTCCAAATCATAATGGTAGCGGTTATCAAACCCCAACAGTTGACATTTCAGTGACATAAAAGTCTTCCGACATCAGGAAAATCAAACAATTCATTATGTAACGGATTTACAAATAAAGACGTTTATAAAACAAGAATGGAAAGACTTTGTCTCTTGATGCTTCAAAAAAGACCATTAGACATCAACTGTTATCGGGAGTTTTTGCAGAACATCCCCTAACAGCCGTTTATTGAGGGTTTTAAGCCAGTGCGCCATGTCTTCTGTAGATTCGATTGCATTAATGTGAGACGTGCTCTCTGAAGCTTCAGCATAGCTAATATTGGCGATAATCTCTTTTATGACGGGAATACTCCTTGGAATAACGCTGAACCTGCGTAATCCAAGCCCGACCAGCAAAACAGTGTGTATCGGGTTTCCGGCCATCTCTCCGCATATCGAAAGAGGCATTCCGTTGTCATTTGCACACCTGATTGCAGTACGTATAATCCTTAGGAATGCCGGTTCTATCGGGTTGTATAGATAATTCACTTTGGCATTGTTGCGGTCTGCAGCACTAAGATACTGGATGAGGTCGTTTGTTCCAATTGATGCAAAATCAATCTCTTTCATGAAAGTGCTCATCTCCAGTATCGCCAGAGGAACCTCAAAAAGAACGCCGCACCTGGGCATCCTGACCCCCGCTCTCTGAGCGATCTGACTTATAAATGCCTTTGCCTCGAGCCACTCCTGAAGTGTTGTGACCATGGGCACCATTATAGAATAATCGTAACCATTCCCCGCGCGAAGTATGGCCATAATCTGGGATTCAAACAGGTCTTTGCGCTCCAGAAATATTCTTATTGCTCTCCAGCCCATAAAAGGATTGAACTCAAGAGGCATATCAAAGAACTGAGGTACCTTGTCTCCCCCTATATCCATCAGACGAATTACACAATGTTTATTACCGGCTTTTTCAAGGATAGTTTTATAGTACTCATATTGGATTGCCTCAGATGGCATCTCTTTGCGGTTAGAGAGAAGATACTCAGTTCTGACCAGTCCAATCCCATCAGCGCCGTTTTCATGTGCGTCACTAATATCTTCAGGTAGAGAGATATTTGCCAGCACATCAATCTCAATACCATCTTTAGTGTAAACCGGCCTTCTCCATTTTCTTTTTAACTCATTGAGAGCAGATAAATCGATAGCCTGCTTTTTGTAACGTGCTACCACTATTGAGGATGGGCGCACATAAACACTACCCTTTTCAGCATCAACAAGCAGCTGATCCCCCGGCTTAATACTCTCAGATATGTTGCGGATTCCAGATACCACTGGAATGTTATAGGATCGGGCAAGGATTGCTGCATGTGATGTTTTACCGCCACTGACGGTAACGACTGCCTGGATCTTCGATTTATCATAGGCCAGAATATCGGTCGGGGTAAATGCTCTGAGTACAACCAGAACAACTGGTTCTACAAAAGATTTGGCCTGTCCATCGTCATTATAAAGATATGAAATCAACTTTTCGCAGACATCAACCATATCAGAACTGCGTTCTTTGAAATATGCTGTGCCAGCCGATTCAAAGCGCTTAACAAAGTCGTTAGAAACCAGACGTATGGATGTCTCAAGGTCATAAAGCTTTGTAGAGATTGTCTCTACAACCTGCCCTATGAACGCCGGATCATCAAGTATATGTTCATAAATATTCAGAATGGAAATATCAGTTGTGGAAGAATCGCTAAGATCAGTTATATACTGTCTGTATTCCTTTCTGGCCTGCTCCCTGATCTCATTGAAATGCATTATCTCATTACCGACATCCTGGCGGGAAATTGAGACGGTAGATGTCTGTTGAACTGCCCTGCCTACAAAATACGCTACACCCATTCCCCAACCGGATACTATGGGTATTCCACTGAGCTTTACTTCCTTTTTCATGGGGCCAGAACTTTCCAGATAGACTGCGAGTACTCTATTACAGTTCTATCACTTGAAAAATATCCCATACGGGCGATATTCATAAGAGATTTGCGGGACCACTCAAGTTTGTTAATATAAAATTTGTCGATTTCAGTTTGTTTTTTGATATAGTCATCGAAATCGATTAGAACGAAGTATCTGTCGGAATCCCTTATAGAAGAAAGCAGCGGATAAATTGCTGATCCGTCAGGTATACTGGGCAGAAGGCCTTCAATTAGCGAGAAAATCTCTTTTAGCCTCTGATCTGATGAGAGAAGATCATTAGGACGATAATTCTGAATGCTGCTGATTTCCTCAGAATTCTTTCCAAATAAAAAGATGTTTTCTGCACCAACCTTTTCGATTAATTCGATATTGGTTCCACATCTGCTGGCAATGGTTAAAGCCCCGTTAAAGGCATACTTCATGTTAAACGTGCTTGCCGCTTCAAATGAAGGGGTGGAAAGCTGCTCAGAAAGATCTGCAGCCGGAATCATGAGCTCGGCCCAGCTCATCCCGAAATTGGGTACAAAAACGACTTTCATAAGATCACTGATTTCCGGATCTTTATTCACAAGATCGGCAGTGACGTTTATCAGGTGAATTATCTGCTTTGCAAGAAAATCTGATGGTGATGCTTTGCCTGAAAAGATGTGAACTCGGCTGCAATCAAGCTTGTTGCCGGATTTGAGCATCTGGTACCGGTAAAGGACATTGAGGATATGAAGCACCTGGCGTTTGTAGTTGTGAATTTTACCGCTCTGAACGTCGAACATCGAAGAGGTGTCGGGTTTTATGCCTGTATTTTTTTCTATCGCTGATGCGAGATTTTCTTTTGCCTTTGTTTTTATGACGGCCAATTCATTCAGAAATCCGGTATCAACCACGTAACTTTCCAGATTGGCAAGCTCCTGCGGATCGGTGATCCACTTTTCGCCAATAGCGGAATTGATTAGATTTGTAAGCTCACAATTTATGCAGACAAGCCAGCGACGATGGGCTACTCCGGTAGTTGCGTTAGTAAATTTTCCGGGCGAGCACCTGACATATGAAGGGAATAGCTTTTTCTTGATGATTTCCGACTGTTCCCTGGAAACTCCATTAACAGAAAAAGAACCTGCCACAGCAAGGTTAGCCAGTTTTATCCTCTTTACTTCACCTTCTTCTATCAGAGACAAATCCCTGATAAATTCGTCATCTGTACTGATTGTCTTACGGATCTCTTCCAGATGTACCTGATTAAGATCAAAGATTATTTGCATGTGACGGGGAAGAATCTTGGCTACTTTGTAAATTGGCCAGGCTTCCAGATTATCCCTGAGGATGGCGTTGCTTGTGTAAGCGAAGACGTTTTTAGTAATCTCCCAGGCCTTGTCCCATGGCACATTCTCCACATCGACAAGTATGCGCATCAGTTCAGGGACGGCCAGTGCGCACCTGCTGCCGTTCAAATGAATAATTGTTTTTTTATGCAGGTCAAGAATACTGCTGTTGCAGGTCTTATAACGGCGTATAATGTCCTGAAGAGCAGCGCTGACAAAGAAAAACTGCTGCTTCATGCGCAGTTCAGTTGCTCTTCGGATATCCTCTTCAGGAAAAAGCACTTTAGTAATGCGTCCAAGCTGTGATTTCTCCTCACAGGCTCGAACATAATCATTGTGGTTTGCGTAATCGGCCAGAAATTCCTCAGAAGCACGAGCAGACCATAACCGTAACGTGTTAACCACTCCATTACGGTATCCAGGAATCGGCACGTCGTGAGGTATGGCATGTACCAGCTCAGAGGCTTTCCATTCGTATGGGCCAAGTGTCATATCGGGATTTATAGGTTGGCAATCACCGGCAAATCCGACACTGCAGGAATATTCAGGCCGTACAATTTCCCATGGGTGTCCCCTGTTGAGCCAGTCGTAAGGACGCTCTACCTGAACACCATTTCGAATATCCTGCTGGAATTGAGAATAATCGTAACTTAAACCATATCCCATTGCAGGGATTCCAAGCGTTGCCATAGATTCTATAAAGCAAACTGCTGATTTGCCTCTGCCTGAATTTCCCAGTTCAAAGTCATCTTCCTGAGAATAAATTTCCTGCAGAGAGATCCCCAGAGATCGAACAGCCGTGTTCATAGGCTGCTCTATTCCAAGGTTGAGCAAATTATGACGAAGACTTTTACCAAAGATATATTCCATAGACAAAAAGAAGACCCTGCGGACATTGTGCTCATAATAGGTCTTCTGAGTCTTTATCCAGTTGTCTACCAGTTCGCTTCTGACAGCGTAAGCCAGAGCCATATATTTATCGTAGGATGTAGCTGTGGAATCATCCTTTGCCAGGAAATACCGGAGATAGCGGTAAAAAGAATCCTTTAGCTCCTTACTTTCCATAAATCTCCTGAAGAAACCTCGCATTATCAACGAGACATTTTACAATAAATCACCGCAAGTATTTACCAGAAGTTACTATTACGACTCAGATGTCTGGCTCGCAGATTCAACTGTTTTCTAAAACGAAAACAGACACTATAATGTAATTATACATTTCCAGCAAACTGCATTGTATAAAAAAGTCGTTCCAAAACGTTTTTTAAGTTAAAACGGCAACGTCGGTGCCTCGATACTCTGCGGCATAGACTCATAAAATTAATTCCTGCTCAGCCGTTTGTCAATGCAACAAGATCTTTTTCCAGAAGTTTACTTGTTTTTTTTAAAACCAAACAATTATATTATAATCCATTTGAAATTTCTGTTGAGGAGGGGTGGCCGAGCTGGCTTAAGGCACAGGTTTGCTAAACCTGCGTAGGGGTAACCCTACCGGAGGTTCGAATCCTCTCCCCTCCGTTTTTCTTCATAAAGCTATTCTACAGATTGTTTTACAGCATTTGGATTAAGTAATATTTCAGCAGTCTCTATTCCAAAGTCAGCAGGATCCAGCGCATTTTTTACCTTCCACAGTTCTCTCTCTTTTTCATTGCTGTAGGCAGAAAGATCTCTTATAAAAGGTTTTAGGATACGGCTTCCTGTGCAGTCAAAAAGAACCAGCACATGCGGCAACAGGAGATTTTTCCTGTTTATTTTTACTACAATCCCAGTCTCTCTGGATTCTAAAACCACTAAGCTTCCAACAGGGTAGATTCCTAACAGTTTTGTAAAATATTCCACAACGGCTCTAGGATAATTATCATCCGCACCCTGGTAAATTAATGCCAGAGCTTCCTGCGGTATGCAAGATTTCCTTCGGAACCCATCTGAGGTGAGCATGTCATAGGTATCGGCAACAGCGCAGATAAATGCCATTTCGTTTATCTGCTCTCCCCTGAGTTTGCCGGGGTAGCCACTACCATTGAGTTTTTCATGATGCTGTTTGATTATTTCTAAACATGTTCGAGGTAAATACTCTTCACTGCGTTCAATCAATTCCAGAGCAAACTGGGGATGCTTTTTTATCAGATTAAATTCTTCTGCAGTGTAAGCCCCTTCAAGAAAGACCAGATCTTCCGGAAGTTTTACCATGCCAAGGTCATGAAGAATACCACCAATCCCAGCATTAAGAATTTTGTCCCTTGAATACCCCATCACCGATGCCAAACCTATCATCAAAACCGCAACATTCACAGAATGGGTGTAAAGCCTGTCATTATATGTACTTATCCTGCAAAGTCCAAAATAGGCATCAGGATTCTCTAAAACCTGATCAACCATCTCTTCCACAACATCAGCTACTCCGCGGATCGAAGATAATCTTCCGGCTTTCATGTCAAACATGATCTGTCTGACAGTTTTGATCGTTTTGTTGCGGACTGCATTTACCTGAGCAGCCCTTTGCAGTTCAGGAAACGGCTGTTCGGGTTTCTGCGGAGTTTCAGAAGAACACACGGCCATCTCATCATTCTGGATATCAATCCCTTTCTCGGTATTTATATAAACGATGGATACGCCTTGGCGTTTAAGGTTGGCAATCTGATGAAATCCTGAAATGAGAAGATCAGCGGAAAAAAGAAATGTTTCTTTTTCGTTTAATACGCTTTCCACGTACATTCCAGGAAGCAACTTCTCTACTTGAATCTTTCTCTGATTTCCCATGTTTAATAATATAGTGACTCACCTCTGGATTATCAACCAATTTAGGAGTTTTACCTGCATCGATGATTTCAAATGAATTTTAGCCGGATCAGAGCGAATTGCACTTATTCCACGCGCAGAAAGGCTTTTTCCAAATCGCAGATGTTCCACCTGAGTGGTGCACCTGCGATTTGTTCAAACCTTTCGGCTACAAGGTCTAAACGCACTTCGTCCCTTCCCGGATGCATAAGTTAGGTATTATATTTGTAATTGATTGTTTCTGAGGATTGATGTCCCGACAGCGTTGAAAAGTTCTTTCTTTTAAAGGAAACGTTAATGACCAAGTTTCGACATGTTGTATTTTTTTTCCCATTGATAATCTGTTTATCTTCAGGTGAAGTTTCCTCAAAAACAGCTCCAATAATTATCGATCCGTCTCTTCTGGCTTTTGATACATTCCCCAGCATCTCTTCTTCTGTAAAATTCTTTGTCGGGACAATACAGGGGACCTTAATTGAGGGTTCAACTGATACAATTGGTTTCACCAGAACCGGACGTAAGACAAAGGCACCCATAATCTGTTCTCCTTCCAGTGCAATAAAGGAATCTCTTCAGGAACTGTTCTCAAAAAAGGGTGCTCTTGCCTCAGAAAAGAGTTCCGCCACATTTGTCATCCAAGTTGATATTCTGGATTTCCAATTAAAAGAAACCTCTCGGTTTTTAAGTCAAACGATGGATGCCCATATAAAGCTGGATGTAAAAATGGTTGACCCCTACTCTACTGAAAACTCCAAACGGCTGATAGTAGAAAGCCAGAACTCAAAATCTGCTCTTGATACCAGCAAACATGCTCAGGAAGTGATGCGGGGAGCTCTTGAAAGCGTTCTTCTTGAAGCCATACAGAACCTGAGTAAAAGCTGAAAGCATCCTTTAATCCATACTATCTTTCAGCCCCTGTTTTTCAACATTACATTAATTCCAGAGTCCGTTTCTATTTTGATTCCATCAACTCCATATTGTATTATCTATCATCTTTTTAATTAAGGCCGGGCAATATGGGTAGAGCGGGCAGATCGGGTTACATTCAGCTCAGCATAATGATGTTTCTTCAGCTGTTTGTAAATGGTTGTACAATCCCCATTTTAAGCCTTTATCTAAAAGATTACCTTCATTTCACAGGTGCACAGACAGGCTGGATTCTTGCCACATCAGCGGTTTCTTCCATTATCTCTCCCTTCATCAATGCTTTTATTGCTGATCGCATTATAAGCGCTGAGCGTTTACTGGCGCTCTCTCACTTTGCCGGTGCAGCAATAATGACATTTTTGTGCATTCAAACAGACTTCATGGCTGTACTTGTGCTTTATATGATTTACTGGTCAATAATCGGGCCCACATTTGCACATACAGCCACTATTGCATTTCACCACTCACCTGATGCCGCAAAGAGCTTTGGGGGGATACGCCTTTGGGGTACTTTGGGGTGGTTTGCGGCTGCCTGGACATTCAGTTTCCTATGGATAAGGTTTGGTTCTGGTGATCTGAAGGGCGCGTTGCAGATGGCCTCTGTTTCTTCAGTAGCACTTGGAATATATGCACTTTTTCTGCCTGTCGGGCTCGTTAGAAACAAAGACAACATTGTGCTTCTGCCTCTTAATTCACTCAGAGTTTTCTTACAACCCGAGGTCCTTTGCCTGTCACTTTTGTCGCTGATCATTACGTTTGTAGACCGGTTTTACGTATTTGGAGCAGCACCATATTTAAAATCCCTGGGGTTCAGTGAGAAATCGCTGATGCCAGTGCTGAGTATCGGGCAGGTTCCAGAGATACTGGGGCTGGCGGTTTTGGGATTTTTCCTGAAGCGGGTGCAGTTGAGAAAGATATTGCTGGTGGGAGTGTTCTTCGAGATTGTCAGATTCGCAATTTTCTTCACTGAAGTAACAGGCACATTCCTTTATATCGGGATCGCTATTCATGGTCTGACATATGCCTATTTTTTCATTCCGGCAATGATTTTTCTGGATAATCGCAGCGATAAATTCTCCAGGGCCGGGGTTCATCAGCTTTCCTCCATGCTCAATGGTGGTATCGGCTCGTTTGTGGGAAACCTGTTAGCTGGATTTGTTGCTGATTATGCTAAATTCTCAGATGAGAGCACCATATATTATCCACTATTCTGGCTGACCCCTATGGCGCTTTCATTTGTGGGGTTAGTCGGAATAATGATCTTTTTTAAGGACCATCAGTTGAAATCTAAAGAGAAGGTTGTCGTGAGCAAAGGGCCCCTGATAGAATCCGTGGTAAACTGAATTAAAGCTGACCCATCAGGAATTTAAGATTAATAATTGCTGAGTGAAATTTGAATAGAGCCGTGTTCATCTCAATTCTGGCTTGATTAAGCCTGAACTCTGCATTCTGGAGATCAAGAAGCGATTTACTTCCAACTTCATAGGCTTTTTTGGCTATTGTGTAGCTCTTTTCCGCAAGCGAGATAACACTTTTAGAGACCTCAAGGTGATCACTGCTGATGGAAACCTGCTCATATGCATTCCTGGTCTGCAGATCAAGATCCTCTATAGTCTGCTGTTCTGCAAGCTGAAACATGGTTCTGTCGTTTAAAGACTGCCGCAGCCTGTGATTTCTGGAGAGTCCCGTGAACAGATTCCATGTTAACCCAAGATAGATCTTGGAATCGTTGCCCCAGTTGATTTTGTAGAAATCATCCAAGCCATCAAACTGACCAACTTTCCCCACTGCTGCCCCGGCAAAAACATTTGGGAAAAAGTCCCCTTTGGCGATTTCAACCCGAAGGTTCTGAATATCTGATTTCCCTCTCAATTGTTCAAGGTTGGGGTTGTTTTTTCTCATAGCATTAACAACCTCTTCAAGAGTCATCTCAAAGATTGCAGGTGGAAATTCTCCTTCAACGGAAAATGTTGCAGAAGATTCAGCTATTCCGGTTTTTGTTATAAGAGTTTCATAGGAAACCCTCAGGGCGCTCTGAGCTTTCTTCAGTTCTATTCTGGCATTTTCCAGATTTAGCCTTGAGATCAATGTATCAAGTTCACTTGCGTTTCCAACCGCATGAGTAACAACTGCTGTGCGATGTGTTTCATCGGCCAGAGATACACCTTCTGTAGCAATCTCGACATTTTTTTGTGCCAGAAGAGAGTTATAAAAGAGGATCGCGACATCAGCCTTGATTTTCATCTTTTCCTGATAGTGCTTACAGAGAAGTGTGCGCTGATGGGCTTTTGCGATCTTAATTCCGTTATAAATCTTTCCTTGAGCATATATTGGCTGAGCTACAGAAAGAGTTGCAGAAACAGTGTTGGAAGGGGCTTTCATTAAGTCGCCCAGAAAGACAGCCGATTTGCGCATCAACGTTCCAGCATCACTCGTTAGTTCAGGAGACAGCACGCCTGTTAAAGAGTCGGAAATCACATACTTAATAGATGAATTAAGGCTGTTTTGATCAACAGAAGTGAATGGGTAATAAGGATTGGAGTGACTTATGTTAACAGATGAAGAGACCTTCGGCATTGCCTCGCTCATAGTACTTTGCACAACCATGTCAGCATTTTCGATCTCAAGCTCTATAGTCCTGAGCAGCCTGGAATTTTTTACCACCACCTCAAGAAGCTTTTCAATGGTGTAGCTGCGAGCCGACAGACTTACAGCGGCTGCAATCAGCACCAGACCTGCTGTTTTAATGTCAATAGCATGTTTTAATGATCTGGATTTGCGCACAGTCGATTCCTCAAGGTAAAATTAGTTGTTGCCATAAGCAGATGTGGCGTCAGGACGATAAGACGGGTATTTGTATATGAAACATTGTGTACTCATACAGGCTGTTTGTATATTAAGCGTTTACCCATTATTGTACACATTTTGCTGAGTTATTTAGTTAGACTGGCTGAAAAGAACAGTTAACAGCTATAACACCTAAGGTTTCTTTGTACTAGAATGAGCACTATCGAACTGTTTATATCCAAAATGAAGGAGAACCATCTCCCTCAAGCTGCAATTGATACATTTATTCTCTATTACACTCAGCTTCAAAGTGGAAGCACTGGATTCATCTCAGATGAGGAAATAAAGCCTCTCGATCCCAGAGATATAGATGATTATTCAGAAATAGAAAGTTACTCAAAATATGGCCGGGACTTTCTTCGCAAAACGGTTCTTATAAAACTGAATGGCGGGTTAGGCACAACGATGGGTCTGCAGGGGCCCAAATCTCTTATCCCTGTTAAAAATGGCTTGTCATTTCTTGACATTACAGCCCTTCAGATTCGGTCAATGAACCATCAAAACGGTTTTCCAACGCCTCTGATCCTGATGAATTCTTTTAATACAGAGCAGGAAACCTGCCAGGAACTTCAGAAGTACCCGGATTTAAAGACCGGAATTCCAGAATCTTTTATTCAGCATATGTTTCCGAAAATTCTGAAAACGAATTTGACCCCGGCACAATACCCGGAAAATCCACAACTTGAGTGGAACCCTTCAGGACATGGGGACCTTTATACTTCATTATCTACATCAGGTACATTAGATAAACTTTTGAAAGCAGGCTACAGATACGCCTTCGTTTCTAATATTGACAATCTCGGAGCAAATCTGGATACTAGAACTCTTGGTTATTTTGCAGTAAAAGAGTTTTCTTTTCTTATGGAAGTTACAGACCGCACATGGATGGACCGCAAAGGGGGCCATCTGGCTCGGCACAATAAAGGGCACCTTGTATTGAGAGAAGAGGCACAGTGCCCCCCGGAAGAGTTGAAGCAGTTCAGAGATATCAGCCGTTACTCATTCTTCAACACAAACAACCTCTGGGTCGACCTGCAAGCTTTAAATGATCTGCTCAAAAGAAAAAATAATATCCTTGAGCTTCCCATGATAAGGAACCTTAAGAGACTTAATCCCCTTGATCCCGACTCTCAGGAAGTTTTCCAGCTAGAGTCTGCTATGGGTACCGCAATTTCTGTATTTAATAAAGCTTCTGCTATTCGTGTACCGCGGTCCAGATTCGCCCCTGTGAAAAACTGTGAAGAGCTACTGCTACTATGGTCCGACTATTACCAGCTTACAGATGACTACAGAATCAAATGCAATCCAGTAAATAATTGCTCAAGGCTCACTATCACACTAGATCCTAAGTTTTATTCCAGACTGGATCACCTTCAACAACGTTTTCCTTTCGGTGCCCCATCACTTGTTGAATGCAATGATTTAACCATTACAGGCGATGTCCGATTCGGTAAAAATGTAAAAATCAGAGGAAAAATCAACATCTCCAACCCAAAGCCCACTCAAGAGGAAATCCCCGATAATACTCTGATTGAAAAAGATATTCTTCTCTAAGTACCTCTGGACTCAAGGACAGTTCTGAAGTATCTTACAATGAGCAGATCTTGATTTCCGGGCTACCACAGAGTCAATCTTAAAACTGAATCTGTTCAATAAGGCCATATTACAACAAAGTAAGCTTGTTATGTCCTCACGTCTAAGACAATACCTCATAGATGCTTATGAGAACCGACATGCACTCTCATTACCCAACAATCTTACTACAGATATTCCGATACAGATCGATGATCAGGATGAAAATGACAAGCTGAATGAGTTCTGCAATATCTTCTGCATTGTGAAATCACGGAATAATTTCAGAATTGAGCTCTCAGGAAATTTTCCACTTACTCAGGAGATTGCCGATTTAGTTGAAATTTACGAGGGAAGAGCAGATACGGTGCAGGGCAGACTTGTCCTGGAACTTAATATTAAACAAGTAGAAGTACTTATGGATCTGGCTGACAGGATCCGGAAAACATCTTTCATGGGAACTGCAATCGGCAATCAAAACTGGCTCCCGATTTCTGCAAGGACAATCAGCTCAATTTATCGTTTTGTGAGAATTATAAAAGAGTACAAGAACACAAAACACTGATCTTTTCCCTACCTCTAATTTCTGCCCGCAATCTGCTCAGTGCATCTGAAATTCTGGTAAACGCGATTATCGAACAGACTTGTTCCTTCAGGAATCTCGATGAATGCATGAAAAAAGATAGTATACATATTCTGCACGTTAAAACTAAATCTGGTATTAAATGCGGTGTTGCCGTTTTCCACTCTGGAAGATGCTTCTAACAATTTTAAAAGGCACCAGTCACCTGCACTCGAAGTAGTGTATATATCCTTACCCCCAGCGATCACATTTAGTGCAACATTTTTTTCTGCCGGCCATTTTACTTGTACGGGATTACCTCCAGGCAAAAGTGGTTCATTAGAAGAACCATATATTAAATAAGCTCTGTTTTTGTTTGCAATTGAGGATTTAATTCGGATTTCTACAATCCTCGGAGTACCATCCATCCTGAAAAGCGATTCTGTGACTTTTTGGGCTGAGATCAGCGACTGGAGAAAGTCACGATTAAAAGTGACCCTTACTCCAGGTCCTTCCCTCTCTTTCCATCCCATTGGCGTCTCAATCAGATAGCTTGAGAGTGTTCTCTCATAAAAGCCCCAGAAGGTTCCACTTAGCGGTCTGAAAAATTCTCTTACATCTTTCAAAGAAACCTCATGTGTGCTATTTTCAAATGGATAATATCCATACATCCGTGTTTTGTACTGTTCTGCAACCTCTTTCTGCCATTTTGAATTCAAAGATTCTTCAACGGTATTGGATGCAGCAGCGCTGATAATATCCAGTGGTTTAACCAACAACGTTTTTATTGAAGAAGAGATTTCTGAAGGAAGTGCATCAAGACAGGTTCGGGCATAACTATAACAGGCACAGAGTGGATCACTTTCTCTGCCATTAAAAACTTCAAGAGTGTTTTTCCCGTTTTCATCAACAACTTTTAATAAACTTATAGAAAGATCACCAATTTTACTTTTGTAATTCTCCAGGCTTTTTAAACCATTTTTTGACTTTGTAAAAGTTCTTAACGGATTTAAAAACCGATTGTAGTCCTCAATTTTCAATGAATCGTCGGAATGAGAGTCTGATTTGATAAGTTTTGGGACGACACCGCCGATTTTACTGACGATTTTTGAATTTAAAAGTGGACCTGAAACGTTCTGAACTTCAATATGATTCTTTAAGAAAGTGCACTCAGATATCTTATTCAGAAGGAGAGTCAGTTCTGAATTCTCCGCTGATAATGATTTCAGCATCTCAGCTGCATGAGTCAAATCTTTGGTTTCTTCATATTCAATTGAACCAAGGAATCTGAGCCATTGATGCTTAGAATCTTGAAGGTAAGCTGACAATAATCCTGACCTGAGGGTTTTGGGATCCAACGCATACGACTCTTCGTCCTTTCCGGCAACCCAGTCTTTTTTGAAAAGGTTACCAGGTGTATTACTAATCCGATCCAGTATGTATTTCTCAAAGCCCTCTGCTGTATATATCACGCTTATGGATTGAGAAGAGCGCAGAAGAACGGGTCTTGAAGGCAACAAGTTCTCCAGCTTTAAAGCAGGTAATTCCTGCAGCAGATCACATATGACTTTTTGATACAATGCATCAGGGCCGGGTATGTGGAGAATACATTTGCGTGCTGTTGCGACAAGCTGGCGATTTTGCTGAAATGGCAGGGCCTCATTCTTTTTCAAGTAGTAAAGAAATGTACTGATGTTGTCATTAAGTATTGTTTCCAGGCCTGGAGGCAGGCTTGATGATGATTTAAGAAAGTTTTCATTAATAATATCAATTGCTGCAGGCTGTACCATAGCCGTATCAATCAAATCCGGTTTTCCAGAGAGTTCTTCCGTAAAGCTGAGATAAACTTTCAGCGATCGGTATAAATCACTATAATCACGCCCGCCCGAAGCAAAATAGGACTGGGAAAGCTTTCTTATATCGTACTCGAGACTTTTGATTGCCGGATATATCATGTACTTTTTTACACGTTCGGAATAGATGCATTTCAGCAGTTCTTCCGTTTTTTTCAGGCCGTTAGAAAATGGCCGGGTTCCCAGATACCCATATTTGGCTAAGGAACTATATTTCTCTAAAACGTTTCTGGTATTTTCAATTAACGAATACAGATCAATAAGATCTGTGTCTGCTGGAGAATCATCTTGGATAACCTGGTTGGTATCAGCAATCAGCGACTGTGACCGGTGCCAATTACTGAACAATAATACTAAAGTAAATACAAATATTAAACAGAGCAGCCCGACTGTCAAATAGTGAATTAAGGCTTCTTTTCGAAAACGTCTGGAGGTAAATTCTGCAGGTATGCGGTCTTTAACTATTGCATCCCGGAATAAAGGTTTTACAAACGCAGAAGATACATATCTCTTTTCCGGAGTATTCGAAGAACATCTGAATACATATTCCTTCAGTGGATTAAAAGGGTGATTCGTTACAGTTTGACTCTCTACTGGAGAAGCGTTTTTTTGATACTGCTCAACATTTTCTAAACAGCTTGTAAAATAAAAACCCCGAAAAACAGGTCTTCCAACGAAGTCTGATTTACGAAACAGTTCTGATACAAGCCCCTTTAATTTATTCTGAATACTCTCAAAACGAATCAGGAATCTGCAGACCATACTGCATACTGAAACATTCTTTTCATTGTGGAGCCTTTCATATTTCTGAAATGAGAGAGCCTTGCAAAGTAATGTGTACTCTTCATTAAAAGATTGCCCAGCTGGTCCGGTCAGATAATTACTGAATTTTGCGCCCAAAACAGTATCAGTATTAAATCCATGGAAAAACTCCTTAAATCCTGATATTGCATCTATTTTATTAAATAAAAGATATACAGGAAGTTCCAACCCGCATACACTTATCAACTCATCAATGCGGTTCCTGAGTCCTGATGCAAGTTCTTTTATGCCATGATCACCAGCAGTGAGGATTGTATTTATATCGATAATTAGTACTATTCCGTCAAGTAGTCTTTTGGGTCTGACTTTGTTCAATGCATTTACCAGAGCAACCCAGCTTTCAGTTTCGTCCATTATCGTGCCGGGTGAATCAATCCAGACACTGCCGTTTGCAAAAAACCACCTTATCTGGTTGTCAGTTTCCAGTAAAATG
>JAAYYB010000207.1 GCA_012515615.1 Fibrobacter sp.
CGATACTGTCGCCAGTATCAGCCCAAGGACTCGCTTCCGTACCGTATCGCTACTACCATACGTATGGGATTTTCACCCATCTGACCATTGCGCCTTAGCCTGACGCACCTATCACCCCGTGTTGTCCGCCATTTGTGCAGGCAGGTATGATTATCACATTTTCAAACGCCTTTGCGGCCGCAGTAGCGAACTGGTGGTAGATTAAAACGGATTGTAGCCTGGAAGAATCAAGTACGTAGCTGTCTCACCCCAGGGGTGACTTTGTGATTTAACGTGTTAATTAGTTCATCGTTTCCCGTTCAGGGTTCAGAGGTTCAGCGTTAACCAGGAACAAACATCCTACGTATTCTGGATGCCGTTTTTCAACGGCATGTCGATTCATAACGACATTGTTTAAAAGGTTACTTCTGTACCGCTGATGTGGTGGACACTCAGGTGGACGACCGTGTCCACGCGGAAACAGAGTTTCTCTGCTAAAAGAGGCATCTGTTCTCAAGCATAGCACTTGCAGCCATTGCAGTAAACAATGGCACGAATTAATTTGATGCAACCGGTTTATTCTATGAAAACCAATCTCATATTACTCTTCTGCTCAATTGTCATTGTTACTCTCGTAGTCTTTTCTGTTTCACGTTACGAAAAGCATTCTATAGAAGTTTCCAGTACAGAACGGGTTGTAGATATAAATGAAATAGCAGATGATATGACAATAGATGTAGAATCATTCAGGGATTTAACCTCAGTTTTTCAATTCTCTATCCATGCAATATCGCTGGCCACCGCTGTAGATACCCTTCATGGCCAGACAGATTTCTGGTCTCCACATACACAATTCAGGCACCTTCGAATCTAACTTGAGTTCGAAACACAATTTTCGTCAATTCACCTACTGGTTATATTTCAGGTGTTGATGACGAAGCTGTTTTCTGTTATTTCTTATACCGCAATCAATTGATTTTGAGATGCAAAAATGAATCAGAAAAAAGAGTCATCGGATAAAGAGAAGAACGGGGGGAGCCTGATGATGGCTGCCAGCCTGGGGATAAACCTTGTCCTTACAAGTGCGGTAGGTCTTTTAATCGGGTTATATCTGGATAAATGGCTTTCGACCGGACCTGTGTTTCTTCTGATTTTTTTTGCACTTGGTATTTTTGCCGGATTTCGTCAATTCTTTATAGAGGCTCGAAGATTCAATAAAAATGAAAACTAAGTTTAGTGCATCGATAGCTTTTCTGGCTACTCTTCTAACAACTGTTGTTCTAATTCTTACACTTGGTGCAGAAGCATTCTGGAGCGGACTGAGTGCAGGGTTTTCACTTGTTTTTATGGGGCTTCTTCTGGTTTCGGTATCTATTAGAAATTTAAACAGTTCTAAAGGCGGACTGCTGAAAAAATATCTAAGCGGGATGATTCTACGCTTTTTTTTGCTCACTTCGGCATTCTGTTTTTTTGTCTTTGTGATAAAAATCAATATACCGGGACTGATAAGCGGAACGGGGCTGGGTTTTATGGTCAGCAGTTCGATTCTGGTTTTTAGATCTTATAAAGCAAGCAGGGTATAAAATGGAAGAGTCACATACTATTGTTCCTGAAAGTATTATCTACAATATTCCATATATAGACCCTAATCTACTCATGTCTTTTATAACCTGGGGAATTCTGATTCTGGGATCCTGGATTATTATTCGAAAGGCAAGTCTTCAGCCTGGGGCCCTGCAATTAGGTTTAGAATCGATATTCACCTATGTATTTGATCTCTCAGACCAGGTAATCGGTGCAGATGCCCGTCGTTATTACCCTTTATTTGTCGGTTTATTCCTTTTTATTCTGTTATCAAATATTCTGGGACTAATTCCGGGATTGACCTCCCCCACGGCTAACCCCAACACCACATTCGGCCTTGCTATCGCTGTCTTTATTTACTATAACTTTGAAGGATTCAGAAAACAGGGCTTTAAATATTTCCAGCAGTTTCTAGGCCCCAAATTGCCATGGTACTTATTTCCTGTAAAAATTCTCCTTTTTGTTACAGAGGTAATATCGGCATTCACCCGGCCGTTTTCTCTTGGCCTCCGTCTGTTCTGCAATATCTTCTCAAAAGAGCTGTTTCTGACAGTTCTTGCAATTCTTCTGGGGCAATTCCTGCTCAGCCCGGTACTTTTTGACAAATGGTTTTCTCTCGGGCCACTTCTGCTAAGACCGTTCATTCTGTTACTTGGTTTAATACTGGGGATTATTCAGGCAGTAGTTTTTACTCTTCTTTCAATTTCATACGTCGGTGGCGCCGTAAACGCGGCGAAGCACTAAGGAAAGGATTTATTATGCGTTTAGTGTTCGTCAGTCTTTTTGTTTTTATTTCAGCGAGTCTGGCAATGGCAGCGGATGCTTCAGCGATGAGTTTTCTCAGCACCACAGTCACAGTATCTGTTTTAGGTGTAGCACTGGCAGCTACCGGATGCGGCATTGCAATGGGACTCTGTATCACCTCTGCTCTGCAGGGAATCGCAAGACAGCCGGAAATCACAGGAAAGTTGCAGCTTAACATGATGCTTGGTCTGGCTTTTATTGAATCGCTTGTTCTATACACCCTTTTTCTGGCCATAATATTGCTGTTTGCAAATCCGTTTACCAAATATTTAGGCTGAGGAGAGTATGTTAGAAATCAATCCAGCACTTTTTCTCTCACAGATGGTCACATTTCTGATAGCGTTGTTTATTGTATGGAAAATAGCCTGGGGGCCGCTGCAGAATCTGATGAAATCCCGTCAGGACAATATCAGAGAGAACCTGCAGCAGGCTGAACAGACACGACAGGCTGCAGCAAGGCTTGAGGAGGACTACAGGTACCGTCTCTCTCAGATCGAACAGCAGACAAAGGAACTGTTTGTGATTGCCAAGCTTGAGGGTAACCGCCTGAGAGATGAGATTGTAACGAATGCACAAAAAGAAGTCTCTGAAATGCACAAAAGATCACAGGAGCAGCTTGAGCTTGAAAAAGAGTATCTGCTTCGTGATTTGCGTACAAAAGTAGTCGAGCTTTCCCTGTCACTTTCGGGCAGAATAATTAAAGAGCAGGACATTTCTGGATATTCGGCATCACAGCTTGACGGGATGCTTGATATCCTGGAAAAAAAGGAGGCTTGAGAAATTGCAAGCTGATCAGGTGGCACGTGAATACGCAAGAGCGATAGTGGATCTCGCGATGCCGGAATATGAATCGGTCAGGGACATTTTCTCCAGCACCATCTCCCTGATGCATTCATCAAAAGCATTCTTGAATTTCCTGAGTCATCCCCAGATCCCGCAACAGGAAAAAATTACTCTTCTGCAGAAAATCTTTGAAGGGAAAATTCCCTCACTGATAGTTCGTGTTCTGCAGGATCTGTTTTCGAATAACGCAATTTCGATTCTCCCGTTGATCAAAGAAAAAATGAGAGAGTATTACAACCAGGTAAAAAACATCCAGGATGCAAAATTGATCAGCGCAGAGCCGCTCACAGACAAGCAGAAGAGCGCGCTCATCTCTTCTCTGTCAAAATTCTGCGATTGCAGTATAAACATTCTGTTTGAAACCGACCAGTCACTGATCGGGGGATTCAGGTTGAAAATCGGGGATAAAGTAATTGACAGCAGCATCAGGGCACAGCTGCAGAATATAAAGGAAATGCTTATGTGTTCAGTAAAGGCGTATTGAAATGGATATAGAAATCTCAAAAGTAACCGGTGTCATCGAAGAATCTCTTAGACAGTACCAGAACAAACTCGATCTGCGGGAAACAGGTTACGTGCTTCAGGTCGGTGATGGTATCGCACGTATTTTCGGGCTTGAGCAGAGCGTTTACGGAGAACTGGTGCGTTTTCCCCACGATGTCTACGGCCTTGTGTTGAATCTTGAGCAGGGCAGCATCGGGTGTATAATTCTGGGGGATACTTCAGAGATCAAGGAAGGTGATGAAGTATACCGGACCGGTAAGGTTGTCTCGGTCCCGGTCGGTGATGAACTTCTGGGAAGAGTTGTAAGTCCCCTTGGGGAGCCTATCGACGGTAAAGGGCCCATCAATTCCGGCAGGCAAAGGCCAATAGAGGTTATTGCTCCGGGAGTGATGGAGCGTCAGCCTGTCAAGCAGCCTCTCCAGACCGGCATAAAAGCCATAGACTCCATGATACCTATCGGCCGGGGTCAGCGTGAACTTATTATCGGCGATCGCCAGATCGGAAAAACTGCACTGGCAATCGATACAATAATCAACCAGAAAAACCAGCCCAACCGCCCTGTCTGTATCTATGTGGCAGTAGGCCAGAAGTTATCGTCTGTGGCGCAGGTTATCAAAACACTGCAGGACCATGGCGCCATGGAATATTCTGTTGTGGTCAGCGCAACAGCAAGTGACCCCGCTCCCCTTCAGTACATAGCACCTTACGCAGGATGCGCCATCGGCGAAGAATTCATGTGGAAGGGCAAAGATGTGCTTATCATATACGATGATTTGACAAGACATGCCCAGGCCTACCGTCAGCTCTCTCTTCTCTTACGCAGACCACCTGGGCGAGAGGCATATCCCGGTGATGTATTCTATCTTCATTCAAGACTGCTTGAACGTGCCTGTAAACTGTCAGAGAAAAATGGCGGAGGCTCTATAACAGCTCTTCCTATTATTGAGACACAAGCCGGAGATATCTCCTCCTATATTCCGACAAACGTAATCTCAATTACAGATGGACAGATTTACCTTGAAACCGGGCTTTTCTACTCAGGAATCAGGCCTGCAATAAACGTCGGTCTCTCGGTTTCCCGCGTCGGCGGAAATGCACAGATCAAGGCTATGCGGCAGGTTGCGGGAAGTCTGAGAATAGATCTGGCACAGTTTAATGAACTGGCGGCTTTTGCCCAGTTTGGTTCAGAGCTCGACCCGCACTCTCAGGCACAGCTCTCAAGAGGAGAACGACTGAGGGAACTTCTCAAGCAGGATCAGCTCAATCCCCTGCCCGTTGAGCTCCAGGTAATAATCATTTTTGCCGGTGTAAACGGATTTATAGACGATGTCGCTATAGAGGATATAAGGAGCTGGGAATCAGAATACGTCTCTTTTATCTTGAAGAATTATCCCTCGATACCTGAAAAGATAAAAGAGGCTAAAGTGATTGATGATCAGTTGAAGAACGAACTGAAAGAAGCCATTAACAGATTCAAAGCACGCTGACAATGCAATCAATAAGCGAATTAAGGAAGCAGATCCGGGGAATAGCATCTACGCAGAAAATTACTAATGCCATGAAAATGGTCGCGGGTGCCAGGTTCAACAAAGCACTCTCCTTGATGCACAATACCCAGACATTCCACAATGAACTGAAGGTGACATTCGATGCCATCTCATCTGTACTAGAACCTCCATCTTCAAAACGCAAGCTGATATCCGTTTCCGATACCATACCAGAAGACCGCATCGGTATTATTGTAATGACAGGCGATAAAGGGTTGTGCGGCGATTTCAATACAAGCATACTGAAAGAAGCCAACAGATTCTTCGTGGACAAAGGCAACTCTGTAAAAGCCGGTTTTGGAGTTGGCCGGAAGGCTTCAAATTTTATACGCAGTACCGGTCTTACTGTTAAATCCGAGTACCCGCTTGTTACAACCGGGATAGAGTTTGCGTTTGCAGACAAGATCGGAAGAGAGATTTTAAGTGCGTTTGCTACAGAAGACCTCTCATCAATTGTCTGCGTAAGTTCCAGATTCCATTCAATGGGAAAAAGGAGTGTAACGGCAACCCCTCTTCTACCTCTGATTGCAAAGAAAAAGGAAACCACCACAGACTTACTGATTGAGCCTCTTGACAGCGATGAGGTTTTCGCAGCAATGATTCCACTTCTGTTCAAAGCACAGATTTTTTCACTGCTTCAGGAAAATTATGTATCAGAGCTCTCAGCAAGGATAAGAGCGATGGACAACGCCACCACAAATGCCGGGGTGATAATCGACCAGATTACATTGGAAATGAACAAAGCAAGGCAAGCTTCCATTACCAGGGAGATTGCCGAAATCATAGGAACTAACGAGGTGATAAAATAATGGCTACCGGAAAGATTTCTCAGATATTCGGCCAGGTAATCGATGTAGAGTTTCCCTCGGGGAAAATGCCCCTCATCTATAATGCCCTGGTTGTAAAGCGAAATGGAACCACAGATGAGCTTCTTTTGGAAGTAATGCAGCATATCGGCGGAAACACGGTGAGAACCATTGCCCTGGGGCCCCCGGAGGGAATCAGCCGTGGTATGGATGTTGAGGATACAAATGCTCCTATTACAGTTCCGGTCGGTCCATCCTGCCTCGGTCGTCTGATTGACTTTTCCGGTAAACCTATTGACCACAAGGGACCTCTTGACGCAAAAATAAAAATGCCAATTCACCGCGCTCCCCCAACCCTTTTAGAGCAGGAAACGCACCTTAAGATCCTGGAAACAGGAATAAAAGTAATAGATCTTCTTGCGCCATTCCGTAAAGGAGGAAAGATAGGCCTTTTCGGCGGTGCGGGTGTGGGAAAGACAGTGGTGATCATGGAACTGATCAACAACATCGCAAAACACCACGGCGGAGTATCGATCTTTTCCGGTGTCGGAGAACGCACCAGAGAGGGAAATGATCTCTACCAGGATGTATCCGAGTCGAAAGTGCTTGACAAAACAGTTCTTGTTTTCGGGCAGATGAATGAACCGCCGGGATCGAGACTCAGGGTAGCGATGACAGGCCTTACACAGGCGGAATATTTCAGGGACAAGGAAGGTCAGGATGTCCTTCTTTTCATCGATAACATTTTCAGATATGTTCTTGCCGGTGCCGAGGTTTCGGCTCTGCTTGGCCGTATGCCCTCTGCAGTCGGGTATCAGCCGACACTTGGAACAGAGATGGGAGAGCTGCAGGAGAGAATTGTCTCAACAAAGAGCGGCTCCATAACCAGTGTACAGGCCATATATGTGCCGGCTGATGATATCACAGACCCTGGTGTTGCAACCGCCTTCAGCCATCTTGATGCTTCGGTGGTGCTTTCAAGAAAGATTGTCGAGCTTGGAATTTATCCAGCAGTTGATCCTCTGGAATCATCTTCAAAGATGCTCGATAAAAATGTAGTCGGTGAAGAACATTACAATGTCGCCAGAGATATCCAGAAAATTCTTCAGCGCTACAAGGATCTGCAGGACATAATTGCGATCCTTGGAGTTGAAGAGCTCTCTGATGAGGACAAGCTGGTGGTGTCCCGGGCCCGTAAAATTCAGCGATTCTTTTCCCAGCCATTCTCTGTTGCCGAAGGGTTTACAGGAATGGAGGGCAAGTATGTTCCGCTTAAAGAGACGATCCGGGGTTTCTCTGAGCTTCTTAAAGGCAAGCACGACGCCCTTCCGGAACAGGCATTCTTTATGACTGGCTCTATAGATGATGCACAGAAGCGGGCCGATGAAATGGCAAAAGGGAAATAGTCGATGAGGACCCTGAATGTTGAGTTGATCACTCCTGAACGTACCTTTTTAAGTACAAAGGCTGAATTTGTTTTACTTCCCGGTATATCCGGAGATCTGGGGATCCTTCCGGGGCATATAAGCCTGACTACACTGCTTAAGCCGGGTGCTATGAAACTTGAAATCGAAGGAGTTCAGAAGAAGCTGATAGTTTCAACCGGCATTGCCAGGGTTGAACCTGAATTTGTAAAGGTTTTCTCCCCTATGATCCGATATGCCTGAGCATATCCTTAATAATTTTGCAGGCTGAGTTGGATTGTATATTTTATGATAAAACTATGTAACTGTTAAGATAACAATTCTCTGCCCAGGGGGGATCTCTTGATTTCATCTATACTTCTTTTCCTGCTAGCGACACTTCTTCTTGTGGGCGGAAGCGAGCTGGTCAGCCGCGGTACAGCTTCCATGGCAAGGCACCTGTCTATTTCCGAAACAATGATCGGAATGACAATTATCGCCTTCAGCACCTCCTCGCCCGAACTGCTGGTAAACGTATTTGCCAGTGCCGGAGATTATCCGGATATAGCCTTTGGAAACATAATCGGCAGCAACATTTTTAATATACTTATCATAACAGGTGTCATCGGCCTTCTTTGCCCTTTCAGCGTAAAAAGAGCATCAGTGTTGAAACTGCTGCCATTTTCAATTATAACCACAATTCTTTTCTGGATAATTATCAATGATGTAGCGCTTTTCGGTTCAAATCACAATGAGCTTTCACGACTTGACGGCGGGATTCTGGTACTTGGAGTTTTTCAATTCTTTTTATTCTACATCATTTACCAGCTGGCCCTGAGCCACATGAAACTGACCGGCGGATATGCACTGCGCGTTCCGGACCTGCTGACGAAGCCTTTTAAAGAGAAAGAGGCTGAGCCGGAGCCAGATGACAAGCGTGGCATAATCTACACTCCGGTTTTTTCAACAATCTTCTTTTTGATCGGCATAGCATCTTTGATTATCGGAGGTTATCTGGTTGTAAATGAGGCAGTTGTGATAAGCAGAGACTTTGGGCCCAGCCACAAGTTACTTTCGCTGAGTTTTATTGCGATATTCACCTCTATACCGGAGCTGACGTTTTCAATTATCACCCTAAGAAGAGGCGACAACAGTCTGGCTGCGGCAAATCTTTTAGGTTCAAATATCTTCAACATTTCGTTTGTAATGGGAATAAGCGCATTTATAAAGCCGTTGTCTTTCAATACCGCACTGAACACAGACATGTTTATACTGGTACTTACCTCTATGATGCTTTACTTTCTATTTTCCGGCAAAAGGGTTGTAAAGCACTGGGAGGCGACTGCATTGATAATCACCTATTTAGCATATCTGTCTTTTATCGTGGTCAGAGGATAGAGGAATCTCAAGAGGGGCGTTCTGAGAAATACCCCTTTCAATAAACTAAGCTCTAATCATCTTGTGAACAACATCTCCGGTGTCAATAATGCCTATCACCCTCTGCAAGTCATCGACCACAATCAGATATTTGTAGTGATGCTGGGTCATGATAAAAACGATTTCAATATAACTGGCGTTTTCATTGACCACATATGTATCGTGGCTTTTCATGATATCACCGGCGAGGTGGTGTTCCTGATTCTGCCAGTACTGCTTTACAGGCTCTACCAGCATATCACGGGTCTCCCCCAGATCTCTTAGTAGTGAAAGACTTCCGGACGTAATCTTCTCCTCTGGAAAAACCGCGGAGAATAGATCTGTTAAGTCGACAACACCACAAATTCTGTTATCCTCCTCGACTACCGGCAGAAAAGTTAAATTCTCTTTTTTCATCTTGTCGATTGCATGTGTTATCGATTCTTTTTTCCAGATCATCGCCCTGCAGCAGATTAGATCACTTGCTCTTAGAACATCATCCACAACGAGCTGCTTTTCATCGACAGTCTCAATAAGATCGCCGGGAGTCCGGGCATTATCGAGAATATAGGCACTATTAATCACAAGCTGAGCAATTGAGCTTAGCACTTTAAGGTACAGCTGCGCCTTTTCTTTAGATGTGATTATCGCAAAAACATATTTAACCGTTGTCTCACGGTAATCATAGTTTACGTTAAGAACCCTGTCGAGCCTGATAAAAAGGACCAGTATCTCACTGAGGTTATCGACATAGCCGTGAGGCAACGCCAGACGATTACCCAGGAAAGTGGTCCCGATATTCTCTCTTTTCATTATAGATTCTTTTACGGTACCGGCCGAAAGAGTTGTTGCCCTGGAGATTCTTTCAGCTACAAAATCTATAATCTGATGATAGCTGTCGAAATGGTAATCCAGGAATATAAGGCGTGGATCTAAAAGACTGCTCAGCTTCACTTTTATCCTCTGTTTTCTTGTTGTTGAGTTTCATCTATCCTGAATAGAAATAAAAATAATTATTTTTATGTCACGATCCTATTCAGGGCTAAACACTGACAGTTTCCATCATCTTCTTATCTGCGAAGCAAATCAACGTTCCTGTTCACTGCAGACCAGGCCACTAACATCCAGCAGATCCTTGATCTCATTGCGCAGTTCAAGCTTCCAGTTTTTATACCCTGAAAGCAGACTTTCCAGTTTAATTTCTCTTGTAGACAGAAGTGCCCTTACAACACCTTTGAGAAAATCAACTTCAGTTCTCAGTCTGTGGACATCGGCTTCATCTGAAACATCATCCTGAACTTTCTCAAAGAAATCTTTTTCAGCCTGTTTTGCATCATTGAGCCATATGCCGACATCTTCCCAGCTGCTGCTTTCCATTATGGCAGAATTGACAATGTCTGCAAGAGCTGTTCCAGGGTGTTCTTTATTCACGTAGACCTTCATTGCTTTAAAATACCTGATCCATAAGCCGCTTATGTAAGCCTGTGTTTCCACATCTTCTTCGAGAAGTTTAATCTCTTTGTTTAATTTCTGAATCAGAGTATCATCATTCTGCATATAAAGTCCTCCTGCAAAAGTATAAAGCCTGTTGTACAGTGCTTCGCCTCAGCGGCACTCTGTTTTGTTTAAATTGAGAACGGGAATTTAGAGATTGTAAGTACTTCCGGGAGATGCATAAATTATATCCCGGAATAATTTGGAATTCAAGGTTTTTTTCTCTGCCCTGCATAGAACTCAGCCATTTCTCCATTTCTCCATCTCTTCATGTCTTAAATTTCATCTTTGTGTAACAATCTACCTTCCCGTGATATCAAATGATATTTTTAGAGACTGTTTCCTCTAATATAGAAATCAGTCAGAAAGGGATTATATGAAGAGAAGCCATGTAATAATTACTGTAGCGGTACTGATTCTTGCCGGACTGGTAGTTCTGCGGCAGTTTTCATCCAATAAGCCCGGGAACTCAAAAACTCAGACATCATTTGGAAAGAGCGGAGCAAGGGGACCGGTTTCAGTCCAGACCTCACCTGCAGCTTTCAGATATATGCGCCAGGAGCGTGAGTTTACAGGTACAGTCAAGGCTTCTTATTCCTATGTGGTTTCCGCAAAGGTTTCCGGAAGGCTATTGAATCTGTCAAAAAGGATAGGTGACAAAGTATCCAGAGAAGAAATCATAGGTCGTATAGATGACACCGAATACCGCCAGGCTTACCAGGAGGCCGATGCCCAGAAACGGGTAAGTAATGCTTCGATCTCAGAAGCAAGAGCACAACTGGAGCAGGCGCAAAGAGAAGAGAAAAGAGTAAAAGAACTGGTCTCCAAAGGAATCTCCTCACAGGCTGAACTTGAAGCTGCACAGACCCAGCTTGTCTCTCTGCAATCAAGGCTTGAGCTGGCGACGGCCCAGATGGCTCAGCGGGATGCGGCCCTGGAACTTGCCAAAACACGCCTTGCATACACCAGAATCTCAAGCGCTCAGCCCGGACTCATCGCTGAGCGTCATGTTGACGGCGGATCGCAGCTCTCAATCAATACTCCCATTTACTCCATAGTCGGTATCGACACCGTTTTTGTTGAAATCGGTGTGACTGAAAGAGACTACTCTCTAATCCAGAAAGGTCAGAAGGCAAAGGTATATGTAGATGCACTCCCGGGCAAAGTATTTACAGGTGAAATCGCCCGCAGAGCACCGATGTTTCAAACTGCCTCCCGAACCGCAATCGCAGAAGTCTCTATTGATAACGATTCGCTGCTGCTGAAACCGGGTATGTTTGCGAAACTAAAGATAACTCTCCAGGAAAAAGACTCTGCCCGGACGATCCCTTCCTCAGCAATCATAAACCGCGGCCAGGGCACATTTGCGTTTGTTCTGGATTCCACTGGAAATTCTGTAAAGTTGACACAAGTAATAACAGGAATAGTCGATGGGGACTATACCGAAATACTCAGCCCAGTTATCGACAGGCCGGTTGTTACTATCGGCGCACATCTTCTCAGCGATGGAGCAAAGGTGATCACAGCCCAGGGTGGAACCACGCAAAGCCAAAAGAAATTTTCCGGTAACAAAACCGGCAAGGAGCAGAAATAATGAGCAACGGGTTTATCTCCATCCCGGTACGACGTCCTGTCTTAATCACAGTTATCTACCTGATAGTCATAATTATCGGGCTCTTTTCACTCTGGCGTCTGCCTGTCGATCTGATGCCTGAGGTTACGTTCCCAAGCATCACTGTAACATGTGAATACGCCAATGCCGGGCCGCAGGAAGTAGAGGAGCTTATTACAAGGCCTATTGAATCGGCTCTTGCTGGAATTCAGGGCATTGAGGAGATCTCTTCAACATCTTCTGAGGGCCGTTCAAGAGTAAGGGCGATGTTTGTATGGGGAACCAATCTGGAGGAAGCGACAAACGATATACGCGACCGCATAGACCGCATTCTGGGAAGGCTTCCCGATGGAGTTGAACGTCCGCAGATACGAAAATTTGACCTTTCCGCCTTCCCGATAATCAACCTCGGAGTTGAGTCGGATTTTGATCTTGCTGAGACCCGCAAACTTATAGAGGACCAGATCCAGTACAGGTTAGAGCGTGTCGAGGGCGTGGCTTCAGTTGACATCCGCGGTGGCTCCCGCAGAGAAATTCAGGTGAAACTTCGTGCGACATCACTTGACGGCCTTCGCATTACACCCGAAATGATTCTCAATGCCCTGCGCCAGGAAAACGGCAATATACCTGCAGGATCAATAAAACAGGGCTCAAAAGAGATTATTGTGCGCACTTTTGCCGAATTTCAGGGAGTTGAGGATGTAAGGTCGACTATTGTGACCGTTCGTGACGGAGTTTCACTTACAGTTGGAGATGTCGCAGAAGTGACAGAAGGCCTTGAGGAACGGACAAATTTCGTGCGTATTAACCGCAAACCCGGCATTCAATTATCGATAAGCAAGCAATCGGGAGTTAATACGGTTTCTGTGGCCAAGGAGGTGCACCACGAGATCGAGCGCATTAACCAGGACTTTCCACAGATCCGCATCCTTCCTTTGATGGATACTTCAAAGTTTATCCAAAGCTCTATCGGCGCTGTTGGAAGCTCACTGATTCTGGGAGGCGCAATCGCAATCTTTATTCTGCTGCTTTTCCTGCGGAACGTCTCCAGCACTATAATAATCGGGGTAGTTATTCCGGTCTCCATTATTGCGACATTTGCGTTGGTATATTTCGGCGGGCTTACTCTCAACATGATGACCTTCGGGGGGCTTGCCCTTGGTATAGGCATGCTTGTGGATAATGCCATTGTGGTGCTTGATAACATCTACCACCACCGGGAAAAAGGAACCAGGAAAGCCGAAAGTGCCATTAAAGGCACTTCGGAGGTTGCTTCGGCTGTAACAGCCAGCACACTGACCACACTGGTCGTGTTTTTCCCTGTAGTTTTTATCAAGGGAATGTCAGGCATAATGTTCCGCCAGCTTGCCTATGTGGTCTCATTTGCACTGGCCTGTTCCCTTATAGCGGCATTGACACTTCTACCCATGCTTTCTTCTAAATTTCTCCACCTTCCCGATACTAACCATAAAAAAAATGGCAAACGGAAATGGTTTTCCGACTTTTTTGAGAAATCAGAAAAAGTATACCTGAAAATAGAGAACAAATACGGACAGGTAATTCGCTGGGCTCTGCATAACAGAAAAAAAGTGCTTCTGGGAACCCTGGCAGCATTTGTTATTTCTATTCTTATGCTGCCTCTGGTCGGAATGGAACTGATGCCCACCGCTGATGAGGGTGAGGTAAGGGTTGATCTTGAGATGGATGTGGGGACAAGGCTTGAGTTAATGGACAGTGTTACAACTATCGCTGAAAAAATACTCCAGGAATCGATACCAGAAGCAGAGTATATCGTTTCCAATGTAGGCGGTGGCGGCTGGGGTTCATCGTCCAGTCATACATCAAGTATCCGGGTTTCTCTGGTGGAAAAAAAGAAACGCTCCCGGTCATCTGCACAGATCGCAAACAGCTTGAGAGGCAAACTGAGCGGACTTACCGGTGTCTCTGTGAGGGTACGTGAAGGGCAGGGCTTGTTTATGCTTAGAGTAGGACAGCAGGGCTCTGCGCAAGAGGTTGAAATAGAGGTACGGGGCCGCGATCTTGAAACCGGGCAGAAGCTTGCCGGACAGATTGTTTCTGAAATAAGCGATATAAAAGGGATAAACGATACAAGGATCAGCCGACAGGCTGGAATGCCTGAATATGTTCTACATATCGATCGAAAAAGAGCAGCTGACCTTGGCTTTACAGCATCACAGATAGGGAATGCTATTCAGACCACTATGGGAGGCACTAACGCCACAACTGTGCGCCAGAACGGTAAAGAATACACAGTACTTGTAAGACTCGCAGAAGAAGACCGGATGCATACAGATCAGCTCCACAATCTTTCTCTGGTGAATAAATCAGGTCAGTCTGTTCCTCTGCAAACCGTTGTTATTTCTGAGCTGAGCTCGGGCCCGGTTCAGATTGAGAGACGTGACAGGGAACGCATCCTGACTGTCACCGCTAATTATTCAGGAAGAGATCTGGGTTCGATAGTGGAGGACGTGCGCACAAAAATCAGAAACATTTCAACCCCGCCTGAGTTCGCAATTTTGATAAGAGGCGATTACGAAGAGCAGCAGAAAGCTTTCCGGGAACTGATGATAGGAATTATCATGGCAATCGGACTGGTGTTTCTCGTGATGGCGGCTCAATTTGAGTCTTTCAAGGACCCTTTTATTGTACTCTTCTCAATACCTGTTGCCCTCATAGGAGTTGTGGCAATCCTGTACCTCTCCGGGACCCCCCTTTCGGTGCAGGCGTTTATCGGGTGTATAATTCTTGCGGGTATAGTTGTTAACAACGCAATAGTACTCATTGACTATATCAACAGGCTGAGGCGTGAAGAGAATGTTGAGTTGCACGAAGCGATTATAAGAGCGGGAATCAGACGCCTCAGGCCGATAATGATGACCGCATCTACAACCACCCTGGGACTGCTTCCTCTCGCCCTTGGCGTCGGTGACGGCGGAGAGGCTCAGGCACCTATGGCAAGAGTTGTTATCGGCGGGCTTATCGCATCAACACTTATTACACTTTTACTGATTCCTGTAATTTATTCGATTGTGGAAGAGCAGATACATCGCAGGAGACAAAAAAGGGAAAAGCATGATCCTGCAAGTTCAAAAGTTCCTCTTGCCGGTGCAGTTTCCGCACTCATATTTTTTTCTGTCTTCTCCGGATCCGGCACTGAAAATTCCAACGCCGGCTCACTCTCCCTGCAACAGGCGTTGAGCCTTGCCATGAAAAGCAATCCCCTGGTGCAGATAGATAGAATCGATGTCGATATAGCCAAAACCTATGTAAAGGAGAATGCATACCGGTTCGAGCCGGTTATAAACGCATCATTAGGCAGGCACTTTGATTCTTCAGATGGATCTTTCAAGGGAACTCTGGGGGTTTCAGAATACTTTCCCACAGGCACGACCCTCTCCGCAAGCACCGAAACCGGACCATCAAGGAACCAGCGCACGGTTCAACTCTCCTTCACTCAGGCCCTGCTTCAGAATGGAGGTTTGAAGACTAACCTGGCCCCTGTACGCAAGGCTGCAGTGGATCTGGAGATCTCACAGGAAGAACTGGCAGGATACGCTCAGCAGCTCATGGCCAATGTGGAAAAAGCCTACTGGGATCTGTACCTCTCGGAAAAAGAGGTCCGGATTCATCAGCGGTCGCTCGAACTTGTTGAACGCCTGCTCTATGAAACAGAGGAAAAGCTCAAAGCTGGAAAAGTGGCTCAGCTTGATCTCGCAATCGTTAAAGCTGAGGCTGCATCAAGGAAGAAAAACCTTATCGACGCCAGGACTGCGCATATTAAGAAAAAACTTCAGCTATCTTATCTAATTTCAGACAGTTCAGTGGGTTGGGAAGATCAAGTGTCATTATCAGACACTCCCCCGCCTCCAGATTCAACCGGTAATCTGGAGGAGATTTTAAAAGCTGCCCGCAATTTCCGTCCGGACCTCCGCCAGGCAAATTTGCTGGCCCGTAAGGGAGAGTTAGAAATAGCTCAAACCCGCAACGGACTGCTTCCAAAGCTCGACTTCTTCATCTCGCTTTCCGGAACCGCTTATGCCGGCTCCTTTAGAGAGGCAATGGGCTCTAAAAGCGATTACGGCATTGATGCCGGATTGAATCTCTCCCTCCCCATTACCAATGGTGCCCAACGCCAGAAGTACCGCAGAGCGACTCTTTCAAGTCAAAGAATTGATATGTCGATAGCCAACCTGAACAAACTGATTGAGCTTGATATCAGGTCTGCCTGGGAGGAATCCAGACGGGCGCTTCAGCAGATTGAAGCCGCGAAAGTCGCCAGGGAGCTTCAGGACCAGAGGGTAAGTGCAGAGCAGGAGAAACTGGCTGTAGGCAGATCAACCGAGTATATGGTGCTTCAGGCGCAGAGAGATCAGATTGAGGCACAGCTTGACGAGGCGCGCTCGGAGGTTGTGTACGCCAACGCCATAACCGATTTGTACCTTAAAGGCGGGACGCTGCTTGAGAGAAGAGGAGTGAGCAGCAGGTAAGTCACAAGTCACAAGTTAAGAGTAAGAGTTTGAGAAAGAGTGTCAAAGGGGTACATCCCTGCCGTTAAAATTTAATAGAAACGGGCCAAATTCCTCTCCAGCCTGAAAGGCTGATTTAATCCAGCGAAGGGCAACGCCCTGGTAAAACAAAAAAGTCGCAAGTTAAGAGTAAGAGTTTAAATTATTCCAGCGAAGGGCAGCGCCCTGGTCGCCCTGGTCAAATCAAATGCCGGTAGAGATGTCCGGCGGACGTCTCTCTGCCAACCCTGAACGCAAATCAGCTCATATATGCCTGTTTCAGTTTTTCAATTTCGATTTTTTTCATCTTCAGAAATACTTCCATCGTCCTCTCCCCTTTTTCCGATTTATCGCTGAGCATCTCATCGAGAATTGTGGGGACCACCTGCCAGGAGAGGCCATATTTATCTTTAAGCCAACCGCAAACCTGCGCATTTTCATCCCCGCCTTCAGTTAACCTGTTCCAGTAATAATCAATTTCATCCTGAGTATTGCAATTAATAATAAATGAGACCGCCTCGCTGAATTTGAACTGCGGTCCGCCGTTCAGGGCTAAGAATTTTTGCCCTTCAATTACAAATTCCACGGTTAACACAGATCCTTCAGGCATACCGGATACCTCAGCACTGGCTTTGGTATAGTGAGAAATATTCAGGATTTCCGAATTTTTAAATACAGACACATAAAAGTTCACAGCTTCTTCTGCCTTATTATTGAACCATAGATTAGGGGTAATTTTCTGCATGATATCTCCTTTCACGAGTCACACTACCAATAGAATCATTACAAAAACCAAACCAGATAAAGCAGAGTTCAGTTCAGCGAACTTTCAGAAAATCGGTTTCCGAGGGCGAAAGATCGGTTTCTTACCATGCCGAAACCAAAGCGGGGACGTCACTTTCTGGCTGTTCAGCACCTGTTCCCATCTCCATCCACATTTCAAAGTTCCCCAAAAGTGACTATCGACTATCGACTTTCCACACACCTTTTAAATTAGCATATTATATTACAGAGGTCTGGTAAACAAATTGAGATGCCTGAAAATTATCTGTAAAACAAATATCACTTTCCCAAACAATTATAGGAGCATTTGCCATGCTTTCAAAAAAAATGGAAAAAGCACTGAACACACAGGTCAATAATGAGTTCTACTCTGCTTACCTCTACATGTCCATGTCTGCTTATTGCCAATCAATGGGACTGAAAGGCATAGCGAACTGGTTCATGGTGCAGTTTCATGAAGAAATGTTCCATGCGATGAAATTTTACGAGTACATCTTGCGTAAAGGCGGGAAAGTAAGCCTCCAAACTATAAAACAGCCTCCGGTTGAGTTTGGTACACCCCTGAGCATGTTTGAGCAGACCTATGAACACGAGCAGTTCATCACTAAGTGTATCAACGATCTGGTTGAGACCGCCAGGCAGGAAAAAGATAATGCCACCGAAATTTTCCTCCATTGGTACGTTACAGAGCAGATTGAGGAAGAAGAAAATGACACCGACATGATTGCCCAACTGAAATTCATTGGCAAGGACACAAGCGCCCTGCTGATGTTTGATAAGGAACTTGCAGCCCGCATGACCACCATTCCCACTGAGTTTTCAAAAGGTGTTGAAGCTGCTCTTAAGGGAGCTTGAGGGGCTGCATAATAAATGAAAAAAACCTCTCTGCTCAAGATTGTAAATCCCATAACAGCGCTGACGTTTCTCATACAGGCCCTTAGTGGCCTGTTTATGTGGTTTGGCCTGGGTGATTACGAACTTTTCAATTTGATGCACAAATGGTCGGGTCTGGGCTTTTTATCAGCGGTCATTGTGCATGTTTACCTTAACTTCAGCTGGATTAAAGCCAACTTTTTCCCTAAACAAAAAAAGCCTGACAGGCGGTAACATGAAAAAACTGTTTATCATAGGTTTAATGTTCTTGTTCACAAATATATCTGCCCAGGAGGAAATACCCGAAAGTACCCAAACAGAAGTAAAGACCATCACCGCAGACGGATTTACATTTGTTTACGGAATCGATGGAGAGAACCTCAAAGGCTCTCTTTCTTTCAAAACCAGTGGATGGGTATCTGTGGGGTTTAACCCATCAAAGGCGATGAAAGATGCCAATATTATCATCGGGTATGCTCATCCGGAAAATCCGGTGATCAGCGACCACTTCGGAAGCGGAACATACAAGCACGAGGCAGACACTCTTATCGGCGGCAAAGATAACATCATCTCCGGAAGCTGTTCCGAGAAAGACGGTATAACAACTCTTTCCTTCACTATTCCACTTGATAGCGGTGACAGCAGGGACACTGTCCTGAAAAAAGACAGTACCGTCAAAGTGATTTTTGCAGCAGGGAAAGACAAAAATCTGAAAAAGAAACACTCTAAAAGAACCAAGGCAGAAATTGTTCTTTAACATTGACAGAGACCGGATAACAGTGCTTCAGGAACCCTTTTTTGATTTTTAACCTTGTTAGAGACATCTCTAACAAGGGATTTATCTTCCTCCCTGCCTAAAACCCAGTTTTTTTCTCCGATTTCTGTAACCTGTAACATGCAACTTGTGACTTGTAATTCCGTTATGGAAAAGAGACGTCCGCCGGACGTCTCTACCGGAATGTGACTTGCCAAGGGCGTTGCCCTTCACCAGGGCGTTGCCCTTCGCTGGTTTAATTCAGTCCTTCAGGCTGGTCAGAAATTTGACCCTCTTCTATCAGGTATGGCAGCCCAGGGAACTCTTACTATTACTCTTGTGACTTGCAACTTGCAACTTGTGACCTATGCCATGACTACAACCCCATCCTGGCCCGTAATTTTAATGCGGACACATAGTAATAGTCGGCAAAGGAGTGCACTATGTTAAAAAAGAATGAATTCTTCAATAAGTATCCAAATCTTCATGAGGGTACGACAGCCTACGATATCGAAGGCGATAAGCTGGGAAAAGTTGTAGATATGGCAGATGATTATCTCACGATAGAAAAAGGGTTCTTTTTTCCTAAAGACTTCACAATCCGGTACGATGATATTCTGGAAACCAGACCCGACAGCATAACCGTTAAACAGCACCGGGAAGATCTGGAGGGCTGGAAAGATGAGAAGTACAAAGGATGGAACGAATATGATCGTGTAACTTTGGGAGAAGAGGCCACGATTCCTGTTCGGGAGGAAGAGCTTGAAGCAAAGAAAGTAGTACGGCCCAAAGGTGAAGTCCATATAAGAAAAGTTGTTCATACCGAAATGAAGCAGTTTTCTGTTCCTGTCACTAAAGAAGAAGTGATTATCGAACGCAGACCGGTTTCTGAGGCAACAGGAAAAGCAGAACCTATAGGAGAAAAAGAGGTTACAATTCCTATTTCTGAAGAACACGTAGAGGTAACAAAACGGCCGGTCACCAAAGAAGAGGTCAACATCAGGAAAGAGGCAAGAATAGAAGAGGAAAAGGTGAAAGGAGAAGTCCGTAAAGAAGAGATAAAAATCGACAGAGATGAAGAGGAACGGCGCAGAAAAGCAGCATAATTTCTCGAAACAGGGCACCGGGGTAACCCGGCGCCCCTGTATCGTTCAACGTTCAGCGTTCATCGTTCAGTTTCCTTCCGCTCACCCAGAGCTCCTTGTCGAAGGGTGAACCTCTTAACCTCAATTCCACTTGTACTTCTATCTGCTAAACAGCTATTTTCGTTTTTAAGGAAAGAAGAATACCGGGGACCCAGCCGGCAGATCATTTGAACTTTTAGATCTCCACGATAAATATTTACTATACGGACTATTGTTACACGTTTAAAGGAGCCACTATGTCAACTCCACGCTCTCTCAAGACCACTATTCCATACCTTGGGGCAGTACTCCTGCTCACAGCTTCGTTCTCCTTTTCAAGGGAGATCGACGCAACTCAGATACCACTCACAATGACTTTCAGCGGACTTAGAGGGCTGACCCAGACTCTGTCGGGAGAATCACAGGGAACAGGCCGTCTGACTGTAAATGTTTCCGGAAGCTGGTATCAGCAGGACAGGATAATTATAAAAGCACCTAATGCAGGTACAAATGTCGGCACCGGTACATTTGCCTTTTCTTTTGCACCCAGCAACCATATTGAACTCTTTGCAAATCTCTCCCTGTTTGGTTTAAACGGTTATGACTACTCTCATGGATCAGGAATCGGCTCAATCTCCGGTGGTATTCAGGGAATGCTGCCGCTTCCTGCCGAAGCACCTTTCAGGCTTGGAGCGCAGTTTGTATTGATCGGCGGGACATCTGCAAACCAGATCAACAATAACTTTGCTGACGGGTACAACTATTTTGAAACCAGAACCGGTTATGACATGATGGGCAGATTGATTGAAAGCCTTATTCTGGGCAATGAGAAAAACAACTTCAAGTTTATGCTCAACCAGGCTTTTGTCACATCTGTTGAAGAGGGGCAGGATCTTATGCTTCTCTCGGCCGGTATTCAGGGCATATTTGCACGATACTTCAGCCTTGGCGTAGAGCTGAACTCCCGTACATATCTCAGCGATGTGCAGATATTGCAGGACCCGTTATGGATCACTCCATCCTTTACAATCAGAACTCCCTATTTTGTTTCATTTGGCTTCGGATCAGACATTGCACTTTCAGAAAAGCGAACAATTGATCCCGCCATATACGCACTTGAGAAGTACAGACTTTTCGGTTCGATGACATTTTCGGTTGATGTGCTGGCACGAAAACGCAGAGAAGCCTCAGAGAAGGCACAGTCTGAGGCTTATGAAAAAGCAGAACTGCAAAAGAAAGCCAAAGATCTTGAAGAACGCTCAAGCGCTCTGGCAAAGAAAGCCTATGAAGACTCCCTTGCCCAGCAGCATCGTGCCGATTCTCTGACCCTTGTCGCCCAGAAGCTCGCAGAGAAGACCAGAAGAGATTCTATTGCCCTGGCCGACTCTCTTATTGAGGTGAAAAAGAAACTTGAAGAGGAAAAATCAAAGCGTTCAGAGGCAGAACAACAGCTTCTGTCAACAGGTATGCTGATTCTCGATGCGGTCTATTTTGAAAGCGGGAAAACAGAAATATCTATCAACTCCAGACCCTACCTTAAAATAATCGGCAAGATGCTTGAGAAATATCCCAAACTGCTTATTGAGGTTGGTGGGCACACCGATAATATTGGAAGGTATAATCAAAACATCTTGCTCAGCCAGTTAAGAGGTGAGTCGGTTCGTTCTTATCTGGTCAGCGAAGCTCCGTCACTTATCCAGAGGCTTACGGCCAGAGGATACGGCCCGGACCTGCCTAAGGCATCAAACAGCAACGCAGAAGGCCGCAAGGTCAACAGGCGCGTTGAGTTGAAGGTTATTAACACAGATGCGTTGCAGGAGTATAACAGGTAAAAAAGTCACAAGCAACAAGTCGCACACCAAAAAAAAAGGGAGATCTCTCCCTTTTTTTTATATATCACCTTTTACCCCCGACATTACTATTTCTTCCCCAAATCCGTATTCTCTTCCAGTCTTTAGTGACATCAGTTATATTGATACCGTAAAAGAAATAAAGTATCCCTGCCAGGAGGCAGGGGCAAGACCCGCTCTCTGATGAAATCAGCATTTGTTAACCGACCGGACTTTCACGATCTGCTCTTCTGCTTAAAACATCTGTAATGCAGCGTGTCACCCACCTTAATCCAAAGGATTATATGTCTTTTTTATCATTCGGCCTGCACGAATCAATTATGCAGGGCATTTACGATTCAGGTTATGACAATCCCACCGAGATTCAGCAGAAAGCGATCCCCCCTGCTTTACAGGGAAGAGATGTTATCGGATGTGCCCCGACCGGCACCGGCAAAACCGCAGCCTTTGTACTTCCGATCTTGAACAAGCTGACCCAGTGTCCTGACAGTGACAAGTATGTTCATCCTTTTGCACTGATCCTCACCCCTACCCGTGAGCTTGCGCTTCAAATAGAAGATTCAATAAAGACTTACGGCTCCAGCACTCCCGTGCGTACCGTATGTGTTTACGGAGGAGTCAGTCTGGAAAATCAGGTGCGTGCGTTAAGAAAGGGATGCGATATTGTGGTCGCAACCCCCGGACGTCTTCTGGACCATCTCAACCGCAGAAGTGTCAGTCTGGGTGCAGTCGATGTTCTTGTGCTTGATGAGGCGGACAGGATGTTTGACATGGGATTTATCCATGATGTCCGCAAAATCATCAGCTATGTTCCAACAGATCGTCAGACACTGCTTTTTTCAGCCACGATGTCTCCGGATATTAAAAAACTTATTTCCGGTATTCAGAAAAAACCGGTACTGGTTGAGATCGGCTCACCCAACACTCCGGTTTCCACTGTTGACCAGCAGTTTTATGTTGCGGCCAAGAATACAAAGCTTGATTTGCTTGTTCATATCCTTAAGAAAGAACCGATCGAGACGATGCTTGTCTTTTCCCGCACAAAACATGGCGCAGACAAAATTGCCCGCCGTCTTGCACAGAACGGGGTCAGCTCGGCGGCTCTTCATGCAGACAGGTCCCAGTCTCAGCGCAAGAAGGCACTTGATGATTTTAAACAGCGCCGATTCAAGGTTCTTGTCGCAACCGATATCGCCGCCCGTGGTCTTGATATCGACAAAATTTCTCACGTAGTTAATTTTGACACCCCGGCATTTGCCGAAGACTATATCCACCGCATCGGCCGCACCGGACGGGCCGAGGAAACAGGCACAGCGGTTACATTTGTCGATGATGAGGAGAAGAAGTTTCTCAAGAGGATAGAATATCTCACAGGTAAAAAATTCGATGTAAAAAAATATCCCGATTTTGACTATCCGGAACCTGAAAAAGCAGAATCTGTTCCGCGCCCGCGCAACTGGCAGGCTTTTCAGAGGAAAATGAGAGGTTACAGACCGTAGTTATTGCGATCGCACAAAGCCCGGCTCACCGGGCTTTCCCTGCAGCCGTGAAAACAGGCAACAATACGCCAGCCGGCAATCCTGATCTAAAGTTTTGCTATTCAACCAGTACTTACTGCTTAATAAACATCAATGAATTCCGGTACTTATCAGATTTACACTTAATTTTTACGAAATAGCATCCGTTGGCCAGAGTCGCAGTATCCCATTTTAATATGTGTTTACCTTCAGGAAAAGACTTATTTGCGATTGCGGCTATGTGTTTTCCGCTCAGGTTGTAAAGATCCACACGCACTTGCTCCCGAGTATTAACACTGAAGCCCACACTGAGCAACCCATGAGCAGCAGAAAGCGCCCATACCGGATCATGTTCTGAAAAGGCCGGTTTCTTTTTAACATCTAAAGCTGAAAGTTCCTGAATCGGAATGCGGTAAACTCCAGCCCCTTCCGTTCCGGCAAAAATATAGGTTTCATTGGCATTCAGTGAACGGATTCTGCTGTTTTTCAGCCCTTCTTTTACCTCGATCCACGTCTTTCCCCTATCCCCTGTTATGTAAGCTCCATCATCGGTACCTGCCATAACAATGCCTCTGGTGGAAACAAGATCTGAAATGCGGGCGTCAAAGCCTTTGTTTGTTCTTTTCCAATTATTTCCATTGTCAGTAGAGATAAAAACGCCTGAATCCTGAGTTCCGGCGTAAAACACGCCATTGCTTTCAGCAAATGAATTAACTGCTGGAGACAATCCCTGATCTGACTGTGTCCAGTATTCACCATCAGAGGAACTATACACATGATTCACCCAGCCGGCATCATCTTCACGCCTTTGGAAAGAGATGAACAGTGTGTTATTTAGAACGTCGATGTCTTTTGACTGAATATTTGCGGATGAATTTTCAGGCAGCCGTAAAGCATCACGCATAGCCTCCCATGAATTGTACCCGAATTGGTGGACACACCTATTACCAAAATATTTTTATTCATGGAGGGTGTGTTCATGTCCAAGAAAACAAGAAAGAAATATGATGCTTCCTTTAAACGGGAGGCGGTCCGCATA